>DXZW01000003.1 GCA_019419455.1 Collinsella sp. | reverse complement strand
TGATTGGTTGTTGAGCGTTGGTCAAAATGGTTGTTTTTACAGTAGCGCTAACACCAACCTCCTGACGAGCGCGTTGCCGGCCCCGCTGATTCCGCCGAGGCGCACGGAGTCCGCGCTCGACCTCTGCTTCGGGGCGAGGCCGAAGTAGGACGTCACCTGCCTGCCGGAGCGGAACCTCGAGAAGTCGCCGACCTCGGACGCGAAGGCGGCGGCGAGCGCGAACCCGCACCCCTTGATCGACTGGAGCGCCTCGACCTCCGCCGAGAGGGGGCCCGCCGCGACGGCGGCCCTGTACTCGGCGAGGAGGTCGTCGCGCGTCTCGGCGGCCGCCTCGACCTCGTTCCTCAGCGCCGCAAGCGCCCGGATGCCGCCGTCGTCGGCGGGCCGAACCTTGTCGAGCCACCTGAGGAAGTCGTACGTCCAGTACCTCCGGGGGTTTCCGGCCGGCGTCGTGCCGCCGTAGACATAGCCGCGGCGGGCCAGGAACGCCAGGAGCCGCTGCTTCGCCGCCGCGAGCCTCGCGGTCGCGGCGTCGTGGGCGGCGGCGAGGTCCCTGAGCCCCTCGATCTCGGGGGACGGCACCCATACCGGGGAGATATCGTGCGACAGTATCGCCTTGGCCATCCTGGCCGCGTCGTTGCGGTCGTTCTTGGACGAGAGGTCGGCCGCCGACCTCGGGACCTTGGAGACGGCCGCGACGACGCAGTCGACGCCGAGCCCGGAGAGCTCCCTCTGCGGGGCGAAGCCGAGGTAGCCGCTCTCGTAGGCGGCGAGCGACGGGCCGGGGAAGCCCGACATCCACTCCGCGACCTCGCCCCACGGGTTGCCGCGGAACCTCCTCGTCACGGCCTCGCCCGTCTCCGCGTCGAGCGCGCAGACGGTGGTGGACCTGAGGTGTACGTCCATTCCGAAGGCGGTAGAATATCTAGGCACGGGAGCCTCCCAACCTCGTTGCGGCGCGGCTGCGCCTCTGGCACTTCAACAACATTGTCGCAGCCCCGACCCGCGGTCACGAGCGGGGGCTCCTGTCGTTTCCGTGCCTTCGGATTGGGTCATAGTGTCTGTCCGCGCCAAAACATCGGCGTTGCCGGAACACTTGGCACTTGGGGACGTTCCTTATGTGCCGGCAGTTTGGGACACTCCTTGCGTTAAGAGGCTGGCGTGCGTCAACCTGTTCTCGTTGCAGCAAAAAAATCGCCCCGTTCTCGGTTGAGGACGGGGCGATTCGTCTTTTGGGCTTATGCAGCCAGGCTTATGCAAAGCGGGCGACGAGCTCCTGCAGGACGTCGGTCATCTTGACGAGCGAACTGACCGGGACGAACTCGTTGACGCCGTGGTAGCAATAGCCGCCGGTGGAAAGGTTGGGGCAGGGCAGACCGCGGAACGACAGCTGTGCACCGTCGGTGCCGCCGCGAATCGGCAGCACTTGGGGTTCAACGCCGCAGGCAAGGTAGGCTTCCTTGGCAACATCAATAAGCTCGGGATAGTCACGAACGATTTCGGCCATATTTCGATACTGCTGCTTAATCTCGACTGTCACGCGCTCCTCACCCAGACGTTGGTTGAGCATCGAGGCGGCGGCATCAATAAGGTCGAGTTTCTGCTGGAACTTGGCGGCGTCATGGTCGCGGACGATATAGCGCGCTGTGGCGTGATCGACGGTCGCAGATACGCCCTCAAGGTGATAAAAGCCCTCGTAGCCTTCCGTATACTCCGGGCGCTGCACGTAGGGGAGCAACGCGTTGAAGTCGCAGAACAGATTGCCTGCGTTGACCATACGGCCCTTGGCGTCGCCCGGGTGGATGGACTGGCCCTCAAAGCGGACGGTCGCCTCGGCGGCGTTAAAGCACTCCCACTCCAGCTCGCCGATGGGGCCGCCGTCGACCGTGTAGGCGTACTTGCAGCCAAAGGTATCGATATCCAACAGCTCTGCTCCGTGGCCGATCTCCTCGTCAGGGCAGAAGCAAATGCCGAGTGCGGGATGGGGCAGAGAGGGGTCCTGAGCGATACGCGTGACAAGCGACATGATCTCGGCGACGCCTGCCTTGTCGTCCGCGCCCAGCAGCGTGGTGCCATCGCTGCAGACCAGGTCCTCACCTGCGAGGTCGTTCAGGGCGGGAAGCTTGGCGGTACTCATGGCAACGGGCTTACCGTCAACCGTGCCGCAGACCAGGTCGCCGCCTTCGTAGTGTACGATGTGCGGTTTCACGCCGGCACCCGGTGCAACTTCGGTGGTGTCGAGATGGGCGATCAGGCCCAGGGCTGGCTTGTCCTCAGCGCCCGCACTTGCGGGGATATGCGCGCAGACATAGGCGTGCTCGGTCACGTGGGCATCTTCCGCACCAAGCTCGCGTAGCTCTTCAGCCAGCACGTTGGCAAGGTCAAACTGAACGGCGCTCGAGGGTACCTGGTCGCAGTTTGCATCCTCGGACTGCGTGTTGATCTGGACGTAGCGCAAAAAGCGCTCGAGAACATCGGGGCTCGTGGTGGTGTTTTCCATAAAGACCGCTCCAATCTTGGTCGTCGTGTGCAACAAGAACTCTAGCACGGTATGCCACGGCATACTACGACGCTTGGATGGGGTAGAATCAGCCATTGAATGCAGAAGGGACGGAAGATCATGGATACGACAAATAGCTCGCGCGAACTACATCTGACGGTGGCGAACGAAGACTACTTGGAGTGCATGGTTCGCATTGAAAGCGAAGAGGGGGAAACCAACGGCGTTCGATCGGTCGACATCGCGCAGCGCCTTGGCGTCTCCAAGGCATCGGTCAATAAAGCGGTTTCGGCTCTCAAGGCATCCGAGCTTGTCGAGCAATCGCACTACGGCAAGGTGATCCTGACCGATCGCGGCCGCGAGGTTGGCACGGCTATCTGGTACCGTCATCGCCTCATCCGCACGTTTTTGGTTCAGGAGCTCGGTGTCGAATTTGAGCGAGCCGATTCCGAGGCCTGCATGATGGAGCATGCGCTATCCGAGGACACGATGAGCCGCTGGCTCGCCTATCTCGAAAAGCAGGGAATCAGCGTCGAGGAATAGCGGGATATATATGGATACGAGTTATTACAACCGCTTTGGTGCCGAGGAACTTACGCGCCGCTTGTCGAGCGAGACCTTGTTGGCGCAGGGCCCCATGGGCAGTGTTCTGTTGAGTGAGTACGATGCCGCCGACATTCCACCGGCGTTTTGGAATCTGGCAGAGCCGCAGACCGTTTCTCGTATCCATCGCTTGTATGTCGCCGCCGGCGCGCAGGTGCTCATTACCAATACCTTTCAGGCATCAAGCTATGCCCTCAAGCACGACCAGATTGCGCCGTCCGTGGCGGAGGTCAATCGCGGGGCCGTCGACGATGCCCGCCAGGCGCACCCTCAGCTGCTACTGGGCTCGATGGGCCCGATCGGTATTGAGTGGTTTGCCGAAGACTCTGTCGAGTATCGTGAAATCCGAGGCATTGCGCGCGAACAGGCGCACACCTTGCTCAATGCTGGTGTTGACGGTCTGCTGATCGAGACGGTGACGTCTATCCGTAATTTGCAGCCCATGCTTGCCGGCGCCCGAGATGCCGCCGACGGCATGCCTGTCCTGGTGAGTTTTGTCGTTGACGATAAAGGCGACCTGTTGGGCGATGGCCTCAACATCGAGGCAGCCGTTTTGTACGCCGAAAAACACGGCGCAAACTCGGTTGGTGTTAATTGCTGTTCGCTTGCGGCCGCGAACGCGGCGGTGCCCAGGATGGTTGCATCGGCGACTACTCCCGTCACGGTGCGTCCCAACGTGGGCGATCCGGTCCAGACTCAGGATGGCCCCGTATGGCACGAGAACCCAGAAGCTTTCGCGCGCGCATGCATCGAATGGAGACATGCCGGTGCCGCAATGGTGGGCAGTTGCTGTGGAACCACGGCAATCACTACGGCAGCGATGGCCGAGGCGCTCGATATATAAAGGTCGAAACCGCTCCATACGGGGCGGTTTTTTTATTGCTTGCACATCGGCGGTAGCATTTGCCCAAATGGTGAATGCCGGTTTTGGCAGGTTGCTGGGCGAGCGTTGCGGGTATACCTCATGCGTACCATGATCCAAACACTGTGAGGTGTCTGCGCGTGTGCGCGATAATTCATTTTGGAACTGACGGTTGGCGCGCTCGCGTCGATGAGGACTTCACTGCCGATAACGTTGCCCGTATCGCCGATGCCGTCGGCGAGTTGTGGCAAAAGACCAATCCGGGCAAAACGGTATATATAGGGTTCGACACCCGGCCGCAGGCGCGCGAGTTTGCTGAGCTTGCGGCAGGCGTGCTTGCCGCTCACGGATTGGACGCAGTGCTCGCATCTCGGCCTGTTCCGACCCCCGCCCTTACGTGGGCGGCGGCGTATGACGGCGAGGCCTGCGGTGCGCTCATGGTGACGGGATCCCATCATCCGCAGGGGTATCTGTGCCTTAAGCTGCGCATGGGAGATGGCTCGACGGCCAATCAGGATGTCATCGAAGAGCTCGAAGAGACTATGGCCCCCGAGCCGATGGGGATCGAGGAACGCTATCGCACCGCGGATATTATTCCTGACTATATGCAGGCGGTGGCATCGTTTGTCGATGCCGAGGCCATTCGAGCCGCTCACCTGCGTGTGGTAGTTGACCCCATGGGCGGCGCGGCCCAGGGATATCTTGCCGACCTGCTGCGGGAGCTAGGCGTCGAGGTGCACGAGATTCATGCCGGACAGTCGTCCGATCAAGAGGACATTTGCCCCGACCCTGTTGAGCCGTGGGTGGACGCTTGCGAGCGTGCGGTTGTCGAGGACGGGGCGTGCGCAGGCCTGGTGACCGACGGCGATGCCGACCGTATCGGTGCGGTCGACGAACGCGGTAGATATATTCATCCGCATCAAATCATGGCGCTTGTTTTGGGCGACCTCGTTCAATTCCGCAATTTGGAGGGGCGTGTCGTCGTCAATCTCTCGTGCTCGACGCTCGTGCGTCGCATTGCCGAGGCGCTTGGCTGTCGTGTGACCGTTAAGCCGGTCGGTTTCAAATATATAGCTGCAGAGATGAAGAAGGGCGGCGTCCTCATGGGAGGCGAGGAGGCCGGCGGTATCGGCATCGCCGCGCATATGCCTGAGCGTGATGGAATCCTTGCTTGTCTGATTCTGTGTGAGCTTATGGCAAAGACGGGCGCGCCTTTGGGCGTTTTGGTCGATCAGCTCGAGGCCAGTTTTGGTAAGACGAGCTATGGGCGTCGCGATTTGCGCCTTGAGGCCGAAGACGCCGAATCGCTGCGAACGCTGCTTCCTGGCATGAATCCTAAATCGATTTGCGGCAAGGCGCCGCAGGCTGTAAGCCATATGGATGGTTTACGTTTGGCATTCGAGGATGACACCTGGCTGCTGATCCGCCCCAGCGGGACCGAACCGGTGGTTCGCGTATACGCCGAGGGGTTCTCGGTGGAGGAGCGCGATGAGTTGCTCGATGCCGGCTGTGCCTTGGCTAAGGGAGCCTATCAGCTTTAGCCATATGACGCTTCACTATAAAGAGGCCCTCGGTGAGCGGTAGAGAACGGCTGGCAAACGTAAGCAGGGTTTTAATATGTGTAGGAAATGTGTGCTCCCAGATTCCCGCCCCCGGCGCCCCTCCGGTCTGGCAATATATCTCCTTGCCGCGCGGC
>DXZW01000029.1 GCA_019419455.1 Collinsella sp. | reverse complement strand
ATGATTGGTTGTTGAGCGTTGGTCAAAATGGTTGTTTTTACAGTAGCGCTAACATACGAGGCCAGGTGGTCGTGGTCCGGGAACCTCCCGATGTCGACCGACACCGCGAGCTGCGCCGCGGTCCTCGGGCCGATGCCGGGCACGGTGAGCAGGCACGCGTAGGTCTCGTCGCCCTCGAGCAGCGCCGCCGTCTCGGCCTCGAGGGCCCCGGCCTCGTCGAGGGCCTCCGATATCCGGGCGGCAAGGAACCTGACCTGCCTGTTCTCGGCCTCGATGAGTGCCGGCGGCGGCGCGGTCGAGGCGGCCGCGGCCTCCCCGGCGGCCTCGGCCTGCGGCCCCTCGGCCCCCGAGCGGGCGATCCCCCACGCCCCGCCGAACCCGGCGAGCAGCTCCAGCCACCGGCGGTCCGACAGGTCGACCGCGGCCTCGAGGGCCGGGCAGGACTCGAGCAGAACCGCGCGCAGGCGGTTCTTGTCCCTGGTCGCGCAGGCCACGACGTGGTCGCGCTGGGAGGAGAGGGCGCGGGCGGCCTCGAGGGCCTCGCCGCGGCCCGGGATCCCCGACAGGGAGTCCGGCACGCCCAGGGCGGTCCGCGCGATCACCTCGGCGTCGCGCTCGTCGGTCTTGGCCTCGCCGGCGAACAGCCCGGCGGCGCGGCTGGCGGCGAGGCCGGGCAGGTAGGCGACCGCCAGCCCCGCGGCGCGGGCGCGCCGCACGGCGAGGGACCCTATGTTGCGGAACTGGTCGACCACGACGAGCGTGCCGGCGGGCGCGGAGGAGAACAGCGCGTCTAGAGCGCCCTCCCGGTTGCGGACGGGGGCGCTGGCCAGCACCTCCCCGCCGCGGTCGATAAGGCAGGCCCAGTGGGAGGACTTGCCGACGTCCAGGCCGAGCACGGCCGCGGGTCTGGTGGATGGCGCTTTCACGGTGGTATCCTTCCGGTAGTCGTTCGACCGGATGGCCTCCCCCTCGGCACTCACATTACCAGCCGCGGCCTCTGCCCGGCACTTTCCTATCAGCCGTCGGGGGCGGCGCGTCCCGCGCCGGCAGCACCCAACAGGCCCTCTCGGGGGCAGGGACGTTCGGCCGTGCGCGGGCGCCCGGTCGGCGGCCCGTTCTGGGCGCGCCTCAATCGTAGCCCGAGACGGTCCCGGGCTGACAATTTCGACTGTAATGGACGTTCCTTAACGGCTAGTCGTTTAAGAGCGTCCCCAACGGCTAACAAAGAGACTGTCGCTTTGTCACATTCTAGAGCGTTTGAAGCAGGGCGATGAGGAAGCGAACACCCTGGAGGTAGGCGCGGCGGGTGATGCGCTCGTTGGTGCCGTGGACGCCGCGGTCGCACTCGTCATCGTCGACCACAAACGCCGAAAAACGAATGCATTCGGAGCAAATGTGCTGGTAGTTGGCAGCGTCGGTCGCGCCGATCACGGTCGAGGGGACAATCGCCAACGGCTCGGATGATCCGTTTTCCTCCGTCCCCTTTGGATCGCGGAAATAGCGGGCGGCGATGGAGCGAACCGCCTCGAGGCCGGGACCACCGATGCGCGGGGACGGCGAGGGCTCGGAGCTGCCGGGGCCCAGCTCCACTTCGACACGACCGGCAAGGTCCGCCCCGGCAACCGCCTCACGGCAGCGCGCCACAACGTCGGCCACGCTCGTGCCCTCGAGCATGCGAAAGTTAATGTTGGCCCACATATCCTGTGGCATCACGTTAGCGCCAGCGCTGCCGCCCTCGATCTGCGTGGGCGCGCAGGTAGTGGTCACGAGCGGGTAGAGTTTTTTGCTGGCGAGGCACTCGCACACGATGGTGTCCTTGTTGGAGGCAATCTCGTCGGCCGAGTAGAGCCCCAGCTCGACAAGCTGTGCGGCAAGCAGATCGGCCATGCGCGTCGGCCACTCGATATCGCAGATTGCGGCGATAGCGCGGCTCAGTACCTCGAGCGATGTGCCGCCGTAGGGGTTGGACGAATGCCCGCCCTCGCTCTTCGTCTTGAGCACAATATCGGCGTAGCCCTTCTCGGCAAGGTCGGCATGCATAAGCCAGCCCTCGCCCGCGCCGTACTCGGCAGCCGAAACGATACGGTAGTCACCCTCGTCGATCAGGTATTCAAGTTCAATACCGCGCTCCTCGAGCACGCGACCGATCGCCCCCGCGCCGTACTGCGTGGTTTCCTCGTCCTGGCCAAAAGCCAGCAGCAGCGAACGCTTGTGCTCCCAACCGTGCGCCAACGCATACTCAACCGCCTCGAGAATACCTGCGACCTGGTCTTTCATGTCGATGGCACCGCGGCCCCAAATGTAGGCGTCGTCCACATGTCCGCTAAAGGGGGCGTGCGTCCAATCGGCCTCAGTACCCGGCACCACGGGGACCACGTCCATGTGACCCATGAGCATAACGGGCTTGAGGGCAGAGTCGGAGCCGGAAAGCGTCACCAGCAACGAATGATCGATGAGCTCGACCTCGCCCGCCGCAAACACGCGCGGCCAGGCCTGCTGCATATAGGCGCGCAGGTCGGCAAACGCCTGCCAGTCCACCGCCTCGGCATCCATACTCGAAATGGTCGGAAACGACAGCACACGGCCCAGGCGCTCGCATGCGCCGGCCTTGTCCAAATCGGCAAAATCATCCTCATGCGCAAAGAAGCGCCAAACCTCGGCCATGACATCCTTTCGATTGTGATGACGAGGGCCGCCCCACCGGAGCGGCCCTGCCACGTACGCGTTTGCGGTCGGTTATTTGTCCTCGAGATAACGCGAGAGGAACTCGCGGGTACGCTGGTGTTTGGGGTTGCCAAAGAGCTCGGCCGGCGCGGCATCCTCGAGCACCACGCCCTTGTCCATGAAGACCACGCGGTCGGACACCGTGCGGGCAAAGGCCATCTCGTGCGTGACGACGACCATGGTCATGCCGTCGGCAGCGAGCTTGCGCATGACCTCGAGCACCTCGCCCACGATCTCGGGGTCGAGCGCTGAGGTCGGCTCGTCAAACAGCATGATCTGCGGGTTCATGCATAGAGCACGAGCGATGGCCACGCGCTGCTTTTGACCACCGGACAGGCGACCCACGGCGGCGTGCGCGAATTTTTCGAGTCCCACACTCGTCAGATGCTCCATCGCAATTTTTTCAGCCTCGGCCTTGCTCATCTTTTTGAGCGTGACGGGCGCGAGCGTGCAGTTGTCGAGCACATCCATGTTGTTGAACAGGTTAAAGCCCTGGAACACCATGCCGATGTCCTCGCGCAGCTTGTTGATGTTGCAGCGCTCGGCCGTGAGGTCCTGGCCGTGGAACCAGATGTGGCCTGCGTCCGGGGTCTCGAGCAGGTTGAGGCAGCGCAGGAAGGTCGACTTGCCCGAGCCCGAGGCGCCGATGATGGTGACGACCTCGCCGGGGCTAACGGCCAGGTCGATGCCCTTGAGCACCTCGAGCGAGCCAAAGCTCTTGCGCAGGCCCTCAACGCGGATGAGCGGCTCTTTGGTTTGCGCGGCCGCAGCGCCGGTAGTAACGGTATCTGCCATGATGAATCTCCTCGTCTTGCGCCTAGTTGGAGCTGGGCAGCGTGGCCGGAGCCTCGGCACCGAGCTTTTTGCCAAAGGCCTCGAGCAGGCGGCTCGCCACGAGCGTCAGGATCAGGTAGACCACGAGCGCCACGCAGTAGACTTCCATCTGGCGATAGTACACGCCGGCGACGGTGGTGGTGGCGTACATGAGGTCGAACACGCCGATGACCGAAAGCACCGACGAGTCCTTGATGTTGATGATGAGCTCGTTGGTGAGCGCCGGGATCGCGTTTTTAATGCCCTGGGGGAACACGACCTTGCGCATGGCCTGCCATTGCGACAGACCCAGCGAGCGCGCCGCCTCGGCCTGACCGGGGTCGATCGACTCGATGCCGCCGCGCAGGACCTCCATCATGTAGGCGGTAGAGTTGAGCGAAATGGTGACGAGGCCCGCGGTAAAGGTGCTCCAGATCTGGTTGGCCTGGGCGGTCTCGAAGCCCATGCCGCGCAGAACGGTAAAGCCCGCGTAATAGATGAGCAGACCCTGGACCATCATGGGCGTGCCGCGCACGACGGTGGAATAGACGGTCGCAAACCCGCGGCCAATGCTCTTAAAGAAACGCACCAGGTCGTTGTCGACGCGGTCGAAGGTCTGGGTGCGCAAGAACACAAAGAGCAGCGCCAAGAAGAAGGCGATGACGGTGCCGAAGGTGGCAAGCGCGATGGTGATCTCGATGCCGCGGATAAAGAAGTCGCCGCTCTTGTAGGTCATGTAGACCAAGCTCGACAGAAAGTCGCTGGGGTTGGAGTCCGAGACAATGCTCACCTGCACCAGGTCGATAAACGACATGACGCAGCGGTCGATAAAGAAGATCGCCGCGATGGCAACCACGACATAGCTGCCCAGGCGCGCGCCGCGACGGCAACGCTCGGATGCAAACGGCGACTTTTGGCGATAGTCGTTCCAATGCATGAGCTTGGTGACGAGCGCTGCCGCCGATACGACAATCCAGGCCCACAGAATCGCCCAGAGGCAGTCCTGGAACACGCCCGTGGGCGCCAAGAAGCTCAGCGGCGTGGGGTTGCGCTGGCTAAATGCCAGGCCGAGCGCCGCGATAACGCTCGTGCCCAGATACACATAACGGTGGTCGGCCTTGATAAAGGAGGCCAGACGATTGAAGGTTTTCATGCTGCCTCCCTATGCCGGCTGACGGTCGAGGCACGCGTCCCACATTTGGTCGCGCTCCTCTTGGCTGACGCCCTTGAGCGCCTTATCGATAAGTTTGAGCAGCTTGTCCGAGCCCTTGCGGCAGCCGACGTTTGTCGTAACCTCCTGCTTAAAGCCCTCGCCCTCCGCAAAGCGAATGGGCACGATGCCCGGGTTTTGGGCCATATAGCCCTTCTCGTTTTCGGTGTTGTAGGTCACGGCGTCACAAGTGCCCTGCAGCAGGTTCGAGAACACCGTGGGTACCGAATCGACCGGATTTTTGTGGACGACGCCCGGGATCTCGTCAATGACGGTGTCGAGCATCGTGTCCTTTTGGCCGAGCACCGTGGCGCCGCTAAAGTCGCTGAGCTTGGTCGCGTTTTGGTAGGACGAGCCCTCTTTTACAAACAGGCCAAAGTAGCCAATGAAGTACGGGTCGGAGAAGCCGACGGACTCCTCGCGCTCGGGCGTGGCGCTCATGCCGGCGATGATGAGATCGATCTGGCCGTTGTTGAGCGAATCGATAAGGCCCGAGAAGCTCTGCTTGACGGCAACAGGCTCGCCGCCGAGGGCCTTGCAGACGATCTTGGCGATCTGCACGTCGTAGCCGTCGGCATAGGCGCCCTGCACATTGTCGATGGGGATGGTGTACTCACTGGCCTCGGAAACCTGCCAGTTGTACGGGGCGTAGGCCGCCTCCATGCCAATGCGGATCTTATCCTTGCCGATAACGGAATCGGACAGGTCATCGCGACCGCCGCCCGTCGTGGGCTGGACCACCTTGAGTGTGGACGGACGCTGGCAGCCGGCAAGCGCGCCGGCGACAACGGTTGCGCTCGCAGCGAGGGCGCTACCCAAAAAGATGCGACGGCTGCACACCGGCTGGGTATACGCGTCGCGCTGTAGTCGAGGTTGCATCTGGTGCCTTCCTGTTTTGCTTTGCTGACAATAAAACAGGATATACGCCCGCAACCAGCAACGCGGCATGTGCGCGAAAAATTAATAGACACACGGGGACGATTGGCGCAAAGCAACCTGTCCCCCATGCACCAAACCCTTGACGGAAACGGCGACGCCGATGTTTTGACAATGTCAGCGAGCGCCACCCAGAGCGAACAAGTTGGCATGAAAAAGGCAAGGCATAGACCTTCTGGTCATGCCTTGCCTTTTGAATGACAAATTGTCGCTCTGGGCGGCGCGCAGCGTCGACCGGTCCGCCGTTCGTTAGAACGGCGGAACCACTAGAGCAGGGTAACGCTAAAGGAACGGGTGTCGGTAGCGCCCGGTGCCAGCGTAATGGTGTTGACCTTGTGCTCGAAGACATCGTCCTCGGTATCCATCGTGGTGTGGCCGGTCCAGGGCTCGAGCGCCACAAACGGAGCGTCGTTGGCGGCAGACCACACGCCGATGTACTTAAAGCCCTCAAAGTCGATCTTGACGCCGTGGCCCGACTTGCGACCGCGCAGCGTGAGCGTGGAGCCCGGGGTATCGGTGAACATGATGGCGTCGTTATCGAAGCTACGGTGCGTGATGGGCAGCACGTCCGAGTTATCGGGAGCCTTGTAGCTACCCTCAAACGTCATAAGACCGTCGGGCGTGATGATAGGAGCCTCGTTAGTCCAAGCCTCGGTAAACGCCAATTCGTAATCCTCGAACGCCTCGTCCTCGGCACCGGGGGCGGGCACGTTAAATGCAGGGTGACCGCCCACCGAGAACGGCAGGTCCACGTCGCCGGTGTTGGTGACGGCAAAGGTCTGGGTAAGCGTGGCGTCGCCGGTTAGGGCATAGGTCATGTTGAGCTTAAAGTGGAAGGGGAAAGCCTTGAGTGACTCGGGCGTGTCGGTGATCTCGTAGGTGACGGACGAGCCGTCCTCGGAGACCTCGACCAGCTTGTGCTCGACGATGCGAGCGAGTCCGTGGCGCGGCATCTCGCAGGTGCCGGCCGCAGATGTCGCCATGTTGTTGCGCAGCGATCCCACGATGGGGAACAGGATAGGCGCATGCTTGCCCCAAAAGGCCGGGTCGCCCTGCCACAGATACTCGTTGCCGTTGAGGGCAAGGCTCGTGAGCTGGGCGCCCATGGAATCGATGGCCGCGGTGAGGCCGCCGCGCTTGATGGTAGTGACGGTGGACATGCTACTTCCTCCAATAGTAAACAACGGTGTCGAGGGCTATTGTCCCACTCTTGGCGGCGGGGTTGAGCGACAGGTGCAGTTATTGAGCAATAGCGTAAAGGTCAAACCCGCCCTGCGGCGTGCTATCGACCGTATCGGGCGCCTGTGAATTAAAACTCACCGGAACCATGCGCTTTGAGGCACGGTAACGCGTGCCGTCGGTGGCGACGGGCGGCTCATCGACCGTGAGCTCGTAGTCGCCGGGCTTGAGCTCGATGCCGTCACCTTCGGAATTAACGTATTGATACTCGTCGATTGCTTGTCCCTTGAGCGTGCGGCCCACGATGTGGATGAGCATTTGGCTATCGCCGCGCGCGGTATCCCACGTCGCGCCGTCCTTAACCTCGACCGACACATGCACCGAGCGCGTGCGGCTGAGCGATTGCTCGACAGACATCTCGACCTTGGCGGCGTCTTTGCGCTGTTGCTCCACGTGGCTCCAGACATTTCCGATCGCCGAGCAAGCGATGACGCCGGCCATGAAGGCGATGAGGATGGGGCCGAGCGGTGAGCGGCGGGCCGCGTCTTCCTCGCGAGCCAGGTTGGGGCGACGCGTGGGGGCGGGCGCCTGGGCACCCTGCGCGGGCACGTCGAGTATGCTGAAGGATGCCGTGCTGCCGGGGTCGATGGTGTGGCGCGGCTGCGGGGTCTTGGCCGGCGAGATGGACATGTCGGCTGGCTCACCCAGCGTGGCCGTGGCATCGGCCTTTGCCTCGTCGGCCTCGGCCTGGGCCCAGGCCTGCTCGAAGGTCAGGGGCTCGGCGGGGTCGGAATCGGCATCCGAGTCAAGCGCATCGCCAGCATCGGAGTCCACATCGGTCCCGTCGCTCAACTCATCACTTGGCAAGGGCTCGTCCCACACCTCATCCGGAGCCTCGCCCTCGCTGTACCACCATTCAAAGCTATCGATATCCATACGGGGCGCCCCCTTGGCCTCGCAAATAAACACTTGCTAGCCTTATACCCCCAGACGGCACGGCGGCTCGCCGGCACAGATAGGAAAACCATCACAACATTCGACGCTTTTCCTCGTTTTCGAGATTTTCATCGAATGTTGTGACGGTTTGGGCGGCAGCCATGCCGCGAATGTGACAAAGGGACTGTCCTCTTGTCACATCTGGAGGGCTACGGGGATTTGGATGCAGCAGAAGTCCTCTTGGTGGGACTCGTCGTAGCTGGTGGTATCGAGGTAGCAAAAATCGAAGGCATCGCCGATGGGCTGGAGTGCGTGCTCGTCCATGCAGGCCACGATGGCACGGATACCCTCGGGCTCATACGGCATGCCCCAGCGGCTCATGCACAGGTATGTGCCCTCGGGCAACACCTCGACGCCAATCTCTGCCAGCTCGGCAGGATCGCTCGGCAGCAGCTCCTCGGCACCGCGCGGCAGCACGGCAAAGGAGCCGGCACCGGCGATGGGGTCGTCGGAATGCAGCGCCTCGCGACGCAGCATGGCGCCCCAGCCGCGCATGGGGCGCGTGCCCGTGAGCGCACGCATGCGCAGAATCGCGCGCATGAGCGTGGGGTGCAGCATCGAACGGCCGCGCTCGATATCGGCCGGGAACTCCTCAAAGACCACGAAGCGGCGCTCGAACTGCTTGAGCTCCGGTTTGCCCTCGCGCTCGCGCCAATAAACCGCCTCGTCGTAAAAGCTCAGTCGCTCCTGCACGCTCGCACGCTCGGCTTTGAGCCCGGCAATCTGCCCATCGAGCGCCTGAACCCGCGAGCGCAGGTGATCGGTCATCTCGCCAATGTCGAACGTCGAGGTCAGGCGGTCAATCTCGTCGAGTTCGAGCCCTAGGTCGCGCAGCATGCAGATCAGACGCATGAGCGGGATCTGCGTGGGCGAATAGAAACGGTAGCCTTTTTCGTTAACCACGGCGGGCTTAAACAGGCCGATCTTGTCGTAGTAGATGAGCGTTTGACGCGAAACGTTAAACAAGCTCGCCATCTCGCTAATCGCATACATACCCGTCTGCATAGGTCCTCCCGACACATCCTTTGACGCGAAAAGCCCGCCGCCCACAGGGGCAGCGGGCTCAAACACTCCTCGTATCCTACCCTAAATGCGCCTATGACCAGCGCTTATAGTTTGCACATGACACGCCGACGGCCTCGAGCGCCTTGGCGGCGATGTGATGCACCGCATCGTCGAGCGTGGCGGGGCCGTTGTAAAACGTGAGCATGGGCGGCATGAGCATGACACCCGGCACACGCGCCAGGCGCGCCATGTTGTCGACATGGATCGCACTGAAGGGCGTCTCGCGCACCATGAGTACCAGGCGGCGTTGCTCTTTCATCTGCACGTCGGCCGCACGCAGCAACAGGTTTTCGCTGTAACCACTCGCGATGCCGGCAAGCGTCTTCATGGAGCAGGGCGCCACGATCATGCCATCGACCGGATAGGTGCCGCTTGCAATGGCGGCGCCGATGTTCTTGTTGTCGTAGACCACATCGGCATAGCACGCAAACTCGTCGAGCGTCATGCCGAGCTCCTGCTCGATGGTGATCTCTCCCCCGCGCGTGACGACAAGCGCCGATTCGGCGCCGGCCTGGCGCAGGCATTTGAGGCACTCAAGGCCCAGCGCGGCACCGCTGGCGCCCGAAACGCCAACGACGATGCGACGGGGACGGACAGAAGACTCAGGCATGACAACTCCTAACAACAAAATGGCAGCTATAGGTCGGGCAATGTCAGCGAGCGCGCGTCTGGCGAGGCAAGGTGCCCCGAAACAAGAAGGCATAGGGCTTATGCCCATGCCTTCGCAGTTGAGGGGCAGATTGCCCGCCAGGCGCGGGCGCAGCGTCGAGTGGTCCGACGTTCGGTAGAACGCCGGAACCTTAGAAAGCAATCTCCTTGGCCCACTTGTCCTTGTCGATCTCCATGAACTGCGAGCGAATGAAATTCTTCTTGAGGTCGAACGGAACCGTGCAGTCGAAGATGGCCTTGCAGGCGATGCCGTGCTCGCGAATCGTGGGGTCGAACGCGGGGTCGTTGGACGGGTCGAGCACGTGGCAGTGGCAGCCGGGGATGGTGATGAGGTCGACGTCGGCCTGGAAGCGCGTGGTCATGGCCCACATCACGTCGCTCATATCAAAGATGTCGACATCCTCGTCAACCAAGATCACATGCTTGAGCTCGGAGAATGCCGAGAAGGCGAGCATGGCGGCGTTGCGCTGACGGCCCTCGTCATTTTTGCTCGACTTCTTAAACTGCATGATGGCAACGAACTTGCCGCCGCCGCAGGGTGCAGCGTGGACGTTGAGCAGGCGGCCCGGGATAGCGGTCTCGACCATCTTGTAGATGGAAGCCTCGGTGGGGATACCGGCCATGGACACGTGCTCGTGCGAAGGGCCGATGCAGCTCTCCATAATGGGGTTGACACGCGTGGTGACGGCGGTGATCTTGATCACCGGGCAGACCTTGGCGCCGCCGGTGTAGCCGGGGAACTCGGGCATGGCGTAGCCGTGGCCGTTGACGTCCTCGTTGATGGTCTCGTCGTGCATGAGGTAGCCCTCGAGCACGTACTCGGCATTGGCGATGCACTTCTGCGGAACGGTGACGCAGTCGGCAAGCTCGACAGCGTGGCCGCGCAGGGCGCCGGCAATTTGCAGCTCGTTGAAGCCGAGCGGTGTGGTGGGAGCCTCAAAACCGCAGCACATGTACACGGCGGGGTCCAAACCGATGGAGATGGAGATGGGCATGTCTTCGCCGCGCTGGCAGTACTCGTCAAAGAACGCGCCCAGGTGACGGCTGCCGGGGGTAATCCACATGGCAAGCTTATCCTTGTCGACGCAGGAGAAGCGGTGGATGGTCACGTCGGACTGGGAGCCGTCGGGGCTCGTGCCGTAGGCGAGGCCCATGGTGATGTAGGGGCCGCCGTCGACGGGCGTGTTGGTAGGAGCGGGAACGATCTTGCGCAGGTCAAAGCCCTCGTCGGTCGCCTTGTACACGACCTCCTGGCAGTCGACGTGCGCGCCCTCGGCGATCTGCTTAGGCGCAATCAAGCTCTCGAAGCGCTTGCCGATCTCGAGGCCCAGGTGCTCCTCGTCAAGGTCGAGCAGGGCGGCAACGCGCTTGCGGCTGGCAAGCATGCCGATGCAGACCTTGGCATCGTCAAAGCCCTTGACGTTGTTGAAGACCATCGCCGGACCCTCTTTGGTCGGGCGCATAACGGTGCCGCCGGCGCCGACGTGACGGTAGACGCCCGAGACCTCGGCATCGGGATCGACCTGAGTGTCGGTCTCGAGCAGCTGGCCCGGCATCTCGCGCAAAAAGTCGAGCGCGGAGCGCAGGTCGTGGATCTGGGAAGCATCGGTAGTGGACATAGCATGCTCCTTTCGGGAGAGTGCCCGGCGGCGAGGATGCCGCCGGGCTTGGTAACGTAATGGGGCCGCAGCGCTCATAGATGGGGCGCTCGGGCACTCGCAGTTCAAGCACTCGGCTAATTACAGCCAAGCACTCGACTGCTTACATCAGGCCAAAGAGGTGGAACCAGGCGGCCTCGACCAGCACGACGATAAAGACGACCGCGGTGAGGGGAATACCCATGCGCATGGCCTCTTTGGAGGTGTAGCCGCCGGCGTCCTTGCCCTCGCCGATAAGGATCGGCAGGTTGTGGAACGGCAGGATGTAGTGGATGTTGATGGACGTGAAGACGATGAGCGCCACGGCAAGCGGGCTTACGCTGGAGCCGGCCGCGAAGCTGATGAACGCCGGCACGCACACACCGAGCACGGCCATGACCGAGCCCATGAACATGTGGATGATCATGGAGAGCGCGGCGACAAGCAGGGCGAACAGGAAGATGTTCTCGGGCACGGAGCTGGGAAGCACGACGTCGGCGATCCAGGCGTTCATGCCGGTGGCGCCGCCCACGGAACCCACGGCCATGGCGGCCGTCAGGAACATGAGGGACTTGATGTCGACAGCGTTCCAGCTGGCAGGAGTGAGAACCTCGCCGATGATGGGCATGGCGAGCGCGACACCGATGGCAAGTGTCACCCAGCCGATGTAATCGCCCGAGACGGTAAGCCACAGCGCGATGGCGATGACAAGCCACACGATGGTGCGGATCTCCTTGACGGAGAGCTTGCCGAGCGCGGCCTGCTTGGCCACGATCTGCTCGCGATCGTAAACGAGCTCCTTGCTGGGCTTAAAGAGGAAGAGGCCCAGGAACAGGGTGCACAGCAGCGCGACCAGCATAGGCACGCTCATGTACAGGAACCAGTCGACGAAGGACGGGCTCATGCCGCCGGCCTCGGCGCTGTACTGCGCGACGAGCGGGTTGAGTGTGGAGTCGCCCGTCAGGAAGAACATGGAGCCCGGGGCAGCAGCGGCAAACACGAGGAAGCCGAGCTTGCCGCGGTCGTCGTCACCGTAGCCGGCGGACTCGGCGATGACCGAGACGACGGCGAGGATGAGGAAGGCGCGGGGGAACGGATGCGGGATCAGCAGCGACAGCACAAAGGTGAGCGCGAAGATCGAGATGATGAGCGACTTGGCGTCGCGCACGAACTTGAGCATGAACGCATAGGCGATGCGCTCGCCCAGGCCCGACTCCTTGACCGCGCTGGCGATGAGGTAGGCGCCGATGACGAGCCACATAGTGGCTTTGGTCCACGAGCTAAACGTGGAGGCGACCGTCGCCGAGATGCTCGCGGCGCCCGTGTCGTCCACGCACACCTTGAATAGAACGAGCAGCGCGCAATAGAGCAGGCCCACAAAGCCCGGCTGCGCCACACCGCATGCCCAGAACACCACCGTGGCGAGCGTCAGTGCCAGACAGGTCTGACCGCCGACCGTGAGCTCGACCGTCGAGCTCAGCTCCGCCAAAGGAAGAAACTTCACCAGCAAAAAGACAACGATACCCAGCACAAAACCAATTTCGCGCTTGGTGATCTTAAACGCCTTCTTTTCCGCTTCCATCTCCCCACCTTTCTTGTTGGGGGCGCTCCGGATTCGCGGCCACGTTGCCACTTAAAAAGGGGCGCCCGTTATCGGACACCCCTTACGTTGCGCTGTGTTGTTGCAATACAGTCAAGCGGGATTTTTTGGATGGGAAGCGATCCCCTAGACAAAAACCGTCACAACATTCGACGCTTTTCCTCGTTTTCGAGATTTTCATCGAATGTTGTGACGGTTTGGATGTGCCAAAGGGACTGTCTTTTTTCACATTGCGAGGGCAGCACGGATGGATGGGTCGCTGAGGGCCTCGCGGAGCCAGGGTGCCAGCTGCTCGGGGCGACCCTGCAGGTAGCCGCCGAGCTCGGATGGGGTCACGCGTCGTACCTCCGAGATCTCCTCTTGGTTGATGTGCAGCTCGCCCGGCTCAACATGGGCTGCGAACACCTCGCACCACTCGCACTCGCAGCGGCCGTCGCCGTGGTCCTCGCGGTACACCACGTGTCCGAGGTACTTGAGCTGATCGGGATCGCGCGTAATGCCAAGCTCTTCGTTGATGCGACGCGCCGTGGCGGCGGCAACGTCCTCCCCGGGGAGCGGATGGCCGGCGCAGCTATCGGCCAGCACCCCGCCCCACAGGCGTTTGAGCAGACTGCGACGACAGAGCAGCAGGCGCGCGTCTTCGCCCTGGCCCTCGACCAGCAGCGTCAAAAATGCCTGATGCAGGACGCCCTCGCCGGTATGGGCCTCGATGCGATCAACGGGACCAAGCGCCTCGCCGGTCGCGGCATCGACCGCCACGACCTCGGCGCCCGCACCGCCCTCGTCCCAGCCGGCGCGCAGAATGCGGGCTGCAGCTTCCTCGAGCGCGGCGATGAGCTCCTTGGTGGTATCGAGCATGCGCCGCAAGTCGTCCGCGGTCGCGTTCTCCACATGAAAGCCCGTGCTTGCAACGACCGGCACGCCAAAGCGCGTGGCCAGCGCCGCCGCGATATCGTGCGCCGGGATTTCGTCGCGATGGCACGGAACGGCCAGGATGCTCACCGTCGCCGTACGGCCAGGCTCGGGGCGCGGAATGGCCTGCGCCGTGGCGCCCAGATGCGCGTACTCCGGCGAGCAGGCGTACACTGCCATGCCGCGCGGCGTCACCGCCAACTGGGCCTCGAGCGCAAACTTGCCCTCGCCCACTGCAACCTTTGTCGTGTGCATACCCATGGGATCTCCTGTCGCCCGCAATGTACCTGAGACCATCTTCGCCTGTATTGCGACTATACAGGCAAGCACAGCCTGCGACAAAGGGGGGCAGGCACCTGACACATTCTGTTAGAGTTGCAGGGATTGAATCCCGCTTATTCATGCGACATTGGAGTGACAACCTTGACCGCCGCAACCACGTCTAAAAGTAAGTCAACCGCCGCCGCGCTCTCCCCCGCGCGCACCAAGCTCTGCCTGGCGCTGCTCGTGCTGTTGGGATTCTCGCTCGGCTGCTCAGAGTTCGTGGTCATCGGCATCGAAAGCGACTTGGCAACGGAACTCGGCGTATCACTTGCCACTGCGGGCCAGCTCATCAGCGTGTTCGCGCTCGTCTACGCCATCGCCACGCCGGTGCTTGCACTCAGCACGGGGCGATTCCGCCGCTACCAGTTGCTCGTGTACTACGGCATCGTCTTTGTGCTCGGCAACCTGGTCATGGCGTTGGCGCCCAACTTCCAGGTGCTCTTTATCTCGCGCATTGTCCTGGGATCCGTCTCGGGCGCGCTGCTCGCCGTGGGCGTGACGTACATCCCAGAGCTGCTGTCCCCGCAGCAAACTTCGCTTGCCATCTCGGTCGTGTACGGCGCGTTTTCCGTGGCGATGGTCTTTGTCACTTCGATCGGCAAGTTTGTGGCCGACACGCTCGATTGGCACGTGGCCATGTATGGTACGCTGACCTTTGCCGTTTTGATCTGCGGAGCGCTCGTGGCGTTTATGCCGCGCGCCGGACAGACCGACGAACCCGCTACCTTCCGCGAGCAGGCGGGTCTGCTACGCGAACCGAGCATCATCACCGGCATGCTTATCTTTTTGTTTGGCGTGGGGTCGGTCTATGTATTCTACGGCTACGTGACGCCTTATCTTGAGCAGGTGCTGGGCATGGGCACTGTTCAGGCGAGCACCACGCTTATGGCCTACGGCGTGTTCTGCCTGGTCTCGAACATCTTGGGCGGATGGATCGACGCGCGTTTTGGCATGAAGGCACTGCTTGTGACGTTTGTACTGCAGGCTGCGGCGTTACTCGGGCTGTTTGCCGTGGGCGGCACCATGCCGCTCGCGCTGGTCTTTGTCTTTAGCTTGGCGTTGCTCATGTACCTGTTCTCGGTGTCGTGCATCACGCACTTTATGGACGTGGCACGCAGCCGCCATCCCAAGTCGATGGTACTCGCAAGTTCGGTTGAGCCCATGGCGTTTAACGTCGGCATCTCGTTTGGCACCGCAGTGGGCGGCGCCGTGGTAAGCAGCGTTGGCATTGCCTACGTTGGCGCGGTTGGTGCCGCGTTCTCGCTTGTGGCCTGGGCGCTCACGCTGGTGACGATTAAGCTGGCTCGCTGGGAGCGCAAGCGGGCGAGAGCGTAAGCACAGATGCGATACTCGAGCTCGATGATGGCGATCGAAAGGAAACCGCATATGCAACGCGTACTGTTTATCTGTCATGGGAATATCTGCCGCTCGACGATGGCTGAGTCGGTGTTTACCGAGCTCGTGCGCCGCGCTGGGCGCGAGGCGGAGTTTGTCATCGATTCCGCAGCGACCTCAACTGAGGAGATCGGCAACCCGCCGCATCATGGCACGGTCGCCAAGCTGCGCGAAGTCGGGATTCCCGTCGTTGCGCACCGTGCCCGCCAGGCGCGTCGAGCAGAGTATGGCAACTGGGACCACATTGTCTATATGGATGCTGAGAACACGCGTGGCCTGCGTCGCATCTTTGGCGACGACCCCGACGGCAAGATTACGCGCTTGCTCGATTGGACCGGGCGCCCCGGCGACGTGGCCGATCCCTGGTACACCGGCAATTTCGATGCCACCTACCGCGACGTGCTCGCCGGTTGCGCCGCTATGCTCGAGCAGCTGTAGGAAAGCGAGGTCGCAGGCCACGCCTTCGGCGCGAAACGAGCGTGGATAATCTCCCGCATGAAAAATGAGCGTGGATTTTCTCCCACTTTGAGCATTCAAGTGCGCTCTAAACGGGAGAAAATCCACGCTCACCTATTCGTCGACGATCTCGGCAAGCCAGACGTTGAGGGTGTCGACCTCGGGGCAGCAGAACTTTGCCGTACCAGGCTCGTTGCCAGGCACGGTTCCGCCATAGCGCAGGATATCGATATAGGGAAAGCCCACATGGCAGGCCATGGCGCACATCTTGCCGCGGTCTCGGTCGAAGTCAAAAACGTCGCCCGGCTTGTGACCATGGTGGCAGCGGCACGCACCTAGCTGGTCCACGCAGCTCACGCGGATACGCGGACGCTTGCCACGCGGCGCGCCGAGCGGCTTGTTCTCGCCCGCAGGCTTGACGCCGCCCTCGCCAGCATTACTCATGGTCGATCACGTCCAAGCAGGCCTCGATGGGCAGGCCGGCCGACTTGTCCTCTTGATCGGCATTGCGCTCGATAAGCTCAGCCACCACGCGCATGGCATCGGACGTCGCGCGCTGCAGACTCCAACCTGCCATAACGCGGCCGACGAGCACTGCCGAGAACGTGTCGCCCGTACCCGGGAAATAGACCGGAATGAGCTCAAAGGGAATCGTGAAGTACTCCCCCGCTACATGGTCGTAACCGATAACCGCGTTCGTGCCATTGACCACGGCGCTCGTAATGACCACCGACTTGGCACCCAACTCGCGCACGGCGTCCACAAGGGCGCGGGCCTCATCGGGCGTGATCTGCTCTGCAATAGGCGTATCGGCGAGCAGACAGGCCTCGGTGTAGTTGGGCACCGCGTAGTCTGCGCACTCCAGCAGGTGCCGCATGAGGCCAATCGTGGACTCGGGCACGCCGGCATAGAGCTTGCCGTTGTCACCCATGATGGGATCGACGAACACCTTGGTGCCCTTTTGCGCACGGCGGTGGCAAAAGTCCGAGATGATGCGCGTCTCTTCCTCGGTCACGATAAAGCCGGTCGAGATGGCGTCGAACTCAAAGCCGAGCTCCTCCCAGATAGCGAGGCTTTGACGCACGTACTCGGTGGTGTCGTGGATGTAGAACTTGGGGTAGTTGAGCGTGTCGGACACAAGTGCCGTCGGCAGATTGTGGATACGGTAACCCATGTGCGACAGCACCGGCAGCATGGCGGAAAGCGCGACCTTGCCGTAGCCGCACATATCGTTAATCAGCAGCAGCTGAGTATTCTTCATGAGGGTCTCCCTTGTTTCGGGCGCGGCGCGGCAGCGCCACAGTGCGACTAAGTGTAGCGCAGGGGACGTTGTGAACGGGCGCTGGCACCGCAGAGGACGAATTGTTGCGGAAAGGTTACGGGAAGGAGGAAGTTAGTCGTTGGGGACGTTCTTAAATGACTAGTCGACACAAGGAGTGTCCCCAAATGCCGGCACATAAGGAACGTCCCTAAGTGCCGCTCGAACATAATAAGTTTGGTACCTTGACATTTATTTACCGTGCTCCTAAATTGGTTAGGCACAAAACAATTCAACTACCTAACTAAAGAAAGGAGCGAAGCTTAGATATGTGTGTTGAACCACTCGTCCTTCCGCATGAGCCCGGCGGTGACCCGTCGCAACCGGTAGACATACCCGAAGCGGTCAGCGCCGAAGACAAACTCGCCAAGCGCATCCTGAGCGGCCTGGGCTTTTGCGGCCATTACATGCATTTTCATGGCGGAGGCGTGTCCGGCAAGGCGCCCATCATCTGCCTGCTGGCCAAGCAACCCGGCGGCGAGATGTCGCAGCAGGAACTCGGCATGCACTTTGACCTCAAGCCGGGGTCGCTTTCCGAGATCCTGTCCAAGCTCGAGCTCAACGGCCTCATCGAGCGCAGCCGTAACCCCAAGGACCGACGGCAGCTCACCATTCGCCTGACCGAAACCGGCCGGGAAAACGCCCGCATCGACCAGGCGGCCCGCATTCGCTTTAGAGAGCAGGCCTTTAGCGCGCTCACCCATGACGAGCGCGAGGACCTCGCCGAAATGCTCGATAAAATCCGCGTAACCTGGGAGGAACTGGATGATTAAAACCCTCATGGGCAGCATCCGCGACTATATGAAAGTCACCGTTGCCACGCCGTTGCTCGTGCTTGGCGAGGTGCTCTGCGAGATGCTGATTCCATTTATCACCGCCAACCTGATCGACGCCATCAAAGACGGCGCCACCGTAGCCGAGATGCTTCCCACCGCAGGCTTTTTGGTGCTCATCGCGCTGACGTCGCTTGCTTTTGGCGCCGCGGCCGGCGTCACCTGCAGCCATGCGAGCTGCGGGTTCGCCAAGAACCTGCGTCACGACCTGTTCTACAAGATCCAGACGTTCAGCTTTGCCAACATCGATGAGTTCTCGAGCTCCTCGCTCGTCACGCGCCTGACCACCGATATCAACAACGTGCAGCAGGCCTTTATGATGATCATCCGTATCGCCGTGCGCGCGCCGCTGGTATTGATCTTCGCCTTTACCATGGCGTTTATCATGGGCGGCAGCGTCGCCATGGTCTACCTGGTCATCATTCCGCTGCTGGGCTTTGGACTGTTCTTTATCATCTTTAAGGTGCGCCCCATCTTCTCGCGCGTGTTCCACAAGTACGATGCCCTTAACGAGTCCGTCGAGGAAAACGTCACCGGCATGCGCGTGGTCAAGAGCTATGTGCGCGAAGACTTTGAGAAGGAGAAGTTCGCGACCGCCGCGCGCGACGTCCAGATGGACTTCACCCGCGCCGAGAAGCTGCTCGCCTTTAACAACCCCATGATGAACATCTGCGTCAACGGCGCGTTTGTCGTCATCATCTACCTGGGCTCCAAGCTCATCATCACGAGCCAGGGCACGCTGTTCGACGTGGGCCAGCTCTCCTCGACCTTTACCTATGGTTTCCAGATTCTCATGAGCCTGATGCAGCTGTCGATGATCTTTGTCATGGTGACCATGGCCGACGAATCGGCACACCGCATTGCCGAGGTGCTGGCCGCCGAGCCCACGATCGCCGATCCCGCCGAGCCCGTGCTCGAGGTTGCCGACGGTTCCATCGACTTTGACCACGTGAGCTTTAAGTATTCCAAGCATGCGAAGCGCCAGGCGCTCGACGATATCGACCTGCACATTACGAGCGGCGAGACCATCGGCATCATCGGCGGCACCGGCTCGGCCAAGTCCACGCTCGTCAACCTCATCGCCCGCCTGTACGACACCACCGAAGGCGCTGTACGCGTGGGCGGCGTGGACGTGCGCGACTACGACCTGGACGCGCTGCGTCACCAGGTCGCCATGGTGCTGCAGAAAAACGTGCTGTTTAGCGGCACCATCGCCGAGAATCTGCGTTGGGGCGACCCGAACGCCACCGACGAGGAAGTCCGCGAGGCCGCACATCTGGCCTGCGCCGACGAGTTTGTCGACGGCTTCCCCAAGGGCTACGACACCTGGATCGAGCAGGGCGGCTCCAATGTTTCCGGCGGTCAGAAGCAGCGCCTGTGCATTGCGCGTGCCCTGCTGCGTCGCCCCAAGATCTTGATCCTGGACGACTCCACCAGCGCCGTCGACACCAAGACCGACGCCAAGATCCGCACAGGGCTGGCAAGCTATCTGCCCAACACGACCAAGCTCATCATCGCCCAGCGCATCAGCTCCGTGCAGGACGCAGACCGCATCATCGTCATGGAGGGCGGCCGTATCGCGCAGATCGGCAACCATGACGAGCTACTCAAGACGAGCGAGATCTACCGCGAGACCTTTACCTCGCAAAACAAGATGTCTGCCGAGGGCGAAGGGGCCGTCGAGGCCGACACCGAGGCATCCGCAACGCAAGCTCAGACCCAGGAAGGAGGCGAGGCACATGAGTAAGGCAACGACCGCCGAGCGCGCGCTCAACCGTAAGGGCGGCACCATGTCGCGCCTCATCAAGACGCTCTTTGGCTTCTATCCCGTGCTTTTGCCCCTTGTCGTCGCCGGCGTGGTGCTCTGCGCCATCATCAACTCCATCGGCGCGACCTTCCTTCAGAGCGCCCTGCAAATTATTAGCGAATCGTGGCAGTCGGGCGATTGGGAAGCCGCGCAGCCCAAGATCGCACAGCTCGTAACCACCCTCGCCTGCATCTACGGCGTCGGTGTCCTGTCCTCGCTCTTCTGGAACCGCGCCATGGCCATCGTCACGCAGGGCTCGCTGGAGAAGCTGCGCGAGATGATGTTCAACCGCATGCAGGACCTGCCGATCCGCTACTTCGACACGCACCAGCGCGGCGATATCATGAGCCACTACACCAACGACATCGACACGCTGCGTCAGATGATCAGCCAGTCGCTGCCCAACCTGCTCATGACGATCATCATCATCGTCACGGTGTTCTTTATCATGCTGTACTACAGCGTGTGGATGTGCCTGGTCATCATCGCCGGCGTCGCCTTTATGACCTTTATGACCAAGCTGCTCGGCTCCAACTCCGCGCGCTTCTTCATTGCGCAGCAAACCGAGCTCGGCGTGGTCGAGGGTCATATCGAGGAAGTCATGAACGGCCAGAAGGTCGTCAAGGCATTCTGCCACGAGTCTGCCGCCGAGGCCGATTTTGACGAGCGCAACGAAAAGCTCTTCGAGGTCTCGCAGAAGGCCAACATGTACGCCAACATCCTCATGCCCATCCTTATGAACCTGGGCAACCTGCTCTACGTGCTGGTCGCACTGGCGGGCGGCATTTTCCTAGCGCTGGGCGTGCCCAACCTGAGCATCTCGGGCATGGCGCTGTCCATCGCCGTCGTAGTGCCGTTCCTCAACATGACCAAGCAGTTCTGCGGACAGATCGGCCAGATCTCGCAGCAGATCAACGCCGTGGTCATGGGCCTTGCCGGCGCCGACCGCATCTTTGAGCTCATCGACGAGGAGCCCGAGGCCGACGAGGGCTACGTGACGCTCGTCAACGCGCAGGTGAACCCCGAGACTTGGGAGTTCGAGGAGGCTGACCACCACACCGGCATGTGGGCATGGAAACACCCACACCGCGCGACCGGCGAGATCGAGTACGTACCGCTGCGCGGCGACCTGGTCATGGACAACGTCGACTTTGGCTACACGCCCGACCACGAGGTGCTGCACGGCGTGTCCGTGTTTGCCAAGCCAGGCCAGAAGGTCGCGTTTGTCGGTGCCACCGGTGCCGGCAAGACGACCATCACCAACCTCATCAACCGCTTCTACGATATTGCCGACGGCAAGATCCGCTATGACGGCATCAACGTCAACAAGATTCGCAAGGCCGATCTACGCCGCTCGCTGGGCGTGGTGCTGCAGGACGTGAACCTGTTCACTGGCACCGTGATGGACAACATCCGCTACGGCAACCTGAGCGCCACCGACGAGGAGTGCATCGCGGCGGCAAAGCTCGCCGGCGCCGACGACTTTATCACCCGCCTGCCCGACGACTATGACACCATGCTCACCGGCAACGGCGCCCAGCTGTCGCAGGGCCAGCGCCAGCTGATCTCAATCGCCCGCGCTGCCGTCGCCGATCCGCCGGCAATGATTCTGGACGAGGCCACGTCGAGCATCGATACCCGCACCGAGGCCATCGTGCAGGAGGGCATGGACAAGCTCATGGAGGGCCGCACGACGTTTGTCATCGCGCACCGCCTCTCCACCGTGCGCAACTCCGACGCGATCATCTGCCTGGATCACGGCCGCATCATCGAGCGCGGCAACCACGACGAGCTAATCGCCAAGCGCGGATATTACTACCAGCTGTACACGGGAGCGTTTGAGCTGGAGTAGGAACGGTTACTGACGGAGGGTTCCCCGGGGCGTCGGGGTAATTCCTCCGTGCTCAAACATTCTCGCTTCGCTGCGAAACTGCGCGCGGAGGAAATACCCCGCCGCCCCGGGGCACCCTCCTGCGCGCAATCAACCCGTCATTTAGAACGGAATAAAGTTAGTGAGGCCCTGGCCGTTTGGCCAGGGCCTCGTTTTGTTAGTCTTTTTGGGACGGGGCTTTTTAGCTACCCTGTGCCAAATACGGCGTCATGCTTCGACGGCACCAGATTGGGTAGCTAAAAAAGCCCCGTCCCAAAAAGACTACCCGCGCCAAATGAGCTACTTGAGGAGTTGGGCCATGGCGTTGACGAATTTTTGTACTTGGAGGGTGGGCTCGAGCGGGTAGTGCAAGAAGACCGGCACCTCGCGGCCACATAGGAACGGCACGCCCACAAAGGCCGGGTGCACGCCCGACCACGCCCCGCAAGTGAGCACCGCGTCACCCTTTTCCTCCGCATCGTTAAAGAGCGCAAAGTCAAAGCTGTCCACGTCGATCACGTCCACGCCGCCGTCGGCCAAAAGGTCGATACGAAGGCTGTCCATGGCGTCGTTACCGTGACGAAGCACGCGCAAGCGCATGCCCTCCAGGTCGGCAACCGTAATGCGCGTCTTGCGCGCGAGCCGGCTTGTGCGGAGCACGTCGATATAAAACGGCACGTTGACGATACGGAGTTTTTGGCAGGCGTCGCCCCAACGCGGAGTCGAAAAACTCGACTGCACCACATCCACCTCGCGACCCAGACTGCGCATAACGGATTCGCGCTCGTCATAGAGGTCACTCACTGGGACAATTTCGAAGCGCAGCGATGGCTCCAGCTCGTGCACGCCCGTCCACATCGACAGCGTCTGGCGCCCCGGGCACATCATCGACACGCCCAGGCGCACCGCACCGCCATCGCCCGCCGCGCGCCGGGCACGACGCAGTGCGTCCTCAGACTGGCGCATGATCGAGCGCGCATCGTCCACCAGCAGCGCCCCCGCCGGCGTCACCTTGACGCCCGAGTGCGACCGCTCGAACAGCGTGATGCCAAACTCGGCCTCGAACCCCGACACCTGTTTGACGAGCGCCGGGGTCGACACCCGCAGTTTTGCCGCCGCGCGCGAGAAGCTTCCCAGCTCCGCGGCGGCCGTTATGGCCTCGAGTCGTCGATCGTACACGTCAATCTCCCGTTTTCGCACGCGCGGGCCCACAGCACCGCAGGGGGTCGTTTTCGCAGATCACGAGCTCAATTGAGAACAAACCTCAATGTACAGTGTAAACCTACGGTTAACGCCATTCTAACAAATATGCAATTCACCTGCGCAAATGTAAAGCATACGATAACCAGCGAAAACCACGTGGGTCGAGTAATGGGAGCGGCCCACAGGGAGGCACAAGAAGGGAAGTTCCTATGAGCAACTGGCTTAAGCTCGAGGGCGATGTCTGCGCTGTGACCGGCGCGCTCGGCGGCATGGGCGTCGAGATCTGCCGCGAGTTCGCCCGCAACGGCGCCAACGTTGTCCTGCTCGATCTGAACGAGGAGAAGGTCAAGGCCGCTGCCGCCGACCTCGCTGCCGAGTTTGGCATCCACGCCGAGGGTTACAAGATGAACGCCACCGACGAGGCCGAGGTCCAGGCCGCCGTCGATGCCACCATCGCCGACTTCGGCCGCGTCGATGTTCTCGTCAACACCGCCGGCATCCTGCGCTTCGCCGCCATGGAGGACCTGCCGCTAAGCGACTGGGAGCAGGTGCTCAACGTCAACCTCACCGGTTACTTCATCACCTCGCAGCGCTTTGGTCGCGAGATGATCAAGGCCGGCCAGGGCCGCCTGGTGCACATCTCGACCGTTGCCAGCCACTCCCCCGAGACGTTCTCGGGTGTGTACAGCTCCACCAAGGCCGGCGTCAACATGATGTCCAAGATGCTCGCCGCCGAGTGGGGCCCCTACGGCGTGCGCTCCAACTGCGTCGAGCCCTGCTTTGTCAAGACCCCCATGTCGGCGAGCTTTTACGCCGACCCCGAGGTCGAGAAGAGCCGCAGCCGCCTGATCGCCACGCGCCGCATCGGCGAGGTCAGCGATATCGCCAACGCCGTCATGTTCCTGGCGTCCAAGCGCTCGGACTTTACCACCGGCGACGCCATCAAGGTCGATGGCGGCTTCTCCAATATGATGGGCGACCTCACCGCCAAGCCCGGCGGCCGTCGCGCCTATGCCGACAACTACCTTAAGAACAAGGGTGTCGAGCTCTGGTCCGATGAGTCCGGCGTCGCAAAGCCGACCGACCAGTAAACCAGCCTGACAGGGAGGCCCCGCGGACGTGTCCGCCCCTCCCCCGCATCGATTAGAAAGAGTCCAATGGCTTCCACCAACTCCAACAAGGGTCGCGCCGTCGTGCTTTCCGCCGCGTGCGTCACTATGTTCTTCATCAGCTCCATCGCGCTGTATTCCGTCGTGAGCAAGAACCTGCTCGCCGTCTACCCCGAGTGGTCCAGCGCCCTTACCTGGGCTTTCCCGGTCTTTCAGACCATCATGGCCGTGACGGGCATCTTCGCCGGGCGCATCTCCGATAAGATCGGCCCCCGCAACGTCGTGATCGCCGCCGCCGTATGCTACGGCCTGGGATGGTTCATGTCCGGCACCGTCACCGAGCCGTGGCAGTTCTACCTGTGGTTCTCGCTCGTCGCCGCCATCGGCAACGGCCTTGGCTACAACCCCGCGCTCACCACGGGTCAAAAGTGGTTCATCGACAAGAAGGGCCTTGCCTCCGGCATCACCCTGGCCGCTTCGACCGCCGGCCCCGCCGTGCTGTCCCCGGTGCTCGCCTCGCTGCTCATCCCAAGCCTGGGAATCTTTGGCGCCCTTAAGGCGCTCGGCGTTATCTTCTTTGTGATGATCGCCGCCTCCGCCCTGTTCCTGAAGGCCCCCGAGGCCGGTTGGCTGCCCGAGGGCTTCGAGGCCCCCAAGGGTGGCGCACATGCCGGCACCTTCGGCGACCTCACCCCGGGCGAGATGGTCAAGACCCCGCGCTTCTGGGTCCTCATCGTCACCTTCGCCTGCGCCGCCACTGCGGGCACCCTGCTCGTGGGCAAGGTTGCCTCCATCGCCGCCGTCCAGCTCTTCGCCGACCCCACGAGCGCCGCAGCCGTCGCCCTCGGCGGTGTGGTGGTTTCCGTCAACACCTGCGCCAACCTGGTCGGTCGCCTGTCCTTTGGCCAGATCATCGACAAGCTCGGCGCCTACAAGTCGCTGCTCATCAGCCTTGTCGTCACCATCGTCGCGCTCGTCATCATGTCGATGAGCTTTACGCAGAGCATGTTCTTTGTGGCGCTCGCCCTGCTCGGCTTTAGCTTTGGCGCCCTGCTCGTCATCTACCCGCCGCTCACCGGTGGCGCCTTTGGCACCAGCAACATCGGCGTCAACTACGGCATCATGTTTTTGGGCTACGCCGCTTCTACCTGGATCAGCCAGCCCATCACCGCCGTGCTGTATCACGCCGAGGCCGGCAGCGCCGCCTACCAGCAGTCCTTCTACGGCGCCATCGTGATCGCCGCCATCGCCGTCGTACTCACCGTCTACATGATGGTCTCCGACAGCAAGAAGAAGTCCGCCTAGTTCTACCGATGCGACAAAGGGACAGCCCCTTTGTCGCATTCCACCGGTCACCAGTATTAAGGAGTCGAAATGTCTGAGCTCAACCCCGTCCGCATTGCCGTTATCGGCGCCGGCGCCATGGGCCGCAACCACATCCGCTTTGTCACCGAGGAACCCGAGGCCGAGCTCGTCGCCATCGCCGACGCCTTTGAGGGCGCCCGCGCCACGGCCGAGGCCGCCGACGTGCCGTTTTACACCGATCCCGCCCAGATGATGGACGAGGTCAAGCCCGAAGCCGTCATCATCGCCACCCCCAACGACCTGCATCTGGGCGTTGCCCGCGAGGCCATCAAGCGCAACATCGTGCCGCTGGTCGAAAAGCCGATCTCCAACGACCTCGAGGATGCCCAGGCTTTCGCCGCCGAGGCCGAGACCGCCGGCGTACCCGTGCTCGTGGGTCAGCACCGTCGTCACAACCCCTTCGTCAACAAGGCCAAGGAGATCATCGAGTCCGGCGAGCTGGGCAAGCTCACCGTGTCGAGCTTCCACTACATGATCTATAAGAATGACGAGTACTTCGATGTCGAGTGGCGCCGCAAGAAGGGTGCCGGCCCGATCCTGGTCAACCTGGTGCACGACGTCGACCTGCTCCGCTACCTGCTGGGCGAGCCCGTTGCCGTCCAGGGCATGCAGTCCAGCGCCGCCCGCGGTTTTGAGACCGAGGACTCCGCCGTGGTCAACGTCCGTTTTGCCGATGGCGCGCTCGCAAGCATGACCATCTCCGACGCCACCGCCAGCCCCTGGAACTGGGAGGCAACCGCTCGCGAGGATCCGCAGTATCGCCCCTTCGACGCCGATGCCTACTTTATCGGTGGCACCAAGGGCGCCCTTTCGCTACCCCGCCTGCACCAGTTCTCCTACGACGGTGCCTCCAACTGGCACAAGCCGCTGCAGATGGAGATCCCGGCTGTGGACCCGGCGCTGCCGCACAAGATGCAGCTCAAGCACTTTGTGAAGGTCGTCCGCCGCGAGGTCGAGCCCGTCGTGACCCCCGCCGACAACGTCAAGACGCTCACGCTTCTCAACGCCATCAAGGAGGCCGCCGAGACCGGCCAGCTCGTCGAGTTGTAATGCCTTAAGAGCGGCCACGGCAGAAACCCCATGCCGAGCCCCTCGATCCGCCACAAACAAGCCCCTCTTCTTCGCCCCGCGAGCAGCCTCCTGCCCGCGGGGCATTTTGCTACGTTGTCAATGATTTTTCTGGGACGGGGGACTTTTTGCACCTTAGCTTGATTCGTTCGCCACGAAATGTGCCTATCTACTACGTTTAACCGATCGCCCTCAACCATGCCGAATTTCGCGAAATAAAAACCGCAGGTAACCGGCTTGTCGATTTTCGGAAAACCCAGGTATGGTCAGCCCCTACGGGTAAAACGTAGTAGATAGGCCGTTTTCGTGGCGCGGCCCCAAAACAGCCTTTTGGGACGGGTGGTATCCTTGGTAGCCCTGTGCTGCAAACGCACCTTAAACGCAAGGAGTCCCATGGATCTTATCGCCCAGCTCGCCCGCGAGCTCAACCTTAAGGCCGCCAACATCGAAGCGGCCGTCAAGCTCATCGACGAGGGCAACACCATCCCCTTTATCTCGCGCTACCGCAAGGAGGCCACGGGCGGCATGGACGACGTCGCCCTGCGCGCCCTCGACGAGCGCCTGTCATACCTGCGCAATCTTGAGCAGCGCAAAGAGGACGTTATCCTGCTCATCGACGCCCAGGGTAAGCTCACGCCCGAGCTCGAGCAGCAGATCCGCGAGGCCACGCAGCTCCAGCGTGTCGAGGACCTCTACAAGCCCTACCGCAAAAAGCGCATGACCCGCGCACAGAAGGCCCGCGAAGCCGGCCTGGAGCCGCTCGCCAACATGATCATCATGCAGGCCTCGGCCAAGGGCAGCGCGCTCGACGCCGCCGCAACATACGTCAACGAGGAGGCCGGCTTCGACACGCCCGAGAAGGCGCTTGCCGGCGCCGCCGACATCGTGGCCGAGACGGTGGCCGAGGATCCCGAGAACGTCGCCGACCTGCGCGCCCTTACGCAAAACACCGCCGATATCGTCGTCGAGGCCACCGACCCCACGGAGAAGACTCCCTACGAGCCCTACTACAACTTTGACGAGCCGCTGCGCCGTATTCCCAACCACCGCGTGCTGGCTATCGACCGCGGTGAGCGCGAGGGCAAGCTCCGCGTGTGCGTGAACGTCGACGGCGCTGCCGCCACGGCACGCCTCGGCGGCCGTTGGCCCCGTCGCCAGGGCGTGTTTGCTCCCATCTTCGATGCTGCCATCGCCGACGGCTACAAGCGCCTGATGGCCCCCTCGCTGGAGCGCGAGGCCCGCGCCAAACTCACCGTTCGCGCCCAGACCGAGGCCATCAACGTCTTTGCCAAGAATCTCGAAGGCCTGCTCTCGGCGCGCCCCGTGCGCGGCGCCCGCGTACTCGCGCTCGATCCGGGCTACCGCACCGGCTGCAAGGTCGCCGTCATGGACGAGACCGGCAAGCTGCTCGACCACGGCGTGGTCTACCCCACCAAGCCGCGCCACGACGTCGCCGGCACCAAGCGCGAGCTCGCCCGCCTCGTCAAGAAGGACAGCGTCAACACCATCGTCATCGGCAACGGCACCGCCAGCCGCGAGACCGAGGAAGTCGTCTCGGAGTTTATTGCCGAGCAGGCGCCCAGCCTTCGCTACACCATCGTCAACGAGGCGGGCGCGTCGGTGTACTCCGCCTCCGAGCTCGCGAGCCAGGAGTATCCCGATCTGGATGTCACCGTACGTGGCGCCATGAGCCTGGGCCGCCGTCTGCAAGACCCGCTGGCAGAGCTCGTCAAGATTCCGCCCCAGTCCATCGGCGTTGGCCAGTACCAGCACGACCTTGACCAGGCCGAGCTTTCGCGCACCTTGGGCCACGTGGTGGAAGACGTCGTCAACCGTGTGGGCGTCGACGTCAACACCGCGAGCGCAAGCCTGCTGGGCTACGTGTCGGGCATTACGCCGAGCGTAGCCAAAAACATCGTGGCCTACCGCGAGGAAAACGGCGCCTTTACCGATCGCCGCCAGCTCAAGAAGGTCCCCAAGCTGGGACCCAAGGCGTACCTCAACGCCGCAGGTTTCCTGCGCATCAGCGGCGGCAAGAACCCGCTCGACGCGACAAGCGTCCACCCCGAAAGCTACGAGGTGGCCACGGCCGTCCTGGAGCGCGCCGGCGTTGCGGCAAGCGAGCTCAGCCGCGGCGGCGTGCCCGATATCGAGCGCCGCCTGGGCAGCATCTCGGCGCTGGCAAGCGACCTGGACTGCGGCACCCTCACGCTCATCGACATTGTCAACGAGCTCAAGAAGCCCGGTCGCGACCCGCGCGACGACGCGCCCGAGGTAGTCTTTAGCCGCTCGGCGCTTTCGATCGACGACCTGGAGCCCGGCATGGAACTCAAGGGCACGGTGCGCAACGTCGTCGACTTTGGCGCCTTCGTCGACGTGGGCGTGCACCAGGACGGCCTCGTGCACATCTCCAAGCTGGCCAACCGCTTCGTCAAGCACCCCAGCGACGTGGTGCGCGTCGGTGACACGGTCAAGGTGTGGGTTGAAAAGGTCGATCGCGACCGCAAGAAGATCTCCCTCACCATGGTGCAGGGGAAGTAAACCGCCAAGCAAGGGTCCCCCCTCTCGCGACGTGCAAAATCGCGAGTATTCTGCAAATTCCACCGTTCCGGATGCCCCTCAGAGACGAAAAAGCAAGAAACAGCCCCCGTTTTAGCGTCATCAGAGCCAAAACGGGGGCTGTTCCATGCTTCACCCAGCTGGTAAAAGCCTTTACCTTGCTGAATACTCTCAATTTTGCACGGCGCAGGCGGGGGTACCTTTGTCCACGGCAGGATATGGAAGCCTATCACCAACCTACCGGCAAGTTCGTGTCGGCAGCCCCGGCCTTTCCTTTGCCTAGCGCGACCCTCGCGAAGCGCGTGAGCGATAGGGAAAGGAAAGGCCGGGGCGAACAACCCGCGATGTAGCCAGCGTTCGCGTTACGGCAGGATATGGAAACCGAGCGAGGCGATATCCTTGGCAAAACCGCGCACGGTATCGAGCGAGACCTCGTACGGGTCACGGCCGATGTTCTTACGCTTGGCCAGGATGCTGTTGGGCACCGTGATGATCTGGCAACCGCATCCTTCCGCCTGGTAAATATTGATAAGCTCACGCGTGGATGCCCACAGGACCTCGCAGTTGGGCTTGGCGGCGGCCTTCTTGACCGACTCCGTCATAAACGGAATGGGGTCGACGCCGGTATCGGCGATGCGGCCGGCAAAGAGCGAGATGATGGACGGTGTCTCGGCATCAACGGCCTCGACCATCTCGTCGACCTGCGTAGGCGTAAAGATGGTGGTGACGTTGACCTTGATGCCGTCGGCCGAAAGCTTGCGCACCAGCTCGGCGGTGGACTCACCCTTGGTGGTCACGCACGGAATCTTGACGTAGACGTTCTCGGCCCAGGTAGCGATCTCGCGGGCCTCGACCTCCATGGTCTCGACGTCGTCGGCAAAGACCTCAAACGACACGGACACATCGGTGATGTGGGCCAGGACCTCCTTGGCAAACGCGCGGTAATCCGTCACGCCGCCCTTCTTCATAAGGGACGGGTTGGTCGTGAAACCCTGAACGTTGCCGTTCTCGTACATGTCGAGCATGCCCTCGAGATTTGCACCGTCAGCGAACACCTTGATTGCCATCTGCCTGATTCCTTTCGTTAGCATACGGCCGATAAACTGCTAAACACTTTACCTACGTTTATCAAGGCGTGAACTGCGGGTTTTTATCTTCTCGGCGAACGGTATAAACACCTCAGTGTTTGGATTGATAAATCGATTGAGCATGCAAAAGCAAAGAGTCGCAGTTTGAGCAAACGTCAGAAGGCGAGATTCATTAGATGAGGCCGAAATGTTGCATCGCTGTGACGGTGCCATCGTGTGCGACATCGTCGGTCACGTAGTCGGCGACTGCCTTGACCTCGGGCATGGCGTTGCCCATGGCTACAGCCGTCTCGACGGCGGCGAGCATACCCAGATCGTTGCCGGAATCGCCAAAGCCAAAGGTGCGCGCGTTGCCGGTGCGACCCAGGTATTCCAGCGCTCGCGCCACGCCCACGCCCTTGTCGATGCCCTTGGGGCTCAGCTCGCGATTCTGACCACCGGTGTTGCACAGCTCAAACTCGCGCTCGATAAAGCCGTCATCGTTGGCTACGCGAGCCAGGTCGTACGCGTTAATGCACACCTTGCCTACGCGCAAGCGGCCATCGATGCGCATCTGATCGGTGCCATGCACCACGCCGGCGCCTAGCAGAAATGACTGTTCGACACCAACTGGCTCAAGTGAATAGGTGGCACCGTTCGTCTCGAACAATGCCTCGCCGCCCGCCACAGTAATGCGACGCGCGAGCTCCTCAACAATGTCCTCGTCAATGCAGTCCTCGTGTGCCACGCGGCCCTCGACCTCGAGCGTGGCCCCCGCCATGGCAACGATACCCGCCGGGTTCAGCGCGCGCAGGCCATCGGCAATCAGCCACAAGGGGCGACCCGTGCAGATAAATGCCTGGTGACCCGCATTGCGCAGGCGACCAAATGCATCGACAACGGCCTTCGACGGATGGATTGCATTGAAGTCCTTATCGGTCATATCGTCGGGATCGAACGACGTCAGCGTGCCGTCCACGTCAAAAAAGAGCACAGCGGGTTCGGGACACGCATCAATCATATGGGTTCCTTTCGAGGATAAGGGCAAACGAAGCATCCATCATATAATGGAGCGACGCAACCAGAGAGGTCACCCATGGAATTTTACGCAAGCTGCCCCGAGGGCTTTGAGTCCGCACTCGCCGATGAGCTTAAACGCCTCGGGCTTTCGCATGTCCGCCGCCTGAAGGGCCGCGCTACATTTGAGGGCGAGCTCGAAGAAGGCTACCGCGCCTGCCTGTGGTCGCGCCTGGCCAGCCGCGTGTTTGTGGTGCTCGGGCGCTTTGGGGCACAGGATGCCGATGAGTTGTACGACAGCGTTTACGACATCGCCTGGGAGAACATCGTCCGCCCCGGCGCCACCATCGCCATTACCGCCCGCGGCGTGACCGAGCAGCTGCGCAACACGCGCTTCTCGGCCCTGCGTGCCAAAGACGCGCTGTGCGACCGCCTGGCCGAGACCACGGGACGTCGCGCCGATGTCGATGCCGCCGACCCCGATGTTCACCTACTGCTTTCGCTGCGCCAGCGCCGCGCGAGCATAAGCCTAGACCTTTCGGGCGACCCGCTGTTCAAACGCCTGCCGCCCGCTGCGACTCGTGCCGGCGAGGGCGCACACGTGTTGCGCCCCGACTACGCCGCCCTGGTGCTGGCGCAGGTCGGCTGGACCGCACTATGCGAGCGCGAGCTGACGGCCGACGATTACGAGAACGAAGCCCTTCCCACGCTGATCGATGCCTCGTGCGCCGGCGGCGGCCTGCTGCTGGAGGCCGTGAACATTCTAACCGACCGCGCTCCGGGCGCCGCCCGCGAGCACTGGGGCTTTGAGGGCTGGCAGCTGCACGACGCCGCCCTGTGGGAGCAGCTGCTCGCCGAGGCACGCGAGCGCGAGGCGGCAGCGCGCGAGCGCCAGGCGCGCATCGTGGCCGTGGACATCGACCCCGCCGCCCGCAAGACCGCCGAGCGCATGGTCAAGTGCGCCGGCTACAAGCGCTTTGTCGATTTTTGCGCCGCTAAGCCCGCCACCGTGCTGGACCATGCGGGTGCTGTCGCCGGCGTTGCCGTGGTCGCAGACACCACCGAGACGCCGCTTTCGCTCATGCACGACGCCATGACGCTGGTCGGCGAGCTGCGCCGCGCGCCCGAGCTCGCTACCGCACCGGTCGCCGCGCTCACTCGCGACGGCCTTATGGCCCGCGCGCTCCATGCCGAGCCCGCGCGCTCCATCGCCGTCATGCCCAACAACGAAGAGGCGACTATTGAGGTTTGGCCCTCGCTTGACCACGCTGCCGCGGCATTTGAAGCTGCGACCAGCACGGATGCCGAGGACAAGACCGCAGATGCCGAAGACGAAGCCGCCAACACCCCCATGTCCGAACCCGCCGCCACGCTCGACCTGGGTGACGGCAAGCCGCTGCCCGTGCTCATCCCCGAGTCCGAGCAGTTCGCCAACCGCCTGCGCAAGAACGCTCGCCTGCGTCGCAAGTGGGCCAAGCGCGAGGGCGTGAGCTGCTACCGCGTCTACGATGCCGACCTGCCCGACTACTCCGCCGCCATCGACCTGTACGAGGGTTGCCCGCAGACGCCGGGCCGATGGCTCGTCATCGCCGAATACGCCGCGCCTAAGACCATCGACCCCGCACTGGCCCAGGCCCGTATGCTCGACATTCTGGCCATCGCACCGCGTATCCTAGATGTTCCCGCCGAGCATGTGCACGCCAAGGCCCGCATGCGTTCGCGTGGCGGCTCGCAGTACGGCAAGCAGGGCGCCGGCAAGGGCGGATCGGGCGAGCGCGCCAATATCGCACGCCGTCGCCTCCCGCTCATCGAAGAGGGCGGCCTTACCTTTGCCGTCAACTTTGACGACTACCTGGACGTGGGCATTTTCTTGGACCACCGCGTCACCCGCAACCTGGTGCGCGAGCACGCCAAGCAGGCGCGTCGCTTCCTCAACCTGTTTGCCTACACCGGCACCGCCACCTGCTACGCGGCCGATGGCGGCGTCGAGGAGACCGTGACGGTCGACCTCTCCAACACCTATCTGGACTGGGCCGAGCGCAACATGCGCCAGAACGGCTTTGTGGGTCCGCAGCATCACTTTGTGCGCGACGACGTGCTCGCCTGGATTCGCGACCAGCGCCAGACGCGCAACCGCTGGGACCTGATTTTTGTCGACCCGCCCACGTTCTCGAACTCGTCCAAGATGGGCCGCCGCACCTGGGATGTCCAGCGCGACCATGTTGAGCTGTTGGCCGGCGTATCGCGCCTGCTCGCACAGGGCGGCCATGCCATCTTTAGCTGCAACCTGCGAGGCTTCCGCCCCGAGACACGCAAGCTCGCACGCGCGGGCGTGGTGCTACAGGACATAACGGCGCAGACCATCCCCGAGGACTTCGCACGCAACCAGAAGGTGCACCATTGCTATATCGTGCGCCGCCTGCCCATCGAGGACGCCATGGCCGAGGTCGGCTTTAGCGCCGAGGAAATTGCCGAGCGAACCGAGGAGCTGCGCAACCCCGAGGCCCGCAAGCCCCGTGCGGCAGTACCCGCGCACGCGCAGGCCGGCAACGGCAAGTCCAACTTTGCCGGCAAACCCTCCCCCGCCGGCAAGCCCAAAAAGAAGAAGTTCTACGCCAGCAAGCCTAAGGGCAGATAACAAAGTTGCGGTGGAATACGGACTGTTTTGCCTGGAATTAGGCAAATTTAGACCGTATTTCACCGCAACTCATATTGGGATGGTGGTTGGCGATCTAGCCTTGGGTGACTAGGCGGTAGCCAATGCCTACATGGGTTTGGATGTAACGCGGATGCGCGGGGTCGGACTCGATCTTCTTACGCAACGTGCCCATAAAGACGCGCAGGCTCGCCAGGTCGCTCTTGGTCGCCGTACCCCAGATCTCGTGCAAGATAAACTGGTGCGTCAGCACCTTGTCGGCGTTGTGTGCCAGCAGGCACAAGAGCTTGTACTCGATCGGCGTCAGATGCAGTTCCTCGCCATCCATCGTGGCGATGCCGGCATCAAAATCGATATGCAACTCGCCGGTATCGAACGAGCCCCCGGAGACAATACCGCCCGCCTGCGCATACGAAAGGCGCCTGAGCGTGGTGCGAATGCGCGCGAGCAGCTCCTCGACCGAAAACGGCTTAGTCAGGTAGTCATCGGCGCCGGCATCGAGCGCTCGGATCTTGTCCGCGTCCTCGCTGCGCGCCGAAACCACGATGATCGGCATGCCCGACCACGCGCGCACCGACTCCACCACCTTGACGCCGTCCATATCGGGCAGGCCCAGATCGAGCAGCACAATGCTCGGCGCCTGCGACGAAGCGGCGGCGATGGCGGCGTGGGCGGTCTCCACAGCCATATGGCGCAAACCGTGCGCCTCGAGCGCGGCGACGATAAGGTTGCGGACGGCGGGATCGTCCTCAACGACCAAGATGAGCGGTTTCACGGCAGAGTTCGGCACAGCGCTACTCCTTATCAAACGAAACGTCGGCGGCGGGAAGCTCAATCGTAAAGACCGAGCCGTGCGGGGCCGCCGCGGCAACCCCTATGCTACCGCCATGTGCCAGCGCAATGGAGCGGCAAAGCGAAAGCCCCAGACCCACGCTGCGCTGGCTATCGGCCAGACCATGGTTGGCGGTGTAGAACGACTCAAAGATGCGCTCGCGGTCCTCGGGCGCAATGCCCGGGCCGTCATCGGCCACCGAGCACGCCACACATCCATCATGGACGCCAATCGAGATTACGATATGCGAACCCGCAGGCGTATAGGTGATGGCGTTGTTCACCAGATTGACCACCAGCTGCACCATCAGACGCGCGTCGACGTTGACAAGCGCCGGCTCATCGCACGCCACCACCTTAAGGTCGTGCTCGCGCACGGCCGGGTTTACGTGGCGCAATGCCTCCTCGACGATATCGTCCATGAGCTCGAGTGTGGTCGACAGATACATGCCGCCGCCCTCGAGCTTGGTGATGGCGAGCAGATTCTCGACGGTAGCATTGAGCCATTGCGCGTCCGAGCGAATGGATAGGAGCATACCGCGGCGTGTCTGGTCGTCAAGCACGGCCGTGCCGGTCGAGCCCTGGTCGAGCAGCACGTCGGCATTACCCGAAATGCTGGTAAGCGGCGTGCGCAAATCGTGCGAGATGGAGCGCAACAAGTTGGCGCGCAGCTGCTCGTTTTTAGCGAGCACCGCCGCTTCCTCACGGGCCTCCATGGCGCGGGCGCGATCGAGCGCCAGCTCGCCTTCGCTCGCGATGGCATCGGCAAGCGTCCGCTCCTCGGGCGTCAGCGCATCGGGCTCGGCGACAATGGCGAGCACCCCCACCACCGAGGCGGGATCGCCCGCGCGCACCATGGTGTCACCCGAGCGCACAGTCAGGTATATGCCATAGAACGCCGAAGCGCCATAGGTGGCATCGAGCGGCGTTCCCACATAGGCGGACGCCGAGAGCCGCGGCGGCATCTGCGGCGCCAGCTGGTGCACCGGCGCGGCATCGCCCACGGCCGTGTACGTTGTGCGCGGCAGCAGGTCATCGTTATCGGCATCGGCGCTATACCACACGACCGGACAGTCCGAAAGACGCGCCAGCTGCGTTGCCATAGCATGAACAATCTGTTGCTGATCGCCGCACCGCTGCAGCATGCGGTTGGTCTCGAGCACCATCTGCGTGCGACGGTCGCTGGCGGCAGCCTGCGCCAAGGCGCGGCGCAGGGCCAGCGCAATCGAGCTCGACACGAGCGAGACCGCAAACATAATGAAGAACATGCCGGGATAAGCGCGGTCGATAAACGACAGCGCGTAGCGCGGGTCGACAAACAAGAAGTTGTAGAGCGCCACGGCGGCGGCAGAGCTCAGCAGGCAGTACAGGCGGCTCCAGGTAAAGAAGGCGCACAGCTGCACAGCGAACACATAGACGATCATGATGCTCGGCGCGAGCCCCGGATGGTCGAGCAGCGCGCCCACAATCGTCGCCGCAGCTAGCAGCCCCGCCGATACGCAGGCGTCATACAGAGGGCTGCGACGCGTCAGCGTTGTACGCCGCCACCAAAAGTTCTCGGCAATATCGCCGTCCGCACGGACGTCCATCAGCGCCCCGCCCCTCTCTCAAAAACAAAAACCACCACAAAGGGGACTGGCACCTTTGCGGTGGTTGCCTCCTTGTGGTGGTTCCAAGTGTATAGCCTTTGCAGCCTGCGGTCGTTAGACAAACAGCAGACGTCGACTACGGGCGCTCGTCGGGAGCCAGACGCTGCATCTTGCTCACGGCCTTAAACTTGGTGAACAGCGGCACGTACTCAAAGCTCACGTTGGAGTTCTCCAGGCCGTACCAGCGCGCGGGCGTGCCGGCGGCGCGGCGGATGATGTACTTGAGCGTGATGGCCGTGCGCTCGCTCGGCTCCACGTCGCTTTCGGGCGCCAGCAGCTTGCGGATCATGACGAATTTGAACGTGCCAATGTTGCCCGGATCTTTATAGACCGAGTAGTCGTGCGTCTGCGACGGCAGCTCGCCGGTGGCAGCCAGGTCCTGAACAACTTGGCGCAGGTAGGCGTTGACGCGTTGGTTAATCTTGTAGCCCAGGTACAGATGCACGCGGAAAACATAGTCGGTGCCGAACGTCTCGACCGAATAGGCAAAGGTATGCGGCTCGTCCATGGTCTCGACGTTCACGAACCACCAGGCGCGAGCGCGCTTGGGATGCTTGTCCAGGATGGAGTAGACGATATCGCGGTCGATATAGTCGGTGTTGGTGTCCTTGGTCAGGTACACGATATTGTCGCTCATGAGCTCGTAGCGATCGTCATCGCGCAGGCGCTTGAGCTGCGGCAGGTAGCTGCGCAGCGGCAGCAGCGTAAACTGGCGCTGCTCAACAGCCGTGCCGTTGTACCAGCACACCATGATGCCCATGATGAGTGCAGCCATGAGAATGGTGAAGTAGCCACCGTGGAAGAACTTGGTGAGCGAGCTCACAAAGAAGAAGCCCTCGAGCAAAAGGAAGAAGGCGGCAAAGATCCACGGCGCGACCTTGAGATTGCGCTCCACGTGCAGATAGAAGAAGAGCAGCATTGTCGTGCACATCATGGTCAGGGTAATGGCCAGGCCGTACGCGGCCTCCATGTGCGCCGAGTTCTGGAACAGCAGCACCACGACGACGCAGCCCACGAGCATGACGTTGTTGACCATGGGGATGTAGAGCTGGCCCTTGGTCTCGGCAGGATAGAAGACCTGCATATGCGGCATGAGGTCCAGGCGGCTGGCCTCGGACACCAGCGAGAATGCGCCGGTGATGAGCGCCTGCGAGGCGATGATGGCCGCGACGGTGGAAAGGCCGACGGCAAAGGGGCGCAGACCCGGGGCGAGCATCTGGTAGAAGGGGTTGAGGTCGGCGATGCCCATGAGCTCCGGGTCGCCGGCGTTGTTGATAAGCCACGCACCCTGACCCATGTAGGACAGCAGCAGGCAGCACTTAACGAACGGCCAGGTGGCGTAGATGTTGCCGCGGCCCACATGGCCCATGTCGGAATAGAGCGCCTCGGCACCGGTGGTGGCCAGGAAGCAGCTGCCCAAGATCATGATGCCCGCATGGTTGTTGGGGCTCAGCAAAAAGCCGATGCCACGCAGCGGGTTGAGGCACAAAAGCACCGCGGGATACTGGAAGACAAAGAACAGACCCGTACCGCCCAGGAACAAAAACCACAGCGTCATGATGGGGCCAAAGGCGTGGCCAATCTTGGCCGTGCCGATGCGCTGCACCAAGAAGAGCGCGATGATGATGGCGAGCGTGATGGCGACAACGCGGCCCTGGTCGTCACCGAGCACGGCGTGGACCGCCGGAATGGTGCGCAGGCCCTCGATAGCCGTGGTAACGGTAACGGCCGGCGTCAGGATGCCGTCGGCGAGGAGCGCCGCCCCACCCAGCATGGCGGGGATGATAAGCCACTTGCCGCAGCGCTTGACCAGGCTGTACAGGGCAAAGATGCCGCCCTCGCCGTGGTTGTCGGCGCGCAGCGAGATCAGCACGTACTTGACGGTCGTCAGCAGCGTGACCGTCCACACGACAAGGGAGAGCGCGCCGAGCACGAACTCCTGCGTGACGCTTCCGATGCCGCCGTTGCCGGCAACGAGCGCCTTGGTTACATACATGGGGCTGGTGCCGATATCGCCGTACACTACGCCCAGCGTGACGAGCATCGCCGAGATGCTCACAGGAATCGCAGCGTGCGAGGCTACTTCCTTTGCCTTTTGTTCCATAAGCCAGTTTCCTCCCAATTTTAACGTTCGACGGGATTATAGGTAATCAGCCCATGTTTGAATGGTACTGTTTTCCCAGCTAAATAAACATTTATGCGGCCTTTAGGCCACCGCGGCGATATGGAATGTGACAAAGGGACAGTCCCCTTGTCGCATTCGTCATTTTCCGAGCCAGTTTTTGAACCACCACTCCATGGAGCGGCTCATCTCGGCCATAAAGGGACTGGTGTGCTTGCGTGTGTAGATATCCACCACGCGCTCGCCCACCTCGCGGGCATGCGGGCGAAACATCTTGTCCATCTCGGCCACCTGCGCGTCCATGGTCGCGGCATCCGCACGGCAGTAGCGTTCCTCGTGCACCAGGTTCACCACGGGATGCGCAATAGCCGGACGCTCCTTGCGGGGCGTGCCGATGATGAGCATCGACAGCGGCATGCTATAGGGCGGCAGATCGAGCAGCTCGGCGACTTCCTCGGCATTCTCGACAATATCACCGATGTAGCAGCTCCCCAGCCCCAAGGCCTCGGCGGCAACCACGGCGTTTTGCGCAGCGATCACGGCGTCCTGGGCCGCGATGGCAAAGTCGCCCAGGCCCGGCGCACGACGGGGCGACTTGCCCGTGCGCTCGACAAACTCGGGCTCAAAGCAACCCACATGCTCAAACAGATCGATCCACTTGGCATAGTCGACTACAAATATGAGTGCCCAGGGCGCCTTGGCGATCATGGGCTGATGATCGCACAGGTCGGCCAGGCGATCCAATGTGGCCTTCTCACGAATGCTCACGATGGAATACATCATCATGGCGCCTGCCGACGGCGCACGGCTCGCCGCATGCAGAATCGCCGCCCGCTGCTCGTCGGTCACCGCCACGGGACGGTCATCGTCATCACGCGCGAAGGCACGCGTAGACGAGCGATGCTCCAAGATGTCCAGCACCGCGTTGCCCGTAGTCTCGACCGGATAGCCGTATGTATCCACGACCGCAGCTCCGTCGCTACCCATGTCCGCCTTGCAAACCTGCTCGTTCATCGCCTCATCCTCGCTAATTCTTTAAGAAGCCTTTACGTTTCCGTGTAATTCCCGTCCATTATCGCGCAGGTCGCCACTACATTGCGCCACACCGCCACACGTGCGCGTTAATATGGCTGGTTGCTGTGCGCAGCCACCAATTGCAGCGCATATCTTGGTAACAATCGGGTAAACCCCCGCTTTCGTAGGTTTTAAGTTTGTGAGGAGTCTCAGCATGTTCGCAGCCGCCATCTCGCTCGTCGGTCTTGCGGCGACCGTCTACCTTGTCTTGCGCGAGGCCAAGGCCATTCGCGCTCAGTCGGGCACCGTTGCCAAAAGCGCTCTTGGGTGGAGCGTCGCCTTCGGCCTGTTCCAGCTCTTTTTGACCATTTGGGGCGCCATTGGCCTCGTCGCTCAAAACGAGCCGCTCGCCTTTGTGGTGCTCATCCTAACCAACGCCATCCTCACCGGCTGCGCTTGGGCCAGCATCGCACGCGACCGCATCGCCCCGCGCGTCTTTGCGTTCGCCGCGCCCGACGCCCCCGCCCCCACCGGCAAGCTCGCCCGCCTGCGCGGCGCCTTTGTGGGCAAACCGCTCGTCGCCGCAGTCTTGTGCCTGCTGTTCGCCGGCGTCTTTGCGCTGCTGGGCATGGAGGTCTCGTCCAACCACGACTTTACCTGGGTCTACCCCCTGTGCATCCTGCTCGAGTGGGCCATCATCACCGTGCTCATGACCGGCTTGTTCTTCCTATTCCAGCGCCACGGCGCAGCTCCCGCGGTCCTGGCCTTTGCCCTCTTTGTCCTGGGCATTGCCGAGTTCTTCGTCATCACGTTTAAATCCATGCCCATCCAGCCGGGCGACCTTTCGGCCATCTCCACCGCCGCCGCGGTCGCCGGCAACGGCTACACCTTCTCCATCTCGCTGTTCTGCGTGCTGTCCATGGGCTTTACCGCCATCGCCATGCTGCTGTGCGAGTACGCCGGCCTGGTGGCACCGCACCGTCAGAAGGGCGCCGCCAACGCCAAGCGCATGCTGCTCACCAACCTGCTCGTGGCGGTGCTGTGCCTGGGTGGCGTGACCGCGCATGTCACGCTCATCGACTACTACAACACCCTCGGCATCACCGTCTACACCTGGCGCCCGCTCGAGAGCTACTGGCGCGAGGGCTATCTGCCTGCCTTTATTAGTGCAGCGCAGTCCATTAAGCCGCCCAAACCCGCCGACTACTCCGTCGACGATGCCAAGGCCACGCTCAAAAAGTACGCCAAGGCCTACGACAAGTCCGATGCCGCCAAGAGTGACGAGCGCACCGCCGCAAAGGAGCAATTCGACAGCGAGAAGCCCACGGTCATCGCCATCATGAACGAGACGTTCTCCGACCTGTCGATCTATCAGAACATGCGCGCCGGCTACGAGGGCCCGCAGTACTTTAAGAACCTGTCCAACTGCCTCAGCCGCGGCAAGCTCTACGTGAGCGCCTACGGCGGCGGTACCGCCAACACCGAGTTTGAGTTTATGACCGGCAACTCTATGGCCAACCTGGGCTCGGGCGTGTACCCCTACACCATCTACAACATGGAAACGACCGGGAACCTGGCAGAGCAGTTCAAGTCGCTCGGATATTCCACCACGGCCATGCACCCCAACCACGCGACCAACTGGAACCGCGAGAACGTCTACAAGGACTTTGGCTTTGACCAGTTCCTGTCCATCAACGACTTCCAGGGCGCCGATACCCTACGCGGCATGGTGACCGACCAGGCTACCTACGACAAGATTCTTGAGCTTCTCGACCAGAACGCCGACCCGCAATTTATCTTCGACGTGACCATGCAGAACCACTCGGGCTACGACACGGGCCTGCTGCCGGTCGACAAGCAGATGCACCTCAACATCGACACGACCGACCTGGACGCCAAGACCGTCGAGGACGGCACGCTCTCCGATGTCGACGAGTATGTCTCGTGCATCGAGCAGTCCGACCAGGCGCTTCGCTACTTCCTCAACGCCCTGAGCAAGCTCGACCGTAAGGTGGTCGTGGTGTTCTGGGGCGACCACCAGCCGTTCTTCCCGTCCAAGTTCAATGACAAGTGGTTTACCGACGAGGACGATGCCACGCACCAGGAACGTCTGTGGCAGACCGATTACATCATCTGGGCCAACTACGACGTTGCCGGTTGCAACCAGACGAGTGAGGTTGACGACCTGTCCACCAACTATCTGTCCACCCAGCTGATGCAGCTGATCGGCGCCCCGCTGACCGACTACCAGAAGGCGCACATGACGCTGCGTAAGTCGCTGCCCGCCATCAACTCGGTGGGCTACGAGGACGCCAGCCTGCGCTGGGCACTCTCCTCCAACGTCACCGGTGACGACGACGCCGCCGCTGCCGCAACCAAGGCGCGCGAGGATTACGCCAAGATGCAGTACTACGAGATGTTCCGCGACGGCAAGAACGTCTATACGGAGCACTTCCAGACCGAGGCCAACGAGACCGACCCCAACCTGGCACCGGGTACGACCAAGATTAAGTAGCGGGTCGCTCATAACTGAAACGTCTGTCCGGGCGGAGGCATATAAGGTTCCCTGCTCAGACAGTCCTGCGCAAGACGGAGGCCACATTAAGTGGCCTCCTTTGCGTGCGGAACTCGCGATGAACCTTATATGCCTCCGCCCGGACAGACGCCCTGTTGTTGGAGCGCGGCTTGTCATGGGGGCATCCGCTGAACATATATAAGTTGAAGGCCACATTAAGTGGCCTTCTTTGTATTCGGAAAGTGTGTCCCGGAATCTGCCTTCGGAATGGGACGCAGTTTCCGCTTGAGGGCCTGTTGGGAAAGCGCATCCCACTTCAAGAGTAAATTCCGGGTCGCACTTTCCGCTAAGGCTCTCAACCGGAAAGTGCATCCCATTCCAAGCCTTAATTCCGGGACATAGTCTCCGGACAAGACATCAACCGGAAAGTGGGGACCACTCTGAGCGCCGATTCTGGGACACACTTTCCGAAACCCCGCCCATCCGGAAAGCCCGTCCCACTCTGAATACATCCGGGCATGGAATATCCGCTTATTAGGCCTTCCGTCAATAAAGGGGCGCCCTCCCGAGCGGCGGGCTCGAAGTTCATCGCGAGTTCCGCACGCAAAGAAGGCCACTTAATGTGGCCTTCGTCTTGCGCAGGACTGTAGAGCAGGGAACTTCGTGCCCGCCGCCCGGGAGGGCGTTGCGTTTAGAAGATGAACCTAGCGCTTATCCCTCCGGGACAAAAGAAGTGCGGCTATAAATGCGATGATTGCAAGTGTCAGCAACACCAAAAGCAACGTGAGCGTGTTGTCGCCTGTTGCCACCAGACCAAGCAAACCGGGCTTCTTGCTGTCAGCAGACTGCATGGGGATCTTCTCGCCATCGTCCTCGGCGGTGATTTCCCAGCGAATGGTCTTGTTTGCGTCGGCAACCTCGTTGCCCACCGATGTCGGAACGTTTAGCTGCAAATTAAGCACCGTGCTGCCATCGCTCGTAAACGTGGCGATTTGCGTGGGATAGGCGAATACGCTGCCCGGTGTTCCTGTCTGGAGCCAACCTGCAGAGACATCGCCCACAGTCGCCGTTAAGGTGATGGGCGACAGCAGGCGTGCCGTCTCGTGATCGACAACGGCCCGCACAAACACGCGCACCTGGGACTTTACGCCCGTGGCACAAACCTCAATCTGCTGCTCGCGCACATCGCCGGGCATTAGATCTTTAAAGGCTGGAAACAGATCGGGTTCCCCTGAGGAGCCCGTCGCCCCCGAGACCGTCAGCTGACGCGCATTTCCGTCATAGGCAATCGTGGGAGCATCGGCAAACGCACGGGCAGGCGCGGCAAGCGCGGCAACACAGGCAACAACCGCGACCACACAGCGCACGGCGCGCATAGCGTCTTTGCGAATCGGAAAAGCCATGCTTATGCACCCCCATGCGGCGGCACCAGCACGCCATCCTTGACCGTACAGCCCCATGCCTCTGTAACTGCGTCATCGGGCGTGGACTGAATTGCCTGGGTCGAAATGTCGACGACCAGGTTCTTGCCATCCGCCTTCCTCTCAGTCACGCTCTTGATGAGCACGCCGGTTTTGTCCATCGGCGCAACGGAAGATGTCCAATAGTAGAATCCGTCGGACGCGGCAACCCAAGACGAGGCGCTATTGGAAGCAGACGCATCGGACACGTTGCCCCACTCAATAACGTAGTCCGTTCCCGCAACCGGCTCATCCCACAGGCGTGCGCCATCCTTGTCCTGCCAGTAGATATCCACCGCAGCACGCAGGTATGCCGGAGCCGAGCCCTTGTTTGTAATCGTGACGTCGCTCTTCACGTTGCCATCGAGTTTCTCGTCCACCGAGGGCGCCACCGAACCAAAGCCAAACTCGTTGACCAGCACACCCGTAACCGAAAGCCACGCGAAGGCACCGGCAGCGCCAGCCAAAATGAGAACGCCCACAAGGAGGGCGACGATCTGCTTGCGCTTAGTCATCCTAATCCTCCCTCATCAGCGTGCCGTTTTCCCAAACATTCTTGGCACGCGAACCGCCATCGACCCATTTGTCCTTCGCGCGCGTGTTGACGCACGTCACCACCGTGTCGCCCACGCTCGAGGCGGACGAGATGGTCAACTCGGCAGATTTGCCGGGCGCCTTGCCCGGCGTACTCAACTCGCCCTCGTAACGCCATGCCCAAGCTGTGTCTTCCTCGACGGTATAGACGCCCGCAGGCGCGGCAAACTGCACGCTGCCGACATAGCAGACCTCACCGTTTTCGTCGTGTTGCTCGCCAACTTTCACCTCGACCGTGCGCGTCTCGGCAGAAGAATCCTGCGGCATCTTTCGCGTCACCTTAAAGCGAAACGTTTGTCCCATGGCACTGGCATCGGTTGTCTTTTTAACGATCGTCAACGTATGAGTCTGATCAAAGTTAAACACAGCGTTGCCGGCACCTTGATCGCCTTCGCCCGTCTTCTTGGACTCCAGACGGTTGGCCAGGTCAAACGAACCATTACCCGAACCCAGACTGTAGAGCGAGACAAACTTGCCGTCCACGGGAGCTTCCTCTGCACCAGGGCCGTAGCTTGCCCGCGTTACCGTGACGGTCAACTGCGTTCCCATAAACGGCTTGGCAAAGCAGACCTTAAACGGCGCCTTATCGGCGGCGTCGTCGACGGTGTTGGCGGCGGAAGGATCGAGCAGCCACTTAAGCTGCGCGGTCATGTTTTCGGGCTTTCCATCAGACGTATCGTTGGCAACCACGCGATACGTCACGGGATACAGGTCCATATCGCCCTTGACCGGCTCGTCCTTAAACGTATCCCAAGCCTCCGCAGCACCTTCGGCACCCACATATCGCCATTCCAAGAAGAGTTCACGCTTATCGCCATTGGCGGCCGCCTGCTCATCGAGCAGCGCAACGATCTTGGAGTGGGCATCCGGGTCATATGCCACGGATTTTTGCTCCATCACGGGGTTGCCGTCCTTGTCATAGACGGGGTTGCCGCTCTCGTCCATTTTAGGGACATCGACCGTGTGGATAAAACCCGACTTGCCGTCTTGTGCGCGCTCATCGCCCGAGTCGACGGTCGCCGTAAAGATGACCGACCCGTCGATACCGTGATAGCGCACCTTATACGGCGCAATCTTGTACACCGCAGTGTAGGTCACGTTCTTAAAGGGCTCATTACCCTCGAGGGGATACTTCTCCTCATCGGTCATCAGGGTGTAGTTGCCATCGGATGTATAGTCACGCGACCAGCCGACAAAGTCGTACTTGGTGCCGTCCTTGCCGACAACCTCAGTTGCAGCTTTTACCTCCAGCGAAATCTGATCACCAGAGTCGGTACGCGCAAGGGAGCGTACGGCATAGGGATCATCCAGATTAGCATCGATATTCGATTGGACACTTACCGCGCTGGCACGGTAGACCGGGTACAGCTCCATGGGGGCGTTGACCACCGTGTTTTTAGTCACCATGGAAACGCCGTCCGACCAAACGACATAACCGCTGCTAGGCTCTGGCTTATTATCCGTCCAACCTACGAAGGCGTTGTATGCGCCCGTTGCAGCATCGATGTCTCCAATGTTATACGTTGGCAGCGGCATGCCATCTTTAAGGTCACCGAGCTTATCGCCCTCTTGGGCAAGCTTGCCGTCAACGTCGGAGTCGTTGAGATAATACACCACCGCAATGGGCGTGTAGTAGGCCACAAACGTATAGGGCTTTCCGGGCTCCACGGGATAGGAATAGGTATTGCCGCCCTCGCCCGTCGGCTCAAGTTTCTTTACTGTTCCGTCGGAAAGTTCGATCTCGAGCTTCTTAAGCTGATAGGTGCCACCAGCTCCGTCCGCATACACCGTCGTCGTAATGTCGGGACTCACCGTAGCCACCACAGACCCGTCGTCTTGCGTGGTCAGCGTGGGCTTGATATCCCAGTTGGGTACGTTAACCCCATTAGTTCCGTCAAAGCCCTTGCGGTGCAGGTTGGTGGTGTAGCTAACGTCGTACTTTACGTACACGGGATAGGCATCCTGCCACTGGGTAACCTTGGACGCGTTGGTCGCCAAGTACGGCGTAGCTTTTTCCGGATCACTTGTCACATAGGGGTCACCGGCAACATCATAGATATAGTTCCAGACGTCAGAATCCTTCTGGACCTCGGCGGTCGAAATCCAACCAAGGAACTTATAGCCATCCACGGCCATGTCGGCATCGGTCGGAGAGGCTTCAAGCGTCAGATTGGGATTGACGTCGCCCTTCTTTCCGCCCTCGGGCTTGTCGTTTACCGTCTGATTGGTATGGATAAACGGATATTTATAGGTGTAGGTGCTATCGGAGCCCAGCAGCAACGGAGCCTCATAACGTCGCGTGACGCTCTTAACCGAGACATCGTCCTTGCCATAAAAGCTGACGCTTGTCGTCACCATGGCGCGCATGTAATACTCCGAATCGATGCCAATCTCGCTCTGAACGGGGTTGCCCACGCAGGTCCAGTATCCGCCTTGGCGCTCGAGGGTCCAGAAATATAAATGGTATCGCTCGCTCGCCGGCCTAAAGTAAAACTTCAGCGCTCCTGCGACCCACTCGTCATCCAGCGTGCCCGAACCCGGGAAATCCGTATCGGCAATGACGTTTTTCCGGGTATCCGCACCTGTATCGTTTTTGACCGTATGCGAATACGCCTTCAAAGGCGCCACGATGAGTGTCTCTGCCCCAAAGCGCCCCTCATTGCATTCGTCCTTATAGTTTTCCTTCAGTCCGTGATAGACGTGCTCGGGACCCCAGTGCACGATATTCTCTCGCACGTAGCTCGATCCGACCTGCTCGTTAAACGAGGTTTGGTACCCGCTCCACACAGAGCAGAGGAGTCTGGATTCCTTATAGGCTTCGTTCGTCATCGACTTGACGTAATAATCCACGCGATACTCAAAGCGTGCGGTATAGGTATGCGGAACGGCCAGATCGACGCTGGCGGGAAGCTTGTAGCTGGGATCGCGGCTTACGCGCACCTCGACCTCGGGCCCGTCGGCGGCCTGCTTGTTTTCATACCAACCCAGGAAGCGGTAGCCATCGGGAAGCGAGCCGCCTTCGGACAAGGGCTTGTTGTCCACGCCGCGCACCTGCACCGTGTAAACGCTGGCCCCATCCTCGGCAGTCTGGACATCGACATGGGTGTTGCCCACGCCGACACGCTGGGTCTTATCTTCAAGCTCATCCTGTTCATTGCCCTCGAACACTGTCATGATGTTCGAGACGTAGTCGCTGTACACCGGATAGAAGTCGGTCGGGCCAAGCACGGTAATCTCGGTACCGGCAGGATAGAACGCGCCGGCATTTTTTAGCTCGGCGAGCTGGGTCGAGGTAATGGCTGCATAGCCACCGTTCATCTGAGCCTCTTCGCTCGGCTTCGTTGTCCAACCGATAAAGGTGGCGCTGGAAGACAGCGTGCCACGATCGGTAGGAGCGGCGGGGTTGAGCTTCGCGCCGTAGCGATACCAATCGCCCGATTTGTCGTGTGCAGTGCCGCTCTGGCAATCGAGCGTTTCGCCCTGGACGTTATAGAACAGCACCTGCGCCTCGTACGAAGCGATAAACAGGTCATTGCCCTTAAAACCGTCGACCCCCTTGGCATTATCGGCGGTATAGGTCGACGTATGCTCGTGTGCCTCGCTCTTCTGGACCTGCTTGCCAGCAGCCACAGCATCGGCATCGGTCTTGCCGTCAAACCAGCTGTTGTCTTGTCCAATTCGATTCACACGCACATCGGACTCGCGGAACCAGCCCATGAAGCGATAACCGCCGTTGGCATCGGTCAAGCCCTTGGGCTTTGCGGAGGTATCCTGCCCAAACGTCACCGATGTATCGCCCTGGGCCAAGCCCTGAGCCGTTCCCGCCAGCACGGCGCTCACGGCAAAGGCGTACGGATCCGAGGTCTTCTGTTCAATACCAAGTTTGGTTGCCTCGATGGTCGCGGTACCCGCACCGGGAAAATCGATCGTCGCCTTAACGCTCTGGCCATGCACAGGAATATTCAGCTTGTAATCCATCGCCCACTCATTGAAGTGCGAGCCACCCAAGGCCCCGTTGTTAGCAGTCGAGCGCTTGGTGCCGGCACAAAAGTCGTAGTCGTGCTCTTCCCACAGCTCGCGCGTGGTGTAGCGCTCGTCATCCCATGGACCATAGCCATCACCCTTGGTGGTGCCATCGCCGCCAAACGAGGGGATTTTCTTTTTGGCAGGGTTGCCCTGGCTGTTGCCAGAAAGGCTCACGCTCGGCTTAAAGTAGCACTCGGTGACCGTGGCATCATCCTTGTTGGCACGCGCGGCAATGCCGCCCAGGTTCACATCGTTTTGAATGATGGGGATCACGGCGATGGGATTGTACTGACGCGAGCTCAAGTCACCCGCAAAATGGCTTCGAACGAGCTCGTTGCCCTTTTCGGTTAGAATACGACCCGCCAAGCCACCCGTCCACGCGCGCGTCACGGCGACGACGCCCACGTACGACGCGGCATAGCTGTAGCACTGCGCCGTCGAGAAGCAGTCGATAATCTTGGCCTCGCCCGCCATGCAGCCCACAAAACCCGAGGCGTACACGTTGTTGCCGCCCAGGGCGCCAATGGCCACGTCGTACTTATTGGTGACGTCGGTCATGCCCTTCTCGGCAATCGAGCCGTCGTCCTTACGCGTCGGCGTCACGCGACAGTACTCGATAGTCGAGTTCTTAACGTAGCCGGCAAACGCCGCCATATACAGACCCTCACCGCCGAGCGCCTGCACGCCCGAGGTCGCATTGTTGACGGCACGGCCGCCACGGACCTCGCAGTTGTAGAGGGTGCAGCCGTCGAGCTCGCCGGCGATGAGACCGCCCTCAAAGCCTGCGTTGGTAATGAGGTTGAGAGCATTGTTGGCGCAGGTCACGTGCAGCGTGCTCTCCATGACCATAACGTTTTCGAAGCGCGTTTTGACGGCCTTGCCCACGATAATGCCACCGCGGAAGTCCGCCCACACGTTGGCGTCCTTGACCAGGAAGTTTTTGATGGTGGCACCGTTGGTCTCGGCAAAAAATCCCGTATCGCGCTCGGGGTCAAAAGCGTCTTTATCGTAGCTCAGGCCCTCAACGGTGTGGTTTTGACCATCGAACACGCCCTTAAACGGATGCTCCTTGTTGCCAAACGACAGATGCTTAACGGTGTGCGAGACAATGGTCTTCATGTCGTCATCATTAAGCACGATATCGTTATCGAGATAAACGCGCCAGCCGGACGTATCGCGCTCACGCGAAAGCGCCACGTACACCAAAAAGTCGTTCGCGTTTTTGATGTGGTATTCGTTTGTGTTCTCGGGCACGTCCTCGGCATGCACCACCGTTGGCAGCGCCATAACGCAGCAAAGGGCAATCGCCGCGACGGCAACTAGCCTGCTAAGCACGCCCCGGTTCATGTTCTTGATCTTCATAGGCTAGTTCGCCTCCGGCCAGCCCGCGACGTCAAGCACGTCGAGGACGGTATCGCTTGCCTGCTGGTTTTTGGCCTGCACGGCCTGAACATCGATATCGAGCCTGAATGAGCCGCCGCGCGCGGCATCGTGGTAGTCGCCCACAAAGCGCAGCGAGTCCATGAGGCTTTCCGTCATGGCGCCGGGGTCGAGCGTGCCGCCACGCCCGGCCAATCCGCGGTAGTAGTACCACCCATCGCCGCCATCGATCCACGGGGACCCCTCGCCCGCGTTCACATGAAACGCAACGCTGCCCGAAGCATCCGCGCTCGAACCGTCGGGCGCCACCGACGTCATGCGCAGACGCGCGCGAACGTACTCAGGCTGCGTTCCAGCGTTCTCCACGCGCACAATGCGGCTGATATCAGAGCCACTGGCCTTGGTGTCGGGATAGTCCCCGTGCTCGTTGGGCTCAAACGGAATCTCCTCGCCCTGTTCGTTGAGGGTGTATTCGCAGACTCGTACCTTCACGCTGCCAAACGATAGAACGTTGTTCACCGGAACCATATCAACGGTAAAAGCCAGCGTGCCGCACAGGCACGCCAGGGCCAACAGCGCCATCGCGGCAAGCGCCAAGGTGCGTTTCTGATTGTCGGAAAGATTGTTGAGCATTACGTTCGCCAATCGTCGATCAAAGGGGGACCGAGATCCCGGCCCGAAAATGGGGATGGGGGGCGGGCCGGGATCTCGGTCCCCCTTTGAT
>DXZW01000028.1 GCA_019419455.1 Collinsella sp. | reverse complement strand
GGTCGCTCTACGGCACGGTCATCAACTGCGGCGCCTACACGGCCGTGGATAAAGCCGAGACCCCCGAGGGCCGCGCCACCGCCTGGAAGGCCAACGCCACCGGGCCGGCGCTTCTCGCCCGCACCTGCGCGGAGCACGGCATCACCCTGGTCCACGTGTCCTCCGACTACGTCTTCGACGGCACGGCCGAGGTCCACGACGAGGAGGAGCCCTTCTCCCCGCTGTCCGTCTACGGCCAGACCAAGGCCGCCGGCGACATCGCCGTGGCGGGGTGCCCGCGCCACTACATCATGCGCAGCTCCTGGGTCATAGGCGAGGGCCACAACTTCGTCAAGACGATGAAGGCGCTCTCAGACCGCGTCGCCGACCCCGAGGACGGGCTCGAGCAGGTCACCGTGGTCGACGACCAGCTGGGGCGCCTGACCTTCACGCGCGACATGGCCGAGGCCATCTTCCACGTGCTGGGCTCGCACGCCCCCTACGGCACCTACGACTGCACCGGATCCGGCGCCGTCAGGTCCTGGGCCGACATCGCCCGCGCCGTCTTCGAGGCAGCCAACGGCAACGGCGACAGGGTCGCGCCGGTGTCGACCGCGGACTACTACGCGAACGCCGCGGGCCCCGTCGCCCCGCGCCCGGTCCACTCCGCGCTCGACCTGTCCGGGCTCGAGTCGGTCGGGTTCAACATGCCCGACTGGGAGGAAGAACTGGGGGAGTACCTCAAGACGCTCTAGCCGCTATTAACTTTTCGAGAGAAAAAGCCGCCGCTTGTTAACGGCGGCTTTTCTTATGCCTGGCGTATAGTCCCGCTGCAATAAGGGCGGCTGCGGTCGCCAGACTCACTGCAAGTCCCGCAAGGGCACCCGGAGTCTTGTAGGTCATCACGACCCTATTCGCGCCTTTCTGTATGTTCAGGGACGACAAACCCTTATCGGCGGCGGGCGTTAGTTCTGCGGCGGTCCCGTTTACCGTTACGTTCCAGCCCTCATCGTACGGAACGCTCAGCAGCAGGTTGCCGTCATCCTTGGCGGTATACTCGCCTTCGATCCTTCCGTCCTCAAAAACCGTCGGAACAAATTCGCTCGTCTTAAGCGAGTTAATAATCTGCTCGAAAACGTCCAGATTGAGGGCGTAAAAGACCGGCTCATTGTCTTGGGGCATGTCTGTATAGCCCTCTGCGACTCCGATTGACACCGTATGCTGGCTCGGGGCGTCCGATGCATCCGCAATCTGGCGGATATTATTGTCGAATCTCCAGGCCTCGTTTTCGATCGTTCGCTGGTCGATGGTAAGGGTGACGGGCCAATAACTGCCGGCAGTCGTATCTTTGTTGATGTAGAGATACCCGATGGAGCTTGCCGGAAGAGTAACGCTCCATTGCTTTAAGCTATCGCTATTCTCCGTGCTCGTGGCCTCGATCTTGGTATAGAGCTCGACCTCGCGGCCTAGGATTTTGCTGTAGAGGTCGTTCTGCTTTTCGAAGGGGTTCTCGCTCTTCAGCGTGCTGTTTTGGATATCGCTTGAGGCTGCGACGCCAATGCTGAGCGCATAGGGGTTCTCGTACACCGCGCTTGTAGAGTCGGCCTGATTCGTCTTGGCCGAAACGTATCCCGCAGGCGCGTTCTCGGGAATGGCATACTTGACTCCCAGTAGGGCATCGACGGCGAGAATGGGCTCGGCATAACGGGTTGAGAATTCGCCAATGCTGCTGTATCCAAGGGAGTTGAGCAGTGCGATGGCCTGCGGGTTATTTGCGGATGAGTAGGACGACAGCTGGTTGTACCCAAGCGCTAAGCCCTCGTTGAGGGCAGCGCTATCGGCGCGCGTGGTCGTTCGATCGATACGGTAGAATGACGCAGGATCCTGGGCTTGAATGGTTGTGATCGTGTTGGTTGCGGTAGTCACATAGGTGCAGTTGGCATCTTCGGAATAGCCTGCGTACAGTTGGTTCCACATCACATGGGCGTTGATAAACAAATCAATTGCGGTGATTGTCAGGATTGGTAATACGACGGCGGGTCGATAGGCATGACGAAATTTGGGCTGGCCCTCGAACACCTGCAACGAATAGCCTGCGGCCCACATCGTAAAGAAGCCCAGCAAAAAGGCTGTGCGCGAATAGAACCCGTTGGGAACGCGCATGCCGCACCAGATGTACTCGAGCGGGCTCAAAACGGAGCTAGCGATCAGGACGGCTGTGACGACGAACGTTGCGATGCGTATCCTGGTCGAAACCTTGCGGTTAAACAGTAGGCTTATTGCAAGTAACATCATGATGACGCCGCAATAGAACTGCGGCGTATTCCCGTTATTCACCCACATGCCGGGGATGAAGCCCCTGATGAGCGATTTGAGGCCTGTTTTAAGCAAAGGTCCAAGTGCCAGCACGGGGCCGCCTTTTGCCATGGCAAGGATGGTCGGCAAAAAGGTCCAGGCGGACAGGAGCAACCCAAGCAGCATAGCCCCTGCAAATCGTAGGACTCGGTCGAGCGTGAGCATCCAGCTATATCCTTCTGCAGCGACGTAATCGACAAACTCAACCAGTACGAAGATGCTGAGGAACAGGATGCTGATATAGGCCGTATACCAACAGAACATGACATTGAGAGCAATCGCAATAACGAGGCGTATCATTTTTTGTTTGCGAATGAGCTCGTAGCATCCGAAGGCGCAGATGGGTAGCAGGATAAGGCAATCAATCCAGAGCGGATTACACAAATTACTTATGGTCCAACTGCAAAACGTAAATGAGAGGGAAAGCAGGAATGCTGCGGGCTTGGACAGGTTAAAGCGCTTTTGCACATACCAAGCGCTGCTGATGTGGATGCAGCCCAGTTTGAGCGCGGTTATGGCAAATACGAAGAGCGTCAGCTTGTCTGCGGGAAACAGCACACAGAGCAGGTTGAAGGGGCTGGCGAGGTAGTAGCTATAGAGCCCCCATGTGTTCATGCCGAGTCCCTGCGAGAAGGAATAACGAAGGTTTGTCTCGCCTAAAAGGACGCGGCGAAACCACGCAAAGAAGTCGATGTATTGGTATTTGAGATCGTTGGTGAGAAACGAGTTGTCGCCAAAGGGGTAGACATGCCCCGCCGCTGCAAGTGCGATAAAAAGTGCGACGGAAAACGCGAAGCAGGCGGCGTAGAGCGCCACATTCTTGAGTGTGCTGTTATTGGGTCGTGTCATCAGATTCCTCGTTGGATTCTCGAATGATATAGATGGGACGTCGTTTGGTTTCCAAGTAGGCTTTTGCCAAGTATTCACCGATGATTCCTAAGCACAGAAGCTGCATGCCGCCAAACAGCGTTATGAGGCAGGCGAGGGACGGCCATCCGCCGACGGGGTCACCCCAAACAAGCGTCTTGACCAGGATGACGATGAATCCCAGGATGGCAATGAGACAGAAAACGATACCCGTGAGGGCGGCGAGGGAGAGCGGCGCCGTGGAAAACGCGACGATGCCGTCGATGGAATAGAGGAGCAGCGACCAAAAGCTCCATTTGGTCTCGCCGGCCACGCGGTTGACGTTTACGTAGGGGAGCCATTTGGTCTTGAAGCCGACCCAGCCGTAAATGCCCTTGGAGAATCGGTTATATTCGCCCATGGAGATGATGGCGTTGACCATAGGTCGCTTCATGAGCCTAAAATCGCGTGCTCCGTCGACGATGTCGGCCTTGGAAATGCGGTTAATGATCTTGTAGAACATACGGGCACAGAACGACCTGATGGGAGGCTCGCCTTTGCGGGTGGTCCTGCGTGTGGCGACGTTGTCGTAGTCTTCGGTTTGTAAGATCTCGTACATCTGCGGCAGGAGCGAGGGCGGGTCCTGCATGTCGGCATCCATGGTGGCGACATAGTCGCCCTTTGCGTGCTGGAGTCCGGCGAGTAGCGCCGCCTCCTTGCCAAAGTTGCGCGAGAAAGAGTGCCAGCGGATGGCGTATGGATGCGCCGCCGCGGCTTCTGCTTTCATGACGGCGAGCGTTTTGTCTGCCGAGCCATCGTCGATGAGGACTGTCTCAAAGGAGATGCCGGGGTCTTGCTGGGTCATGATGCGAACGACGCCATCGAGCTCTTTGAGAAAGATCGGAAGTGATTCCTGCTCGTTGTAGCACGGCACGACGATGGAGATGAGCGGCATAGTGGTTTACCTCTCGCTTGGCTTGGAAGTGGGGTGGCCGAGCTGGTCGTCGTAGGCGTATTTGCTGTACACGTTGACCTCCCACTGCTTTTTTTCGACCTTTGCCACGGAATCGAGGATGAATCCGGTTGCAAGGCTCAGACCGCACAGGAACATAAACGACGCGGCGAGCATGGCGGTGGGGAAGCGCGGAACGAGGCCGGTGTGGAAATACTCGACAACGATGGGCATGCCCAGGGCGAGGCCGATCACCGCAAACAGAAGCGCGACGAGGCTGAAGAACTTCAGCGGGCGGTAGTCCTTGAACAGCGTGCCGATCATCGCGACGACTTTAATGCCGTCGCTCACGGTATTGAGCTTGGACTCGGAGCCTTCCGGACGGTCGCGGTACTCGATGGGCACATCTTTGATGCGCCAGCGGTGGTCGACGGCGTGGATCGAGAGCTCGGTTTCGATCTGGAAGCCCTCGGAAAGCACGGGGAAGGTTTTGACGAACGGGCGGCTCATGGCGCGGTAGCCGGTCATGACGTCATCGAAGCTGTAGCCATAGATCCACTTGATCATGGCGCGGACCAGATTGTTGCCAAAGCCGTGGAAGGCGCGCTTGTTCTCCTCGGAGTAGGTGCCGTTGGAAAGGCGGTCGCCTACGGTCATGTCGGCCGTGCCGTTAAGGATGGGCTCGCAGAGGGCTTTGGCCGCCTCGGCGGGGTAGGTGTCGTCTCCGTCGACCATCAGGTAGCAATCGGCGTCGATATCGCGAAACATCTGGCGGCACACGTTGCCCTTTCCCTGGCGGGGTTCAAAGCGGACCGTGGCGCCGTGCTCGGTAGCGATGCGTGAGGTGTCGTCCGATGAGTTGTTGTCGTAGACATAGACCGTCGCTTGCGGAAGCTCGCGGTGAAAGTCGTCGATGACCTTACCAATCGTGAGCGCTTCGTTGTAGCAAGGGATGATGACGGCGATGGATTCAGAATTCACTCAATGCTCCTTATATATTCAATCCTTGAAAGTATAGCCGTTTGGGCTTGGCATCCTAAGATGTGGGTTAGTTCTCCAGTTTTGTTGCGCGTATCGTTTGCATGGCCGTCGGGTCTATACTGTTCGTTTGTCAACGATTACGAGTAAAGGAGTTGCATCCGTGTCGGATCAGACAAAGCAACAAGAAACTCGCAGTCTGCCTGCGACGTTTGCTAAGAACGAATTTGAGAAGGATGCGTTTATCCTTCGTCAGCTGGTTACCAAGGATTTTAAGATCAAGTATCGCCGTAGCGTTCTGGGCGTCGCATGGTCGGTGCTCAACCCGTTGCTGATGATGATCGTCATGGCCATCGTGTTCTCGACGATTTTTGGCCAGGGCCGCAATGGCTCAATGACGCCCGAGATGTACCCGCTGTACTTGATCGTGGGTAACATTACCTTTGCCGTCATGTCCGAGTCTACGAACCAGGCCCTGACGTCTATCGTGGGCGCTGCCCCTCTGCTCAAGAAGGTTAAGGTGCACCGCTGGGTCTTCCCGGTGCAGAAGGTGCTCTTCTCGCTGGTCAACTTTGCCTTCTCGCTGGTCGCCGTCGCCATCGTCATGCTGTGGTTCCACGTTATGCCTTCTTGGCACCTCATTCTGCTGCCGGTTTGCCTGCTGCTGCTTATGTGCTTCTGCATGGGCCTGGGCATGATGCTCTCTGCTCTTACGGTCTTTTTCCGCGACGTTATGCATCTATGGAGCGTCGTCATTACGGCGTGGACTTACATTACGCCCATCTTCTGGACGACTGACTACATTGCGCAAATGCCGCATCTCGTGCGTATCTTGATGTATGCGAACCCCATGTTCAACTACCTGCAGTTTATGCGCGATATCTTTCTGTTCCAGACTACGCCCTCGCTTATGACGTTTGGTATGTGCGTTGCCTGGGCGGTTCTTGCGCTTGTTATTGGCTATACCGTGTTCCATAAGTCCGAGCGCAAATTTATCCTCTACATTTAAGGAGTGCTGTGATGACTGAATCTGTTGTTGATTACAGCGAGCAGCCTCTGGCTGTCGAGGTCGACGACGTCACCATGATCTTTAACATGGCGTCCGAGTCGCTGACCAATCTCAAGGAGTACTTCATCAAGCTCGCCAAGCACGAGCTGTTCTTTGAGGAGTTTAGGGCGCTTAAGCACATCTCGTTCGAGATTCATCGCGGCGAGGTCGTGGGTCTGGTCGGCACCAATGGTTCCGGTAAGTCTACGATGCTCAAGATTATCGCTGGCGTGCTTGAGCCTAGCGAGGGCAGCGTTAAGGTGCACGGTAACATCGCGCCGTTGATTGAGCTTGGTGCCGGCTTTGACCCCGAGCTGACTGCCCGCGAGAACATCTATCTGAACGGCGCCCTGCTCGGCTATACCAAGGAGTTCATCGACGCCAACTTTGACGGCATTATTGAGTTTGCCGAGCTGCAGAACTTTGTCGATATGCCGCTTAAGAACTTCTCCTCGGGCATGGTGGCGCGTATCGCCTTTGCAATCGCGACGATTACCGAGCCCGATATTCTGATCGTTGACGAGACGCTGTCCGTCGGTGACGTGTTCTTCCAGCAGAAGTGTGAGGACCGTATCCAGCACTTTATCCAGAGCGGCGACGTGACGGTTCTGTTCGTTTCGCACTCTATGGAGCAGGTCGAGCGCATCTGCCAGCGTGCCGTTTGGATTGAGAAGGGCGACCTTCGCATGGACGGCCCGGTCGATGAGGTCTGCAAGGCGTACCGCGAGCAGTTCAACTAGGTTATAATTACTTGCGCCTGACAGGCTTGCGCTTGCTTGGGCGTGCGGTTATTTGCTCCATTAGCTCAGTTGGATAGAGCAGGGGACTTCTAATCCCAAGGTCGACGGTTCGAATCCGCCATGGAGCACCATCGTTTATTAAGCCCGGACCCCTTGGTGGTCTGGGCTTTTTTCGTCTTGTATGCTGCAGGAGCCGAGCGCGAGCAAGCCGCTACTGTCCGTTGGATTGGCATTTTACTTTTCGAGGTGCTCTTTCAGCAGCTCCAACGCATGGGCGTAGCCCTGCAAACCCTCGCCGGTAATGGTGGCGAAGCAGGCCAGGCGGGCGTAGCTCACCTGGCGGAAGTCCTCGCGTGTCTCGACGGCGCTGATGTGGACCTCGACGGCGGGGATGGCGACGGCCTTGAGGGCATCGAGGATCGCCACGCTCGTGTGCGTGTAGGCCGCCGGATTGATGACGATGCCGTCGACCTTGCCGTAGGCCTCCTGGATCTTGTCGACGATGCCGCCCTCGTGGTTGGACTGGAATACCTCGATCTCGTCAAAGCCCAGCGCGGTACCTGCCTCCTGGCAAATCTGGACCAAGCGGTCGTAGTTATCGCTGCCGTAGATACCCGGCTCGCGAATGCCGAGCATGTTGAGGTTGGGTCCGTTGATGACGAGTGCTTTCATGGTTGCTTCCTTTGCGGTCTGGTTGGTGGCGGGGCGTGCTATCTGCGACGTTTGCCAGGATAAAACCTGCCAAAATAAACCTGTCCCTTTTTGGCGGGTTTTAGAGCGTGTCGAGGACGGCGCGAGCGGTGTTGGCGGCGCAGTCGCGTGAGTCGATGATGTAGTCGGCCCAGGCGCGATAGCGCGGCATGCGCTGTTCGGCGAGCTTGTCGATACCATCGCGGGCGGTGATGGGGCGACCCTTGTGGGCGAGTTCGTCGAGCTTGCGGTTGAGCATCACAATCTGGCTGTTCTGGTGCAGCAGCGGGTAGTTCTCGTCGCGCGTGACCACGCCGCCTCCCGTGGAAAGCACCAGGCCGCTGCGTTTGGAGATGTCGGCCAGCGCCGCCGTCTCCTGCTCGCGGAAGGCCGCCTCGCCGCGCTCGACGATGAAGTCGGCGCAGGGCATGCCCAGACGCTCCTCGAGGGCGCGATCGAGGTCGATGTGCTCGCGGCCCGTGAGCTGGGCGACCTGCTCGCCCACGCGGGTCTTGCCCGAGCCTGGCATGCCGATGAGCGCGATGTTCTGCTCGCGGCGGGACAGACGCTTCGTCACGTCCAGGATGCGCTCGCGCGGGGTGGCTTTGCCGGTATAGCGCTCGACAGCTTGTGCTGCTTGTGCCACAAGCATGAGCAGGCCGCCGATGCAGGGGATGCCGCGGCGCTCGGCCTCGAGCATCAGACCCGTGCGGGCGGGGTTGTAGACAATGTCGATGACGCCCTCGAGCGCATCGAGGCCTTCGAGCGTGTAGGGGGCGTCGGGGCAGTGGGGGAACATGCCGGCAGGCGTACAGTTGACGAGCAGCGTTGCATCGGACTGCTGAGCGATGTTGTCGTAATTGACCTCGCTCTTGCGGCCCACGGGTACGACGATGGCGCCCAGGTCGCCGAGCACCATGCTGGCCGTGGTGCCTGCGCCGCCGGTGGCGCCGAGCACGAGGGCCTTCTTACCGCCAACCTCTACGCCTAACTCCTCGACCAGACACTGAAAACCAAAGTAGTCGGTGTTGTCGCCGCGCAGGCGGCCGTCGGGCAGGCGCGTGATGGTGTTGACGTTGCCCATGCGCTCGGCCAGGGGACTCAACTCGTCCAGGTATTCCATGACGGCGCGCTTGTAGGGGATGGTCACGTTGGTGCCCTCCCATTCGTCGCCGGTCATAAAGGCCTCAAGATCCTCGGGCTCTCGCTCAAAACGCACGTACTCGAGCCCAGCGAGCTCCTTGTAGATGGTCGGGGTGTAGCTGTGGCCCAGCACGCGGCCCAGTACGCCGTAGGGGCGGCTTGCGGCGGTATCGGTCATCTAGAGCACCTCCGTGTAGCTGCCAAAGTAGGTAAAGCTCTCGCACACGTCGTCGATGGAATCGAGCAAGTCGTCGAGGGCCTTGCTGCCAAAGGGGCAGTCCAGGTCAAAGTAGAACATAAACTCAAAGTCACGACCGGGGATGGGGCGGCTCTCGAGCTTGATGAGGTTAATGTTGAGCGCATAGAAGCGCTCGAGCACGCGATAGAGGGCGCCCGGCTCGTTGGCCGTGGTGATCATAAGCGAGGTACGGTTGGCACCGGGGTAGACGCGCGGCTCGCGGCTGATGACGACAAAGCGCGTATAGTTGTTGTCCGAGTCCTGGATGTTGGGCTCCAGCACCTCCAAGCCGTAGAGCGCCGCACAGCTGCGCGAGGCGATGGCGGCGACGTCGGTGCGTTCGGAGTTGGCGACCATCTCGGCCGACATGGCGGTATTGGGGTACTTGGTGGCGTGCAGGCCGTGACCCTCGATAAAGCCGGCGCACTGGGCGATGGCCTGGCCATGGCTGTAGACCTCGCGCACGTCTGCGAGCTTAGTGCCGGGCTTGACGAGCAGGTTGTGATCGATCTTAAGGCGCAGTGAACGCACGATGTGGAAATCGAACTGGGCAAGCAGGTCGTAGACGGCGTTGACCGATCCGGCAGTTGAGTTTTCGATGGGCAGCACGCCAAACTCGCAAAAGCCGTCGCGTACGGCGCGCATAACGCCCTCGAAGGTCTCAAAGAAGGCAATATCGGGCACGTCGAAGAGCTTGCACGCGGCAATCTGGCTGTAGGCGCCTTCGACGCCCTGGCAGGCGACGGTGGCCGTCTGGGGGAAGGGCGTGTCAAAGGCTGCGGCCGTGGCATGGGCCTTTTGCGACACCGTGATGCCCTTGAGCTCGTTGATGTAGCGCTGCTGCTCGGCCTTGCTCATGCTCATGAGGAGGCGGAACAGGGCGATGGTCTGGGCCTCGTAGCGCTCGGGTGCGCGACTGGCGAGGTTGTTGAGTTTGGAGCGCTCGCGGGCGGGGTCAAAGACGGCCTTGCCCATCTCGATCTTTGATTTGGCGACCTCGGTGGCAATATCCATGCGCTCGACAAAGCTGTTGAGCAGGGTGGTGTCGATGCCATCGATGGCCTGGCGAATATCGGCAAGGTCCATGGAGACCCCTTTCACGTGTCGGTGATTTTTCTGGGACGGGGATTAAAAAATCATTGTGTACCTAATGATTTTTTAATCCCCGTCCCAGAAAAATCACTGGATGGGCGTGGGGGCCGGAGTTGGCCCCCGGAGATTTTTAGCGCTGGCCTGCGTCCTCGAGGAGGGCGTCCCAAATGGCGAGGGCGGCGGCTGCTTCTGCTACGGGGACGGCTCGTGGGACGATGCAGGGATCGTGGCGGCCGTGGACCGAAAGCTCGGCGTTTTCCATGGCGTCCATGTCCACGGTCTGTTGCTCGCGACCGATGGAGGGCGTCGGCTTTACGGCCATGCGCCACATGACGGGTGCGCCGGTGGAGATGCCGCCGAGGATGCCGCCGGCGTTATTGGACTCGACTGCAATCTCGCCGGTCTCGGCATCAACGCGGTACGGATCGTTGTTCTCGCTGCCGCGCATGGCGGCTACGGCAAAGCCCATGCCAAACTCCACGCCCTTCACGGCGGGAATGCCAAACGCAATCTGCGCGATGCGGTTTTCGATGCCGTCGAACATGGGGTCGCCGATGCCCGCGGGAAGCCCGTAGATGCCGCACTCCACGATGCCGCCGATGCTGTCGAGCTCGTCGCGCGCGGCCAGAATCTCCTCGCGCATGCGACCGGCAGCGGCGGCGTCAATGCAGGGCAGATCGTTCGTAAGGATCGCCTTGCGGTCGGCCTCGCGATAAACCATGTCGTCCATGGGCAGGTCGGAGATGCCGCCGATCTGCGCCACGTGAGCCATGACCTTGATGCCACGGGCCTCGAGTGCCTGCAGCGCGATGCCGCCGGCGATGCACAAGGGAGCCGTCAGACGACCGGAGAAGTGTCCGCCGCCGGCGACGTCGTGCATGTTGTGGTACTTCACGCGCGCCGGAAAGTCTGCGTGCCCGGGGCGAGGTTTGCGGCGCAGCTCGGAATAGTCCTTGGAGCGCGTGTTGGTGTTCTCGATAATCGCGGCGATGGGTGCGCCGGTGGTGTGCCCATCGACCACACCGGCGATGATATGCGCGGCGTCGGCCTCGCGGCGCTTGGTCGCGGTCTCGTCGCGACCGGGGGCGCGACGGTCCAAAAAGGCCTGCAGCTGCTCCTGGTCAATGGCGATACCGGCGGGAATGCCATCGAGTGAGCAACCGATTGCAGGGGAGTGCGATTGGCCGAAAATGCTCAGATGCAAAACGTTACCAAAGGTCGAGGACATGCTATTCCTCCTCGAGCGCGACTTTGCCGCCCAGCAGGCGGTAGTGGTCAAAGAAATCGGGATAGGACTTGTTGACGGCCTCGGCGCCGTGGATCACGACCTCGCCGGTAGCACGGCTCGCGGCGATGGCGGCCATCATGGCGATGCGGTGGTCGTTGTGCGAATCGACTTCGCCGCCGGTAAAGGCATCGACACCCTTGATGATGAGGTCGTCGCCGGCAATGCGCACCTGCGCGCCCAGTGCGGTGAGCTCGCGGGTGGTGGTGGCCAAGCGATCGGATTCCTTGATGCGCAGGCGGGCGCAATCGCGGATGAACGTGCGACCCTGCGCCAACGATGCCACGGCCGAGATAACGGGCACCAGGTCGGGGATGTCGTGGGCGCTCATCTCAAAGCCAGCGAGCTTGTCGGACTGCACGGTGGCAGCGTTGGTGGAGCGCACGATGCGGGCACCAAAGCGCGAGAGTGCGGCAAGCACGTTGCGATCACCCTGGGCCGAGCTGAGCGACACACCCTCGACGGTGATGGGGTCGGAGCCGATGGCGCCGGCACACAGCCAAAAGGCGGCGTTGGACCAGTCGCCCTCGACAGCCACGTTGCCAGGCGTGCGGTACGAGCCGCTGCTCACGCGGAAGTTCGTGATCTCGGGTTGGCCGTCCTTGGCGGGGATACGCTCGACGTTGACCTCGACGCCGAAGGCCTTCATGGCCTGGATGGTCAGGTTGATATAGGGGCGGCTCTCGATAAGGCCGGTCACCTGCACGCAGGAGGGCTGGGCCAGCAGCGGGGCCGCCAGCAGCAGGCCGGAGATGTACTGCGAGCTCACGTTGCCCGGCAGGATAAAGGTGCCCGGGCGCATGCGGCCGCTTGTCTTGAGCGGAAAACCGCCCAGGCCCTGCAGGTCGCAGCCGGCGGCAATGATCTCATCGGAGAGCGGGGAGAGGGGGCGTGCGCCCAGACGGCCCTGGCCCACAAAGGTTGCCTCTGCCCCCAGCGCGCAGGCGACGGGCAGCATAAAGCGGAGCGTGGAGCCGCTCTCGCCGCAGTCGAGCGTGCCGCCCGCAAGTGCCTTGAGCAGGCCGAACTCAATACTCTTCATAGTGGGATGGACCTGGAAGCCGTCCTCGACTGTCTCGATGCGGGCGCCCAGCGCCGTGAGGCAGCGCACCGTGGCTTCGATATCGGCGCAGGTGGTGTTGCAAGTGACGTGCGTCTCGCCGTTGGCGAGTGAGGCGCAGATGATGAGGCGGTGCGCCATCGACTTGGATGCGATGGCGGGGACGGTGCCCTTGAGTGGGGAGGGGGTGATGCGGGCTAGCATACGGATGCGTCTCCCTTCTGGCCGAGGCCCTCGGCAATTAAATCATGGAAGGTGGAAAGCGGCGTGCGGTCGATGCTGCAGCGGCCAATACCGTGCGGAATCACCAGGTCAATCGTGTCACCGGCGCGTTTTTTGTCGTGCAGCGCCTCGGCAAAGATGGCGTCGGCGGAAAGCTCACAGCGGGTCTTGAGGCCATGACGGGCGCAGAGCTCTTCGATGCGGTTGGGCAGTTCGGCGTCGCAAATGCCGTGCAGGGCCGCGGCACGCGTGATGATGCCCATGCCGATCGACACGCAGTTGCCGTGGCCGAGCTCAAAGTGCTCGCAGGCTTCGACGGCGTGCCCGGCGCTGTGGCCAAAGTTGAGGAGCTTGCGCTGATTGGTTTCGCGCTCGTCGGCAACGACCACGGCGCGCTTAATGTCGATATTGCGGGCGATGATGAGCGCCACGCGGACCACGTCCCGGTTAAGCAGCTCCAGCGTGAGCGGGGTCTTCTCGAGCTCATCGAAGAGCTCCGGATCGGCAATCACGGCGTGCTTGACGACCTCGCCGCAGCCGTCGGCGAACTGCTCGGGCGTGAGGGTGGCAAGGCACCCCACGTCGGCGATAACTACGCTCGGCTGCCAAAAGGCACCGGCGAGATTTTTGCCGGCGGCCAGGTCGATGGCCGTCTTGCCGCCCACCGACGAGTCAACCATGGCGAGCAGACTCGTGGGGATCTGCACAAACTTGCAGCCACGCATGTAGGTGGCCGCCACAAAGCCGGCCACGTCGCCCACGACGCCGCCGCCGAGCGCCACGATCACGTCGGAGCGCGAAAGTTCATGCTCGGCAACAAACTCAAGAATGGCAACGTAGGTCTCGGCGCGCTTGTGTGCCTCGCCGGTCTCGAAGGTGCAGATGCTTACCTCATAGCCTGATGCCTCCAGGCTCTGCTTAACGGGCATCTGGTAGAGGGGACCCACGTTGGTGTCCGTCACGATGACGGCGCGGGTGCCTCCGGCGGTGGCGCGAATGAGCGGCCCTGCCTGTTCCAGCAAAAAGGTGCCCACGTGTACCTGGTAGGGGCGTGCGGTGTCGATATCGATGGTAATCGCCATAAGCTATGGTCCTTTCGACCTGGCGTGATGGGTGGTCTAGTGGGCGCTCTCGTCGTCAAGTGCGCGTTTGATGCGATCGCCCTCGGCAAGGAGATTCTCAAGATAACGCTGGTCGCGGTTCTTGAGCGCACGGCTGTAGGCGCCGAGTGAGTCGATCAGGTGGTCGATCTCGAAGGCGAGAGCGTCGGCGTCGTCGATCATGAGCTCGGACCACATCTGCGGGTTGAGATGCGCTACGCGCGTGAGGTCGCGGTAGCTACCGGCAGAAAAGCCGTGGTGGACCTGGGCGGTGGGGCTTTTTACGTAGGCGTTGGACACCACGTGCGCGAGCTGGCTCGTAAAGGCGATCACCCGGTCGTGCTCGGCGGCGGTGGTCACGCTGAACTTGCCAAACCCCAAGGGACGCACCATCTCGCGTACCTGGCCCAAGAGCTCCAGCTTAAGGACATCGTCTACCGCGGGCGGAACGAGCACAAGCGGCGCGCCCTGGAACAGGTCGGCGCGGGAGTGCGCGTAGCCCGAGAACTGGGTGCCCGCCATGGGGTGTGCGCCCACAAAGTAAAAGCCGTGCTCTCGTGCGAGTTCAAAGGCCCGTTCACACACAATGCCCTTGACGCCCACGGTGTCGATCACCACGGGACCCATGATGGCGTCGGTGTCGGTGGCGTCGGCGAGCGCCTGGGCGTGCGTCTCGAGCCACTCGATGCATGCTTCGGGATAGCAGGCAAGGACGATGATGTCGCACTCGCCGAGCGTCTCGTCGTTGAGCTCGCCGGCGACGGTACCCATGCTGGCGGCCGTCATCACGTCATCGTCGGGGTCCCAGGCAAGTACGCGAACGCCCGCTTGCGCATAGCCGCGGGCAAAGCTGCCGCCGATCAGGCCCAAGCCGACGATGCCGGCGCACTTGGGGCCGCCCTGGTTGACGCGTGCGTTTCTCACCGTACCCATGGCCTACTCCATGGTCTCTTGGCAGACGACCTCGCGGATGGCGCGGATGCGGCGCATGGTGTCGTCGAACTGGTCGGGAGTGAGGGCCTGGGCGCCGTCGGACCAGGCGTGGCTCGGGTCGTCGTGGACTTCGATCTCCAGGCCGTTGGCGCCGCAGGCGGTCGCAGCGAGCGCCATGGGCTCAACGTAGCGGGTGTATCCGGTGGCGTGGCTGGGATCGGCGACGACGGGCAGGTGCGACAGGTGGTGCAGCACCGGCACGGCGTTGAGGTCGAAGGTGTTGCGGGTGCGGGTCTCGAAGGTGCGAATGCCGCGCTCGCACAGGATGACGTTGTCGTTGCCCTCGCTCATGATGTACTCGGCAGCCATGAGCAGCTCGTCGACGGTGCCGGACATGCCGCGCTTGAGCAGGATCGGGGTCTTGGTCTTGCCGACCTCTTTGAGCAGGGGGAAGTTCTGCGCGTTGCGGGCGCCGATCTGCATGACGTCGATCTTCTTATCCAAGAAGACCTGCACGTCTCGCGGGTCCATGATCTCGGTGACGATCGGCATGTCGAGCTCGGCGGATGCCTCGCATAGCAGGTCCAGGCCGGCGGGGCCCATGCCCTGGTAGGCGTACGGGGAGGTGCGGGGCTTGTAAGCGCCGCCGCGCAGCATCGTGGCGCCGGCGGCCTTCACGCGGCGGGCGATGCGGATGAGGTTCTCGCCCTCGACGGAGCAGGGGCCAGCGATGACCTGGAACTGGTCGCCGCCGATTTTGACGCCGTGACCGCAGTCGATGACGGAGTCCTCGGGGTGGAATTTGCGGTTGGCACGCTTAAAGGGCTCAGAGACGCGCTGTACGCGCTCGACGACATCCATGGACTCGAGCAGAAACGGGTCGATCTTGGTCGTATCGCCCACCAGGCCGATGATGGTCTCGTTCTCTCCGCGCGAGACGTCGGTCTTGAGACCCTTCTTCTCAATCCAGCTGACGATATGGCCGACGGCCTCGTCGCTGGCGCTCTGCTTTAAAATTGCAATCATGGTGTGCCTCTCACCTCGATGGATAACTTTTGCAAAAACGGCCCGCATCGCGAGCCGTGTATATATGGTGCATGTGAGTTTATACTAATTGATTCACTTTTGCGTTCTAAAGTGAGCCTTTGCGCCGTGTCTCCCACGTAATTGCAAAGCTTTTTCTATTCTTTTGTTAGCCCGTGGCGCACTTGGGTATAATGCCAACCGTTCGCCCTATTAGCTCAGGGGATTAGAGCGTCTGCCTCCGGAGCAGAAGGCCGTTGGTTCGAATCCAACATGGGGCACCATCGAACGTAAGACCGTCCGAACCTCGCATGGTCCGGGCTGTTTTTCTTATACCGACGCGACGTGATGGGACGTGGTATGGCAGCAACGGATATCGAGCGCGGGCTTTCGACCGCCGCGGTCGAGGAGCGCATCGCCGCCGGTAAGATCAACCGCAACATGGAGCTTAAGACCAAATCGGTCCGCGAGCTCATCGTCGAAAACCTCTGCACGCTGTTCAACCTTATCAACGCTGTCTTGGCGATTTTGGTGTTGCTTACCGGTTCGTTTAAGAACCTGACGTTCTTGTTTGTGGTGTTTTTGAATACCGCCATCGGTGTCATCCAGTCCATGCGCTCCAAGAAGATGGTCGATAAGCTCACGCTGCTGACCTCTAAGAAGGCCATCGCGGTGCGCGACGGTGCCGAGGTGGAGCTCGACTTGGACCAGATCGTGCTCGACGACATCATTCGCCTGGGGCGCGGTGACCAGATTCCTGCCGACGCCGTGGTGGTATCGGGCGAGGCGCTCGTTAACGAGAGCCTGCTGACGGGCGAGAGCGATCTCATCAAAAAGCAGCCCGGCTCCGAGCTCATGAGCGGCAGCTTTATCGACTCGGGCCTTCTGCGCGCCCGCGTGATCCATGTTGGAGCCGACAACTACGTGGCCAAGATCAACAACGAGGCCAAGTACGTCAAAAAGGTCAATTCCGAGATCATGAACGCGCTCAACGCCATCGTGCGCTTCGCGAGCCCCATTATGATTCCGCTCGGCCTGGCGCTCTTTTCCTCAAGCGTGAGCGAGCTGTGGGATGCCGCCGGTACGCCGGGCGATAGCGCGCTTTTGTGGTGCTTTTCCGAGCTGCTTGCCGGTCGCGTGCCCTCGTCGGCGCTGCTGTCCACGGTGGGCGCTCTTTTGGGCATGATTCCGCAGGGCCTGGTGCTGCTGACCTCGTCGGTGCTTGCCATCGCCACGGTGCGCCTGGCGCGCCGCAAGGTGCTCGCGCAGCAGCTCTACTGCATCGAGACGCTCGCGCGCGTCGACGTGCTGTGCTTGGACAAGACAGGCACCATCACGTCGGGTCGTATGGAGGTCGAGGGCACCTATCCGTTGCCGATCGAGGGCGCTGGCGTGGGCGCGGGGGAGGGCGAGCTGCCTGTCCCCGTCGAGACTACGGTCCTCGATTTTGCGCTCGCCAACGTGGCGCGCGCCACCTCGGCAGACGCCAACGAGACCTGTCAGGCGCTGCTCAACTACTATGCCGACCGCCCGGTCGAGGTGTCCGAGCCGCTGGCGGTCATTCCGTTCTCGTCGTCCAAAAAGTGGAGCGGCGCCTCGTTTGCGCAGGGCTCCTATGTGATGGGCGCGGCGCAATTTGTGCTTTCGGCGCGCGCCTTTGCTCAGGTCGAGAACCGTGTGGCCGAGCTCGCCGACACCTGCCGCGTACTTGTTGTGGCGCGCGTGGACGGCTTTACGCCCGACGGCGATATGGTTGGCGAGGCCGAGCCCGTGGGCTTTGTGACTATTCGCGACGAGATCCGTACCTCGGCTGCCGAGACCATCGGCTACTTTAACGAGCAGGGCGTGACCCTCAACGTGATCAGCGGCGATGACCCGCGCACGGTGTCGTCGATCGCGCGCGTGGTGGGCGTTCAGGGGGCCGATGCCTACGTCGACGCCACGACACTTGATACGCCGTCCAAGATTGATGCCGCGGTGGATCGCTACCACGTCTTTGGCCGCGTGACGCCGCAGCAGAAGCGCGAGCTCGTGCAGGCGCTCAAGCGTCGCGACCATACCGTTGCCATGACGGGCGACGGCGTCAACGACGTGCTGGCGCTCAAGGAGGCCGACTGCTCTGTGGCCATGGCCGCCGGTTCCGATGCTGCGCGCAACGTGGCCGAGATTGTGCTGGTCGACAATGATTTTGCCTCGATGCCCGCCGTGGTGGCCGAGGGCCGTCGCTCCATCAACAACTTGCAGCGCTCTGCGGCGCTGTTTCTGACCAAGACGCTGTTCTCGATGGGCTTGGCGGCGCTGTGCATCGCGTTTCCGCCATATCCCTTCGAGCCGATTCAGATGACACTCATCAACTTCTTCTGCATCGGCGCGCCGGGCTTTGTGCTGGGTTTGGAGCCCAATAATGCCCGCGTGAAGGGGTCATTCTTGACCAACGTGCTCAAGCGTGCGCTGCCGGCGTCGCTGGCGGTCATAATGGCTGCGGCGCTCGATATCTTTGTGGCGCGCGTGTTCGGCTTTAACCAGCTCACCCTTTCGACCATGTGCCTGCTTACGTCGTGCGCGACGAGCGTGAGCCTGATCTGGCGCATCTCGCAGCCGCTCACTCCCTTGCGCGTGGTGCTCTTTGTATTTGTCGTCGTCGGCATCCTTGTGGGCGTTATCGGATTCCCGGGGCTGCTGTCTATCGCCAACCTTTCGACGGGCGAGACCGTTATCTTGCTGGCGATCGTCATCTTTACCTGTACGGTGTTCTTTAAGCTCGCCACGATGATGGATTCGCTTAAGCCGCGTCGTCGCCATGCTGCAACTGGTTTTGGCCGCGGTGTGCGCGTCCGTCTGGGTCGCGGTGGCAGCAAGGTGAGCTCTACTGGTTCAACTGCCCAGCGTTTTGCCAAGCGCGTCGCCGCCGATATGGCGCAGCGCCGCGAGGAGCGCACCGTTCGCGAGGCCGAGGTTCGCGCACTCGAGGGTGTGGAAAAGGCCCAGCCCAAGAAAAAGAAGAGTACCGGAGCCAAGCGCTCTCGCGTGACCAAGTCTGCTCAGGGCATTAAGGTCTCGATGCCGAGCAAGAAGAAAAAGCCCGCAAATAAAGCCTAGCTCCAGTCGCCGAGGGATGATTTCCTGGCGATGTTGAATTGGTGCCTTGCTCCTGTGGGGGCGTGGCGATGCTATGCTCTAAACTCGACTGTATGAATTGCTCCGAAAAGAGGAAGCCGTGATCTGCCCGCATTGCCTTAAGACTATAGAAGACGGCGCCTCGTTCTGCCCCTACTGCAACGCATACGTTGGTCCGGGCGACGGTCCCGAGCATACCGAGTTCGTGTTCTGCGATGGTTGCGGGGCACGCCTGTCCCCGCACGATCGCACCTGTCCCAAGTGCGGGCGCCCCGCCCCGGGCATCCTTTCTAAAGACGCGGCCGCATCCGATTTGGCGGCAGGCCGCACGGCCGGCTTTCCGCGCTTGACGCAGGAGCAGATCGATACCGAGGTGCCCCATGCGCCGGCCTCTGCCGCCGCGGTGCTCTCGGATGCCGCCGACCCCAATGAGACCTGCGTGCTGCCAGCTTTCGATAAGGATTTCGGTATCCCCAAGGTCGATATTCCCACGCCCGTTTCCCTGCATGACGATGCTCAAAAACCCAAGCGCAAGGTGCACCCCGACGAGGACGCCTATCACAAGCATAAGCGTCATATTCCCAAGCCGCTCATTATCATCGCGGTCCTTGCCGTCGTGTGCGGTGGTGCCTATTGGTTCGTGACGACCGATCCCATGGGTGTTATGCCTGGCTTCTACGACCAGTTTGGCCAAGCTGCACAAACCACCTTCCCCACGCGTCAAAAGGGCGAGGCGACTGAGGACGATACCAAGCAGGGCGATTCTGCCGAGGTGGTTCAGGAAGAAACCGTGCTCACCGATGATCAGCTCTATACCAGGCTCGACGGTCTGTATCAGACCATCGTGTCCTACGCTGACGAGGACCAGATCGGCGAGGTCATCGATTCCTTTAACAACGGTTATCTCCGAACGCCGCTGTCCACCCGTCAGGAGCTGTCGCAGAGTGCCTACGCCCTGCGCGACCAGATCAAAAAGACGCAAGATGAGCTCAACAACCTGAAAGTACAGGACGATACGGTCTATGCGGATGACATCGCCCACTTAAAGCAGCTTGCCGAGTGGATGTATGAGCGCGTCGACGTGATCTGCCAGAGCTGGGATATCTCGCTGGCCATTCCCGATGGCGAGTCGATGAGTTCCCACCAAAGCGAGATCCTGGCGCCCATCGCGCAGGGCGGCAACAGCGCGCTGAACCAGTACGATGCCAATGTGGGTTCCTGGAAGCCGCAGCAGCGTTCCTAAAATTAGTTCGCCATAGTCGGCATAACCTACGTGCGCAATTGATGTAAACCCGTGCTTATTGCTACAATTCGTACAAATATGCTTTAAACGCACGAGGAAGGAACCACATGTTTGGTTTTAAGAAAGAGCTCTACACGCCCGAGTATCAGCTTGTCGGCGACGAGTGCGCCGTAATCGAGACGTCGAAGGGTACCATCAAGGTCAAGTTTGACGGCGAGGGCGCTCCCATTCATGTCGCGAACTTCTGCGAGCTTTCCACGATGGGCTTCTATGATGGCCTTAAGTTCCATCGCTATGTGCCCGGTTTTGTTATCCAGGGCGGCGACCCCAATACCCGCGACATGTCCGGCGCCGACGTCGCTGCCGGTCTTGAGGGCCCCGACGGTATGCCCGGTACCGGTGGCCCCGGCTACTGCATCAAGGGCGAGTTTGCCACCAATCCGCGCAACAGCCATGTCGATGGCGCCCTTGCCATGGCACGCTCCATGGACCCCGATTCCGCGGGTTCGCAGTTCTACTTCTGCCTGGGTGCCCAGCATAACCTCGATTCTGGTTACACCGTCTTTGGTACCACGGTCGAGGGTCTCGATGTGATTTCGCAGCTGCGTGCCGGCGACGAGATCGTCCATGTCGAGATCGTTCACGAGTAAAGGGGACTTCCTTGAATAGCCAGCTGATCCAACAGGGCCGCGCCGCTTACCGCGCGGGTGATTTTTCTGCTGCAGCCCAGATGCTTGGGGCGGCAAAGACTCCCGATGAGATTATGGGCGAGGCCGATCACCTTCGTGGCAACGCCTTGATGCACCTGGGCATGTATGCCGAGGCCGCCGAGGCCTATGCCGCCGCCCTCAACGACGGCACCTACGGCAAGCGCGGCGCGCTGCTCACCAACCGCGGCAAGGCGCTCGCCGCCGTGGGCGACTACACGACGGCCGCCCAGGCGTTCTCAGCTGCTACGCAGGATGCTTCCTATGCCACGCCGTTCAAGGCCTATCTGGGCCTGGGCAATGCGCTGTTCCAGTCGGGCGACTATGCCAACGCGGGAACCGCCTTCCGTCAGGCTGCCATCGACGGCGCCAATCCGGCTCCTGCCGCCGCGCTCGGCGAGCTCGGTCGTTGCTTCATTAAGCTCGGCCGTCCGGCGGATGCCGTGGAGACTTACCGCACGGCTATCGACTTTGCCGGCCCCCGCGACGACACGCGTGCGCTCAACGCCGGCATGGGTCAGGCGCTTTCTGCCGCCGGCCGTCCCTCCGACGCACTCGACGCCTTTAATGCCGCTACTGCCGATGGCATCTACCAGCTCACCTCCGAGCAGGCCGATGAGCTTGCCCGCGTGCAGGATTCGCTTGCCGCGCTGTCTGCCCAGACGGCTATGGCCACGGCTCCGGCGCCCGCGATGGACGCTCCTGCCGTCGATCCGCTCGATCCTACGGGCGCGACCGGTCAGTTTATGCCCGATCCCTCGGACACCGGCTTCTTTACGCTGTCCGAGTCCGAGATGGTCCAGCAGGACCGTCAGGATCGTAAGCAGGCCAAGGTCCGTCGTCGCCATCGCCACACGGGTCTCAAAGTCTTCATCGTGCTGCTTCTGCTCATTTTGATTGCCGCGGGCGGTCTGGGCTTTGCCTACACGCGCGGCTTTGGCTTCCCGTCTCAGGAGTCTGTCGTTACCGATCTGTTCCAGGCTGCCGGCGACGGTGACACCGCAAAGGCCGAGTCTTGCCTGGCTTCGAGCCTGTCCGAGGACGCCAAGTCGATGATCATCTCCTCGATTCCGCAGGGTGCCACCGTGTCCGTCGAGGGCATGGATCAGTCCATGACCGAGACGACCGCCAAGGTGAAGGCATCGCTGTCCAAGGGAGGCGAGCAGGAGTACACCGTCAAATTCGTGCGCTCCGACAACCATATCGGCTGGGCCGTTTCCTCGCTCGATATGGATTTCTCGGCTGCTGACAACCAGTAGTGACCTTATGGGATTTAGCTTTGCCCGGCGCTTCACCGCAAGTGAGGTGCCGGGCTTGCGCTAGTATGATGAGCTAGTAGTTTTCCAGCAATCATCCAACACATCAGGAGTTGCGTTGTTTTCTTTGATGGATATGTTCTTCGGTAGCTATGCGGGCGATCTTGCCATCGACCTCGGCACCGCCAATACGCTTGTCTCAGTGCGCGGCAAGGGCATCGTCATTCGCGAGCCCTCTGTAGTCGCCATCGACAAGAATGACGAGCGCATCCTAGCGGTCGGTATCGAGGCAAAGCGCATGCTCGGCCGTACGCCCGGCAACATCGTGGCCGTTCGTCCCCTGAAGGACGGCGTCATCGCCGACTTCGATGTTACCGAGGCCATGCTTCGCTACTTTATCGACAAGGCGTCCGAGAAGCGCTATCCGTGGACCCCGCGTCCACGCGTTGTCGTCTGCGTTCCCTCCGGCGTCACATCGGTCGAGAAGCGTGCTGTCTTTGAGGCCACGATCCAGGCTGGCGCTCGCCAGGCCTACCTGATCGAAGAGCCTATGGCTGCCGCTATCGGCGCCGACCTGCCTGTCGAGGAACCCACCGGCTCCATGGTCATCGACATCGGCGGAGGTACCACCGAGGTTGCCGTTATCGCCATGGGCGGCATCGTCGTCTCACAGTCCATCCGTATTGCCGGTGACGAGTTCGACCAGGCTATCCTCACGCACGTTCGCGATGCCTACAACCTGGCCATCGGCGAGCGTACGGCAGAGGACATCAAGATCAAGGTCGGCTCCGCCGTGCCGCTCAAGGACGAGCTCGACGTCGAGGTCAACGGCCGCGACGTGATCACCGGTCTGCCCAAGACCGTGCGCATCGAGAGCGAGGAGATTCGTCGCGCGCTCAACAAGCCGCTCGACGAGATGGCCAAGGCTGTCAAGGACGCGCTCGACGCTACGCCTCCCGATCTTGCCTCGGACCTTATGTACTACGGCATTTTGCTGACCGGTGGCGGCGCGCTGCTGCGCGGTCTAGACGTGCGCCTGCGCGATGAGACCGGCGTTTCGGTCAACGTCAGCCCCACGGCGCTCGATAACGTCGTTAACGGCTGTGCCCGCGTGCTCGAGGCCAATGCGTTTGATGGCGGCTTCGTCCAGACCAATGCTTAATTTCCAAAAGGTGGATTCCATTTGGCACGATCTTCGGGTTTCTCCACAAATCTGAATACCAAGCGACAATCAACGGGTATGCGCCCGTTGATTGTTTTCAGCCTGATTTCGGTGTTGCTGCTCACGTTTTATATTCGTGAGGGTGAGGCCGGGCCGATTCATGCCGTGCGCTCGGGCGTGACGACGATTACCTCGCCGGTGCGCTTTGTGGGCTCGGCTGTGGCGGCTCCCTTCAATGCGATCGGCAACGTGTTCTCTAACCTTACGGCGTCGCAGGACACGCTTGACGAGCTTAAGAAGCAAAATGAGGAGCTGACCTCTAAGGTCGCCGAGCTCTCCGAGGCCCAAAAGACTGCTGAGCGTCTGGAGGGGCTGGTCGGCTTGCAGTCGACCTACAACCTCAAATCGACCGCAGCTCGTATCGTTGGTGCCTCGGGCGATGCCTGGACCTCGACCGTCACCATCGACAAGGGTTCTGCCGACGGGCTTACCATCAACATGCCTGTGACGAGTTCTGCCGGTGTCATAGGCCAGATTATCGAGGTCTCGGCCAAGACGTCCACCGTGCGCCTGATTGGCGATGAGAACTCGGGCGTGTCCGCCATGGTGCAGGACACGCGCGCCCAGGGCATGCTGCAGGGTCAGGCTGACGGCACGCTGCGTCTTGAGTACGTGAGCGTCGATTCCGACGTTAAGGTTGGCGACATCATCGTGACCTCGGGCATTGGCGGTGTGTTCCCCAAGGGTCTACCGCTCGGCACCGTCTCGTCGGTCGAGAAATCGGCAAACGATGTGTACTACACCATTGTGGTGCGCGCTCAGACCACGGCCGAGAACAACGAGGAAGTGCTGGTCATTACCTCGCTGACCGACGAACAGTCGGCCTCGGATGAGGACGTGAGCACGGCCAACAGCACGCCGCAGGGAACGTCGCGCGATGCTGCGACCAAGACGAAGGACGAGAGTTCGGATGACAGTTCCGACACGTCCGAGACGACCGATTCCGGCTCGAGCGAATAGGGGGCATGTCCATGGATCTACACGAGCAGGGGATGAGCTCCCGCACGTTTGTAATCGCCGCCATCGTGTGCGTGCTGCTTCAGGCAGGCCTGGCACCGCAGATCTCCATTGCGGGCGGTCGCGTCAACTTTATGATTATCCTGGTGTGCCTAAGCGTGTTCTCGGGCGACCCGACCCGTGCCGTCGCGTGCGGTTTTTGCAGCGGCTTGTTCTATGACCTTTCCGCTGCCGTGCCGGTGGGAGTTATGTCGCTCCTGCTGACCGTGGGTTCTTTTGCCCTGGTGCATAGCGCCGCCGGTCAGACGGGCGGTACCCCGAGTGCGCGCGGCATCACGGTGGGTGCCTTCGCGCTCGTCATTAATGTGATCTACAGCATCATCTTGCTGTTTATGGGTTTGGAGACGAGCTTTGTCGTGGCGATCTTCGGCCATGCGCTGCCGTCTTCGATCCTGACGGGTCTGGTTGCCATTCCGTTTTTGATGTCCGGCGTCGTGCCGCAGTCCGGTTATGGATTCTCCGCACGTGGCGGACGCCAGACGGGCATGCGCTTTAAGCCCAAGACCCGTAAGCTCAAATAGGGGAGGCTCGTAGATGTCTTCCCAGATGACGGTTATTATCGCCGGTATCGTGCTGGTTGTGGCCATCGTGGTCGCGCTGGTCATCATGCGTCGCGGCGATTCCCGTTTTACCTACGATACGCAGTATGGAACGGCCCCGCGCGCCACCGAGGGCGAGGGCAATACCGTGGCGACCGCCTTTAAGGGCCGCTTCTCCATCCTCACCACGGGTGTGGGCGCGATGTTCGCGGCGCTTGCCGTCAAGCTGTGGGGCATGCAGATGGTCTCGTCGGACTATTACGAAAAGCAGGCTAATAGCAATCAGACGCGCACCGTTACCACACCCGCTGTGCGCGGCCGCATCCTCGACCGCAATGGCGTGGCACTTGTCCAGAACCGTCCCTCACTTGCTGTCGTGGCCTACCGCGACCTTGCCGAGGATGAGGTTCTGGTTCGCCATCTTGCCAACGTGCTCGGTATGCCCTACGTGGCGGTTCTGCGCAATATCCAGGACAATTCCGAGGGCGCCCAGAGCCTGCATACCATCGCGACGGACGTCCGTCGTTCCACGGTTGCCTATATCAAGGAGCACGCAGGCGAGTTCCCGGGCGTCAAGATTGCCGAGCGTACCGAGCGCCAGTACCCGTACGGCGAGACGGCCTGTCACATTTTGGGCTATACCGGCACCATTACCTCCGAGCAGCTCGAGGCCCAGAATAAGAAAACCTCTGGCGATGATGATGCTTCTGCTGGCAAGATTACGTACCAGTCGGGCGATATCGTGGGCCAGGCGGGTGTTGAGAGCTACTACGAAAACCTGCTGCAGGGTATTCGTGGCGAGCAGACCGTCAAGGTCGATGCCTCGGGCAATGTGACCGGTCAGGCCGGCGCCGTGCCCGCCAAGGCCGGCTCCGATATTAAGCTCACGCTCGACCTCAAGATCCAACAGGCCTGTGAGACGGCGCTGGCGAGCGCCATCGAGCTTGCCAAGACCACTGGCTACAGCAATGCCGGCAACGGCGCTGTGGTGTGCCTCGATCCCAACAACGGCGAGATCCTGGGCATGGCGAGCGAGCCCAAGTTCGATCCGTCCGTCTTTATCGGCGGCGTCTCAAATGACGTGTGGACCGAGCTCAATGATGACAAGGGTTCGCACCCGCTGCTCAACCGCGCCATTAGCGGACAGTACATGTCGGCCTCGACCATCAAGCCGCTCTCGGCACTGGCCGGTCTTGAGTTTGGAACCTACACTTCAACGCAGACAACCAACTGCACGGGCTATTGGACGGGCTTGGGCAAGGCTTGGGGCAAGCGCTGCTGGCTGACGTCTGGACACGGCACCATGACGCTGCAGTCGGGTATTGCCAACTCGTGCGACCCCGTCTTCTACGATATGGGCAAGGCGTTCTTTTATGACGAGCAACATTCCGAGGGCCTGCAGGAGGTCTTTCGTCGCTGGGGCCTAGGCAAGACCTGCGGTATCGATTTGCCGAGTGAGGGCGCGGGCCGTATTCCCGATGCCGAGTGGAAAGAGTCGTACTTTACCGACGCCTCTGCCGAGGACCGCAAGTGGAATGCCGGCGATATGACCAACATTGCCATCGGCCAGGGCGACATTTTGGTGACGCCTCTGCAGATGGCATGCGCCTACATGGGCCTTGCCAACGGCGGTAAGCAGTACGTGCCTCACGTGTTTTTGTCTGCCGTGTCGCGCGATGGCGACGGCGATGCCTATAAGTACAACGGCAAAGGCAAGAAGAAGCGCTTGGAGGCCAAGATCAACAGCGATTCGGATTTGGCTCTTGTTCGCAACGGCATGCACGACGTGATTTACACGGCATCGACGTCCCTGGCGGCTCACTTTGGCACCCTGACGCCGCAGGTATACGGCAAGTCGGGCACGGGCGAGAAAAGCGGCGAGGACGAATACGCGTGGTTCTGCGCCTATGCGCCGGCCGATGATCCCAAGTATGTCATCGCTACTGTCCTGGAGCAGGGCGGCGGTGGCTCAGATACCGCGATGCATGTCGTGCGCGACGTGCTCGGCGCGATTTATGACGAGCCCGATACCTCTTCGGCCTCGGGCGATTCTTCGGTTCGATAGGAGGTTGCGATGGATTTTTCTCCGGCGGATCTGTTCCGTTCAACCAAGACCGGCTCTCGCAGCAGCCTGGACCGCGTCAACAAGCAACTTTCGGCCTCGCGCGGTACGTTTCGCCAAAAGGTGCATATCGGTGTGCTGCTGGCTACCGTCGCGCTCGTTGCCTATGGCGCCATCATTATTTGGTCGGCGTCACAGTTTAAGGCCGACGCCTCATTCTCGCGCCACCTGCTGGGCATTGGCATTGGCGCGGTGCTTGCGGTGCTCGTCTGGCGTACCGATCTGCGCGGCATCTCTAACTTCTCGACGGCGCTGCTCGTCATTGACCTTATTGTGATCTTCTCGCCCAAGATTCCGGGCCTGTCCTATACAGGCGGTCTGGGCATGACGGGCTGGATCAAGATTCCCGGTATCGGCTTGACATTCCAGCCGGTTGAGCTTGCCAAGCTCATCACCATCTTCTTTATCGCCACGCTTGGCTCGCAGTATAACGGCCGCATCGATACCGTTCGCGACTACGTCAAGCTCTGCGGCATGCTGTCCATTCCGTTTTTGGCCGTCGTCGCCATGGGCGACCTGGGCTCGGGCCTGGTCGTGCTGGTCTCGGGCGCTATTGTCATCTGCATGAGCGGTGCACGCCGCGAATGGGTGCTGTCGACCCTGGCCCTGCTCGTGGGCCTGGTGGCCCTCGTCCTGGCGCTCGATTCGGTCTTTGATTCGTTGCTCGGCCACGATGTGCTCATCAAGCAGTATCAGATGAACCGCCTGACGGTCTTTATCGACCCCGATAATGCCGATTCGGACGATGCCTACAACCTGCAGCAGTCGCTTATCGCCGTTGGCTCGGGTGGCTTCTTTGGTAAGGGTTTGGGCCATGCGACGCAGTCGGCCGGCGGCTTTCTGCCTGAGTTCCACACCGACTTCGTCTTCGCCTTCCTGTCCGAGACCTTTGGCTTTTGCGGTTCCTTTTTGCTCCTATGCCTCTACGTGCTGCTGATCTTTTCGACGATTCGCGTCGCCTTTAAGTGTGAGTCGCTGTTCTTGCGCCTATCGTGTGTGGGCATCGTTGGCATGTGGGCGTTCCAGACCTTCGAAAACATCGGCATGTGCATCGGCATGATGCCGATTACCGGTATTCCGCTACCGTTTATTAGCTTCGGTTCGTCTTCGATGATGATTCAGCTGCTGACGGTGGGTATCGTACAATCCATATGGCGGCATCGTTCGGGCGCCGCGTAACCGCTGGAGGGGTTTGCTATGATAATTCCCGTAGATAAGCTGACCCGCGCTTTTAAGATGGGCGCGTCCGTTAAGAAGGATTCCGATACGCCGGTGCGCGTCTCGGTCTATCTGGATTCGTCCGCCTCGCGCTTTCTGGCCGAGACGGTGCGTGATGCCTTTGTGCCGCAGACGACCTCGGGCATTGTGCGCGTCGAGCGTCTGGGGGAGGAGCGAATTGCTCCAAAGACCGATACCGATGTGGTACTGGTGCTCTCGTGCGGCTCCGACCGCTTGGAGAGTGCCGTGCAGGAGCTCGTGATCGCCGGCGCGCCCGTGTGCGTGCTTGCCGAGTCTGCTGTGGAGGTGCCGTTTATCGAGGAGTCCACGCCCATGCTCGGCGTGGTGGCGGCAACCGATAAGACGTATCTGCTCGAGACGCTTGCCCGCTGGATTCTCGATCGCACCGAAAAGGAAACGGCTTTTGCGGCGAACTTTGCCTTCATGCGCATCGCGGCGGCCAATCGTATCATTACCTCGTGCGCGCTCACCAATATGGCGACCGGTGCGCTGGTGTTTTTGCCGGGCGCCGATTATCCCGTTATGGCGCTGGCTCAGGTGGGCATGCTCTTTGAGCTCGCTGCCGTCTTTGGACGCGGCATTAAGCCTGAGCGCGGCTACGAGGTCGCGGGCGTGCTTGCCGGCGGTCTTGTGATCCGCGCGGTCACCCGTGCGCTCGTCAAGCGGACGCCGCATATTGGGTTTGCCGTCAAGGCGCTCACTGCTGCCGCGGGCACCTATGGCATGGGCCGTGCGCTTGTTTCGCTCTACGAGCGCGATGTCGACTACAGCCGTGCCAACGAGGTGGTCACTGCCACGTTCTCCCGCGTTCGCGATCTGGTGACCACGGTCGCGGGCGCTACCCGTCCTATGGCGTCCTACCAAGACGCATCCGATCTCGCTGCTTAGGGGTTTTCCGTTGCGCGTTCCGTATCAAGACTGCTTTCATTTAATTGAGCCGCTGCTCGCCAAGGTCGAAAAGCCGAGCCGCTATATCGATCACGAGTGGGGCACGCTTTCCAAGGCCGATGCCGACTACCGTTGCTGCCTGATCTACCCGGATGTGTACGAGGTTGGTTTGCCCAACCAGGGTATCGCCATCCTCTACAACATCCTTAACCAGGCCGAGGGCATCTCCTGCGAGCGTGGCTATGTGCCGTGGCCCGATATGGGTGACGCCATGCGCGAGGCAGGCATTCCGCTGCTCTCGCTCGAGGGTGCAGCGCCGGTCGCTTCGTTTGATATCGTCGGCCTGCATGTGCCGCACGAGATGGCGGTGACGAACTTCCTCGAGGCACTCGACCTCGCTGGCATTCCGCTGTTAGCGGCCGACCGAGGTGAAGACGACCCCATCATCATCGCCGGCGGTCCCTCGGTGTACAACCCCGAGCCGTACGCGGCCTTCTTCGATGCCATCCTCATCGGCGAGGGCGAGGAATCGCTGCTCGAGACCTGCCAGCTGCATCGCCGCCTGCGCGACGAAGGAGTCCCGCGCGAGCAGATTGTTGAGCAGCTTGCATCCATTGCCGGCAACTACGTGCCGTCGCTCTATGAGGTTCGTCACGACGAGCCCTGCTCGCCGCATGGCTACACCGTGCCGCGTGAGGGCAAGGATGCGCCGACCGTGGTCTACAAGCGCGTCGTCGAGGATTTCGGCGCCACGAATCCGCTGTCGCAGTCGTGCGTGCCCTATGCGCAGCTGGTTCACGACCGCCTGTCTATCGAGATCCTGCGCGGCTGCGCCCGCGGCTGTCGTTTTTGCCAGGCCGGCATGACGTATCGCCCGGTGCGCGAGCGCTCGGCCGACCAGATCGTCTCGTCGGTGATTCAGGGTCTGGAAAAGACCGGCTATGACGAGGTGTCGCTGACCTCGCTCTCCACGACCGACCACTCCTGCATTCGCGACGTGCTCGGCAGGCTCAACCGTCGCCTGGAGGATACGGGTATTCGCGTGTCTATTCCGTCGCAGCGCTTGGATTCGTTTGGCGTGGATATGGCCGAGTCGGTCGCCGGCGAAAAGAAGGGCGGCCTGACGTTCGCGCCCGAGGCCGGCAGCCAGCGCATGCGCGACATCATTAACAAGAACGTGACCGAGGAGGACCTGGACCGTGCCGCCAAGGCGGCCTTCGAGGCCGGCTGGAACCGCATGAAGCTCTACTTTATGATGGGCCTTCCCGGCGAGCGCGACGAGGATATCGTGGCCATCGCCAATCTGGCCGATCACGTGCTGGAGCTCGGTCGTTCCGTGGTGCCCAAGGCTCGTCGCGGCTCGATTTCGGTGTCCATCTCGGTTTCGGTCTTTATCCCCAAGGCTGCCACGCCGTTCCAGTGGTGCCCGCAGCTCGACTACGACGACGTCAAGCGTCGCCAGAAGCTGCTTGTCACGAGCGTTCGCAACCGTGCCGTCCGCGTGCATTACCACGATGCCGAGACCTCGCTCATCGAGGCCGCGCTGTCCCGCGCCGGTCGTGACATGACGCCCGTCATCATCGATGCTTGGCGCGCGGGCTCTCGCTTTGACGCCTGGGTAGAGCATTTCTCGCTCGATAACTGGAAGGAGGCTGCTGCCAAAAACGGCATCGACCTCAATGAGCTCGTGCACCTGCCCTACGAGTTGGACTGGCGTCTGCCGTGGGAGCACGTGAGCCCCGGCTGCACGCGCGGCTTCCTCGAGCGCGAGTACCGTCGCTCGCTCGAGGGTGTCACGACTCCCGACTGCACCCGCACGTCGTGCACCGGCTGCGGGATCTGCCCCACGCTCCACGCCAAGAATGTATTGATGGGTGATCGCGCATGAGTGAGCGCCTGACCGACAACCCCACGCTCTTTAGGCTTCGTGTTCGCTACGGCAAGCGCGATCGCCTTAAGTACCTGGGCCATCTCGAAGTGATTCATACCATTGAGCGCATCGTGCGCCGTGCAGGACTTCCCTATGCCGTCACGCAGGGCTTCTCTCCGCACATGCGCGTGGGCTTCTCTTCGGCGCTACCGGTTGGTACGTCGTCGACCTGCGAGTGGTATGACCTGTTTATGACCGAGTTCGTGGCGCTCGACGAGGCGTTTGAGCGCCTGTCTGCGGCATCTCCGGCCGATCTGGCGCCCATCGAGGCGGCGTACATCGACGTGCGCACGCCGGCGTTGACGGCGCAGCTCACGAGCCTGTCGTATCGCATCGACCTGCATCTGGACCCCGAGGCGCCCGTAAGCGCCGACGAGGTGCATCGTGCGATCGACACGCTGCGCGCGGGCCATGGCATCGACTACGCGCGCGGAAAAAAGAGCAAGCGCTTGGATTTGGATCACACGCTCGTTGGCTATGAGCTCACGGCGGGGGAGCGCCCGGACCATTTGGTGCTCATGCTCGACACCCATGCCGACAACGAGGGCTCCATGCGTCCGGAAATTTTGCTTTCTGCTGCTGATGTTTTGTTGCAGGGCTTGACCCCGGGCGTGGATGCACCTATTGTTTCCACCGGTATGCAAGACCTCGTGACCATCTGCTCCTACGATGTCGAGCGTCAGAATCAAGCATGCGAGGACGACGAGGGCCGACTCGTCAGCCCCATACCTGTGCGAACTTGTGGATTTGCTCCACATACTCGTTGACGGGGGTATTTTCGCCTGCTACTATATTCGGCTGTTGCACTAACTGATGCATGAAGGGCAAGTAAACATGTACGCAATCGTTAACACGGGCGGCAAGCAGTACAAGGTCGCCACCGACGATGTCATCACCGTCGAGAAGATCGAGGGCAATGAGGGCGACAAGGTCACCCTGCCGGTTATCTTCCTCAACGATGGTAAGAAGATCGTCACCGATCCCGACAAGCTGGCCAAGGCCAAGGTTACCGCTCAGATCGTTGAGCAGTTCAAGGGCGAGAAGCAGCTGGTCTTCAAGTTCCACAAGCGCAAGCGCTATCGTCGTCTGAAGGGTCACCGTCAGCAGCTCACCAAGCTGAAGATCGTGAAGGTTCAGGCTACCTCCCGCGCCAAGAAGGCTGTCAAGGCAGAGGCTGAGGCTGTTGCCGAGGCTCCCGTCGCCGAGTAGATTACACTCGTAACGAAAGAGTAGGTATACACAATGGCACACAAAAAAGGACTCGGTTCCTCCCGTAATGGCCGTGACTCCCGCGGTCAGCGCCTTGGCACGAAGCGCTATGCCGGCCAGACGGTAACCACGGGCACGATTCTCGTCCGTCAGCACGGCACGCACATCCACCCGGGTGAGAACGTTGGCCGTGGTAAGGACGACACGCTGTTCGCGCTGGTCGACGGTACCGTTGAGTTCCACAAGGGTATCAAGCACAGGGTCAGCGTACGCCCGCTCGCGAACGCGTAATTCACCCTTCATAGAGCACATATGTGGGAGGCACTTGAGTTTTAGGATTCAAGGGTCTCCCTCTTTTTTGTAGGAGGCGATTCTGTTGTCACAGTTCACCGATATCAGCCGCATTAACGTGTGCGGCGGCGACGGCGGAGCCGGATGCATGTCGTTTAGGCGCGAGGCATTTGTCCCCAAGGGCGGCCCCGATGGCGGCGACGGCGGTCGTGGCGGCAATGTCGTCATCCAGGCCGATGCTCAGCTGTCTTCGCTGATCGATTACCGCTTTAAGCATCACTTCCGCGCCGAGCGCGGCACGCACGGGCAGGGTGCCCGTCGTAACGGTAAGAGCGGCGAGGACCTGATTCTCAAGGTCCCTATGGGTACCGTGGTGCGCGAGCTCGACCCCGAGACGCAGACCCCGATGTTCGAGATTGCCGACCTGGTGCACGACGGCGAGCGCGTCGTCGTGGCGCCCGGTGGCGCCGGCGGTTTGGGCAATACCCACTTTGTGACGTCGGTGCGCCGCGCGCCCGCGTTCGCCCAGCTGGGCGAACCTGCCGAGGAGCACTGGATCGAGCTCGAGATGAAGCTTATGGCCGATGCCGCGCTCGTGGGCTTCCCCTCGGTGGGTAAGTCATCACTCATCGCGCGCATGAGTGCCGCCCGTCCCAAGATTGCCGACTACCCGTTTACCACGCTCGTACCGAACCTCGGCATGGTGCGTGCCGGCGACTATTCTTACGTCGTTGCCGACGTTCCCGGTCTCATCGAGGGCGCGAGCGAGGGCAAGGGCCTTGGTCACCAGTTCCTGCGCCACATTGAGCGTACGGCCCTGATCATGCACGTCGTCGACATGACGGGTGGTTTTGAGGATCGCGATCCGGTCGAGGATTACCACATCATTAACCGTGAGCTCGAGCAGTATGGCGCCGAGCTTTCGGAGCGTCCGCAGATCGTCGTTGCCAACAAGTGCGATGCGCCGGGCACGGCCGACAAGATTGCCGACCTTAAGCGTGCGGCGCTCGACGATGGCCATATGTTCTTTGCCGTGTCTGCTGTTACGGGCGCCGGCCTGAACACGCTGATGCTTGCCGTGGGCGAGCAGGTGGCTAAGCTTCGCGCCGAGCTGGCGGTCTCTGATGAGCCGGTCGATCTGCGTGACGAGGAGTGGGAGCGTCGCCGTCTGCAGCGCGAGAAGCGTTTCCGCATTGTCCAGGAAGAGCCCGGTGCCTTCCGCGTGGTCGGTCGTGCCATCGAGCGCATGGTCATCCAGACCGACTGGGAAAACGAGGAAGCCGTCATTTACCTGCAGCATAAGTTTGCGCGTATGGGTGTTGACGACGCGCTCGAGAAGGCCGGTTGCCGTGCGGGCGACGAGGTCCGCATTTGCCAGCGCGCCTTTGACTTTGAGGGCGCTGAGGACTTCTCGGAGTACGAGGAGCTCGAGGATGCTGACGAGGACGTTGCCGTTGAAGCCATTGACGTGGCCGATGCTGCGGATGAGGGCGTCGAGGTTGTCGATACGGCGGATGCCGCGGGCGATGCCGAGACCTCGGAGGGCGAGTAAGCCATGTCGCTGCGCGGTGGAATCGGTCTGCCCGAGCTTCCTCTAGAGGACGGGCGGGAGTTTAGGCTCGGCATTATGGGCGGCACATTCGACCCGATTCATTACGGGCACTTGGTGACTGCCGAGCAGGCGCGCGAGTCGCTCGACTTGGACGCTGTGCTCTTTATGCCGGCGGGCTCTCCTGCCTTTAAGCTTGACAAGCCGGTGACGCCTGCCGAGGACCGTTATGCCATGACGGTCCTCGCCACCGCCGCGAACCCGGCCTTTTTGGCGAGCCGGTTCGAGATCGACCGTCCGGGCGTAACCTATACGGCCGATACGCTTCATGCCCTTCGCGACTTTTACCCGCCGCAAGTAAAGCTTTACTTTATTACGGGCGCCGACGCGATTATCGATATCGTGACCTGGCATGATGCCGAACGAATCGCTGAGCTTGCTACCTTTATTGCGGCGACGCGACCGGGCTTTGATATCGATACGGCGCGTGCCCGAATCAAAGAGTCGGGGCTGCCGTTCGACGTGCGCTATATTCAGATTCCGGCGCTGGCGATCAGCTCGACGAACATTCGTAAGCGAGTTGCCCGCGGTATGAGCGTGCGCTATCTTACGAGCGAGTCCGTGCTCGGCTACATTCGCAAACGCAGGCTATATGCCGATTTGGGCCAAGAAGATTTTGAGTGATGGGGGTCTACGTTGTCGGTAGAGGATCAGTTTGAGGGCGATGAGCGCGCGCTGCTCAAGCGCATTCAAGAGCTGCTCGATGTTCGCATGAAGGATAAGCGCAAGCGCTATGTGCATTCGCTGGGTGTTGCCGAGACCGCACTTCATCTGGCCGAGGTCTACGGCGTTGACCGCTTTGATGCCGCTGCCGCCGGCCTGATCCATGACTGGGACAAAGTGCTCTCCGACGACGAGCTGGTCACGCGCGCTCTGCATTACGGCATTATGATTGCCGGCTCTCCTTCCGCCGCGACGCCGCTTTTGCATGGCCCTGTTGCCGCCTATGAGCTTCCGCAGCTTTTCCCCGAGTTGTCGCCGGCCGTTTTCCAGGCTGTCGACCGTCACACCGTGGGTGCCTGCGACATGACGCCGCTCGATATGGTGGTCTTTGTGGCCGATGCCATCGAGCCCAACCGCCACGGCGACTATGCGCATGCGCTGCGCAAGATGGTGGGGGAGTCTACGCTCGATGAGTTGTTCTTCTCCTGTTTTGCGCAGGGTCTGGTCTATGTGATCCAGTCTGGGCGCTATCTTTATCCCACGGCTATTACGATTTACAACCATTACGCCCAGCTGCGCTAGCTCGGGCTGTCTAGAAAGAGGTATTCCATGGCCGACGAGACCATGACCGACGAGCAGATTCTTGAAGGTGTGGAGCACAAGAGCTTCGCCGCCACGTCCGACCGCACTGCCGCCTCGCTGTCCGCGAGCGGTGTCGCCGCCGAGGATGTCGCCCGCGCCGCCGCGCAGGCCGCCTACGACAAGAAGGGCGAGGACGTTCAGGTACTCGACCTGACCGAGCTTTCCGACGTATGCGACTACTTTGTGCTTGCCACCGGTACCAACAACCGCCAGGTCGATTCTATCGTCGACGAGATCGAGGAGAAGGTCGCCGAGGCTTGCGGCGAGCACCCGTTCTCCATCGAGGGTCGCGAGCAGAAGACCTGGATGCTCATGGACTACGGTTCGGTTGTCGTCCACGTCTTCACTCCCGAAGCCCGCGACTTCTACCGCCTCGAGAAACTCTGGGGAGACGCCCCCCAGCTCCCCCTCAACCTCCTCTAGTAGCTCATTTAAGACGGGGTTTAGCTACCCTCACGCATATCGCCGGGCAGTTGCGGTTTTCCGCACCTGCCCGGCTTTCTTTTTGCCCAAAGGCGGTTAATCGTTGAAGCGGGATTGGCGGCCGAAGGAAAGGGCGGTGTCGCCGAATTTGTCTCGGACGGCGTCGATGGCGACGGAGAGGTCGCGGCGGTCGCTGGATTGGGCTCCGCGGTCATCGATCTCGCAGAACAGGTCGGTCTGGATGCCGCCTTGGTGGTCGAAGTCGCTCATACCGATGCCTGCTAAGCGAACATGCATGCCATCCTGCCAGATGTTGTCGAGCAGTTCGAGTGCAACCGCCACGAAGATGTTCTCATCGTCGGTTGGATGAGGCAGCCGGCGCTGTGCCGTACGCCCGCTTCCATACGAATACTTGAGCTTGAGTGTCACCGTGGAGCCCGTTAGTCCCTGGCGGCGCAGGCGGCGTCCCACCGACTCGCCCAACAGCGCAATCGCCGCCTCAATATCCCCACGCTCAGTCAAATCTTTAGCAAAGGTGCGTTCATTGCTGACAGACTTGACCTCGCGCTCTTCATCGAGACTCGTGACTTCAGAGATTTCAAGTCCCAGCGCACGCTGGCGCATGCGTTCGCCGTTGACGCCAAAAATAGAGGCCAGTGTGGACTCAGGCGCGCGCGAAAGCTCGCCGAGGGTGTAGATGCGCATGCGGCGCAGTCGCTCCTCGGCCGAGCGCCCGATGCCGCTCATGGCAGATACCGGCAGCGCGGCCAAAAAGCGCTGCTCGGTTCCGGGGCGCACGATGGTCAGCCCAAACGGCTTATCCCGCTCGCTTGCGATCTTTGCGACCGTCTTGTTGCAGCCCACGCCAATGGAACAGGTCACTCCCAGCCCTGCCACGCGGTCGCTTATACGCCGCGCAACCAGCAGCGGGTCTTCGGGCGCAAAGCGACCCGGTGTGATATCGATAAAGGCTTCGTCGATGGATACGCGCTCAACGCGCGGGGTCTCGTCGGCGAGAATCGCCATGACCTGCGCGCTCACCTCGCGGTAGCGATCAAAGTGCCCGTGCGTCCAAATGGCTTGCGGGCACAAGCGCCGCGCCTCGGCCGAGGCCATGGCAGAGTGCACGCCAAAGCGACGTGCCTCATACGAACACGTGGACACGACGCCACGCGAATCGGCGTCTCCGCCCACGATGAGCGGCTTTCCACGCCATTCGGGATGATCGAGCATCTCCACGCTCGCAAAAAACGCATCGAGGTCCATGAGGCCTACCGCCGGACCCGTCCAGGGAGGCGGCGTGACGCCCATGGCATCCTCATAACCGTATGTATGTTCGCGTCTTTCCATGTCATGAGTATACCGCGCAGCTCATGTGGGGTGCGTGTATGTGCTTGCAAATCCCGAATTCTTGTCTAAGATATGGATTTGCCCTCGACTACACCGAAGAAGTTGGTCTCACGGACTTCACCTGCCCGCGTCGATGGCGTATTATGTTCAACTGTTTGTTTGTAGTTGCAGCCTAAAGCTGCTTGGTTGGAGGAGTTTCCTTTGGCAGTCAAGATTCGCCTTGCTCGTCACGGCGCTAAGAAGCGTCCGTACTACCGTGTCGTCGTCGCCGATTCCCGCGCCCCGCGTGACGGTCGTATCATCGAGGAGGTTGGCCGCTACAACCCGATGACCGCCCCCAAGACCATCAACCTCGACCTCGAGAAGATCGCCGACTGGCAGTCCAAGGGCGCTCAGCTCACCGACGCCGTCGCTGCTCTGGTCAAGGCCGCCAACGAGGGCGAGAAGACCGAGACCGTCGTCAAGAAGTCCAAGAAGCAGCTCGCCAAAGAGGCCGAGGCCGCTAAGGCTGCCGCTGAGGCCGCTGAGGGCGCCGAGGAGTAAATCGTGCCTGAGGTTGACGCTGCACAGCTCGAGGGTGAGGCAATGCTCTCAGATCGCATCGCCGATCTCGTCGAATATCTCGTTGTTCAGATCGTCGACGACCCGGATTCCGTGAGCCTTGAGGTCATCGATGGTGACGACGCCTCTACGATTGAGGTTTCGGTCGCCGAGGATGACGTCGCTAAGGTCATCGGCCGTCGTGGCCGTACCATCAAGGCCATTCGCACGCTCGCCCGTGCACTGGCCGCTCGCCTCGACACTGCTGTCGAGGTAGAGGTTCTGGGCTAGGACCTTGAGGTCCCAGTACAAAAACATCGCCCGTGTGGTCAAGCCACACGGAAGGAAGGGGGAGGTCCTCGCGCAGCCGCTGCGGGGGCTTCCTTCTGTATTGGAGCCGGGTATGCGTGTCGCCCTGACGCCGCCGGCGCTTAAGCGCGACCGTTTTTGCACGGTCGTGTCCGTTACCGATACGGGCGATGGCGATCTGGTCTCGTTTGAGGGCATAGACGACTTGACGGCCGCCGAGGGCATCACCGGATGCTACGTGCTGGCAAATCGTGACGACTTTGAGCTCGATTCGCTCGACGCCGCCTATACAGACCTTATGGGTCGCGAGGTGGTCGATGAGCGCTTTGGCTCGCTCGGCACGATTGTCGAGATCATGTCGACGCCCGCCAACGATGTTTGGGTTGTCGAGGGTGATCGGTACGGCGAGGTGCTGATTCCCGTGATCGAGCAGGTTGTGCTCGATCTTCCCGACACAGGAACAATTTCCGTCTACGTTATGGACGGCTTGATCGATATGGACAAGTAGGGAGGACAGCATGCTGATTGAGACCCTTTCGGTCTTTCCCGAGATGTTTGAGCCCGTCATGTCCACGTCGATTTTGGGCCGCGCCCGCAAGGCCGGCCTTTTTGATTTTAAGGCGTATAACCTGCGCGACTGGACGCACGACCGCCATCGCACCGTCGATGATGAGCCGTATGGCGGCGGGCAGGGCATGCTCATGAAGGTCGAGCCCATCGCCGAGGCCATCGAGGCTATTAGCTCGGAGGGTCCCAAGCCCACCGTGGTGTTCTTTACCCCCTGTGGCGAGCCCTTTACGCAGCATGTGGCAGAGCGCCTGCTTAAAAGCGAACGCCTACTGTTTGTGTGCAGCCGTTACGAGGGCGTCGACGAGCGTGCATATGTGTATGCCGATGAGCGTCTGTCGATCGGCGACTACGTGCTTACGGGTGGCGAACTTCCCGCTATGGTCGTTGCCGATGCCGTCGTACGCCTGATTCCCGGCGCCCTGGGCGACGAGATGAGCAATGTGGACGAGTCGTTCTCGACCGCCGAGGACGGAGGCCTGCTCGAGTACGCGCAGTACACCCGTCCCGCCGAGTTCAACGGCGAAGGCGTGCCGCCGGTGCTCGTGAGTGGCGATCACGCCAAGGTCGATGCCTGGCGTCGCAAGAACGCCATCGAGCGCACCTGCCGCTGGCGTCCCGATCTGATCGAGACGGCGCGCCTTACGCCCCAGGAGCGTGCGTACGCGCAGGAGTTTTTGGACGCTTCGTATTCGCAGAGCGAGGAGTGAGAATGGTTCCATCGCAGCATTCCGCGTTGAGGGGCGCTTTTGAGTGGATCGCGGTCATCGCGATCGCATTGGTCGCCACCTTCTTGATTCGCTCGTTTGTGGTCGAGCCCTTTGTGGTGCCCACCGGTTCTATGGAGGACACGATCGAGATTGGCGACCAGATCCTGGCACAAAAGGTGAGCCTCGAGCTCGGTCAGCCCGTCAAGCAGGGCGATATCGTGGTGTTTCACAACCCCGATGGCACCTCCGAGCATGATGTTCTTGTCAAGCGTGTTATTGCCACGGCCGGCCAGACGGTCGACCTGCAGGATGGCAAGGTGGTCGTTGACGGCCAAGCGCTCGACGAGGACTATACGGCGGGCATGAGCTGGCCGCTTTCGGTTCAAGCGCCCGGCGCTCAGGTGAGCTATCCCTACACCGTCCCCGACGGGTGTGTGTGGGTGATGGGCGACAACCGCGAAAACTCTGCCGACTCACGCTACTTTGGTCCCGTCGATTGCTCTGATTTGATCGCTGTGGCGCTTGTGCGCTACTGGCCGCTCAACCGCATCGGCGCTATCGACTAAAAACCGCTATAGTACAGTACCTAACCGTGTAATCGTTTCGACGAGGGGATATTAGAGGCATGAACGCTTCATCGCTTTCCTTCCAAGACATCATCCTGCGCCTCCAGCAGTACTGGGGCGAGCAGGGCTGCGTCATTATGCAGCCCTATGACTCCGAGGTCGGTGCCGGTACCTTCCATACCGCGACCACGCTGCGCTCGCTCGGTCCCGCCGAGTGGCGCACCTGCTATGCGCAGCCCTGCCGCCGTCCCGCCGACGGCCGCTACGGCGAGAACCCCAACCGCATGCAGCACTACTATCAGTTCCAGGTGCTCATCAAGCCTTCTCCGGTTAACGCCCAGGAGCTCTACCTGGGGTCTCTTGCCGCTATCGGTCTGGACCCCAACGACCATGACGTCCGCTTTGTCGAGGACGACTGGGAGAGCCCGACGCTCGGCGCCTGGGGTCTTGGCTGGGAGGTCTGGCTCAATGGCATGGAGGTCACGCAGTTTACGTACTTCCAGCAGGTGGGCGGCATCGAGGTTGACCCCGTGCCCGTCGAGATCACCTATGGCCTGGAGCGTATCGCCATGTACGCCCAGGGCGTTAACTCGGTCTACGACCTGGTGTGGAGCTACCTGCCCGACGGCACGCCCATGACCTATGGCGACGTGTTCCTCGAGAACGAGCGCGAGTTCAGTGCCTATAACTTTGAGGTCGCCAACGTCGAGATGATGCGTCAGAAGTTTGACGACTACGAGGCCGAGTGCCACTCCTGTCTGGAGCGCAAGCTGCCGCTGCCGGCGTACGACTGCGTCATGAAGTGCAGCCACGCCTTCAACCTGCTCGATGCCCGTGGCGCGCTGTCCGCGGTCGAGCGTGCCAACTACATCCTGCGCGTCCGCGCCGTCGCCAAGGCGTGCTGCGAGGCCTACATGGCCGAGGTCGCCGGAGTCAACGAGAATGCCGACCAGGAAGGCGAGGTGGCGTAAGCCATGGCAGACGCTAAGGATTTCCTGTTTGAGATCGGTACGGAGGAAATGCCCTCTGCACCGCTGAACAATGCCGTCAAGCAGCTTGGCACCATGATCGCCAAGGGTCTCGACGAGGCCGGTCTGGCCCACGGCGAGGTCCGCGTGATCTCGAGTCCGCGTCGCCTGGCTGCACTCGTTGCCGACGTCGCCACCGCGACCGATGAGGTTCACGAGGTCAAGCGTGGCCCCGCGGCCAACATTGCCTTCGACGCTGACGGTAACGCCACCAAGGCCGCCCAGGGCTTTGCCCGCAAGTGCGGTGTGGCTGCCGAGGACCTGGTCCGTCGCGAGGATACTGACGGTCGCGAGTATGTGTTCGCCGAGAAGAACATTCCCTCCGCACCGGCTACGCCGATTCTGACCGCTCTGTGCGAGAAGACCATCGCCGGCCTGCAGTGGCCCAACTACCGCAGCCAGCGCTGGGGTCACGAGCATGCGACTTTTGTTCGTCCGGTCCGCTGGATCTGCTGCCTTTTGGGCGAGGATGTTGTGCCCGTGTCGTTTGCCGACGTGACGAGCGGCAACACCACGCGCGGTCATCGTGTACTTGGCCCTGGCGACCATGTGGTTGCCAGCCCCGCCGTCTACGAGCAGGTGCTCGAGGACGCCGGCGTGCTTTCTGCCGAGCGTCGTCGTGAGGCCATCCTTGCCGGTATCGCCGAGGTCGAGGCCGCTCGCCCCGGCTGTCATGTCGACACGCCCAAGAAGGTCTTTGAGGAGGTCATTAACCTCTGCGAGTGGCCGACGGTGCTCGTCGGTACCTTCGATGAGGAGTTCCTCAAGGTCCCGCACGAGATCATCTGCGAGTCCATGCTCACCAACCAGCGTTACTTCCCGATCTATGACGGCGAGGGCAAGCTCACGCGTGAGTTCGTGGTCGTCTCCAACAGCAAGCCCGAGAACGCCGAGCGCGTGATCGACGGCAACGAGCGCGTCGTGCGCGCCCGTCTGGACGACGCAAAGTTCTTCTACGAGGAGGACCTGAAGATCTCCCTCGACGAGTTCCGTGATCGTTTGGCCAAGGTTGCCTTCCAGGAGAAACTCGGTAGCGTGCTCGCCAAGTCCGAGCGCATCGAGCAACTCGCGCTCGCTATTGCCCGTGAGGCACACCTGGGTGCTCATCTGGCAGCCGACGCCGGCCGTGCCGCGCACCTGTGCAAGGCCGACCTGGTGTCCAACGCCGTCGTCGAGTTCACGAGCCAGCAGGGCGTGATGGGCGGTTATTACGCGACCGCGATGGGGGAGAACGACGAGGTCGCTCATGCTATTCGCGATCACTATCGTCCTCGCTTTGCCGGTGACGAGCTGCCCGAGGGCACCGCCGGCTGCATCGTGGCCTGCGCCGACAAGCTCGATACCATCGCCGGTATCTTTGCCATCGGCGAGCCCCCGACCGGCTCTTCGGACCCCTACGCGCTGCGTCGTGCCGCTATCGGCATCATCAACATCCTGCGCGATCGCCTGCCGATCGACCCCACGTCGCTCATCGATTTTGCCCTTGAACTCTATAGCGAGCAGGGCATTGAGTTCGACGCCGCCGAGGTCGCCCAGCAGGTTCGCGACTTCTTCCATGGCCGCCTGGTGAGCATGGCCCGCGACGAAAAGATCCCGGCCGATACCGTTGCCGCCGTCTCTGCGGTGCACATCATCGCCCCGTCCGTCTTCTTCGCCCGCTGCGCCGCCCTCGACGAGGCCCGCAAGAACGACGCCGAGACCTTTGACAACCTGGCGACGGCCTATGCCCGTGCCGCGCATATCTCCAAGCCCGAGCTGGGCGCGGAGTACGACCGCGCCTTGATGGGCGAGGTCGAGCTCGCGCTTGCCGATGCCTCCGAGGCTGCTCAGACCGCTGTCGACGCCGCCCTTGCTGCCGAGGATTACCCGGCCGCATTTGCCGCCCTTGCCGCCCTGCGCGCCCCCATCGACCGCTTCTTCGACGAGGTCATGGTCATGGACAAGGACGAGCAGCTTCGCGATAATCGCCTTAAGCTGCTCAACCGCTTCGAGGCCGTTTTCTCCGGCATCGCCAACATCGGTGAGCTTGCCCGCAAAAAGTAAGCCAGCCTGCGCGTAAGCGCAAAAGGAGCCCCGCATGGATTGCCCGGTCACCGCTCGTCCCACCGTTATCGTTATCTCCGACTCGCTCGGTGATACCGCTTGTGAGGTGGTGCTTGCGGCGTCCGGGCAATTTGATGAAGGGGCTTTTCGTTTGTTGCGCCTGCCCAAGGTGACCTCGGTGGAGCAGGTGGAGTCGTTTGTGGGCCCGCGCGTCGATGCCGACCATCGCGATATTGCCGTGTTTCACACCATTGTCGATCCGGCGCTTCGCGCCCGCGTGCTCGATTACCTGGGCATGCTGCATATTCGTTCGGTCGACCTGATCGGTCCGACGCTCGCCGTGCTATCGTCGCTCATCGGTGTGCCGCCCAAAGGCGTCGCGGGCGTGATTCACAGGACCGATGACCGCTATTTCCATCGTATCGAGGCCATGGAATATTTCGTTGAGCACGATGATGGACGCGGCTGCGACGACCTTTCGGGAGCCGATATCGTGCTGCTGGGCGTATCCCGCACGTCCAAGACGCCGCTGTCGATGTATTTGGCCTATCAGGGTTACAAGGTCGCCAATGTTCCTTTGGCCCATGGCATGGAGCCGCCCAAGTCGATTTACGAGGTTGACCCGATGCGCCTGTTCGGCCTAATTTCGACCGTCGATGTGATTTCCGAAATTCGCGATAGCCGCTTGGGCGATGACTACGCTCGTGCCGTTGCCGGCTCCTATGCCGAGCCCGAGAGCGTGCGTAGTGAGCTTGCGGAAGCCCGCGCGCTCATGAAACGCCTGGGCTGCTTTGTAGTGCGTACCGACGGCAAGGCGATTGAGGAGAGCGCCTCCGAGATCATTGCCCACCTCGAAGAGATCCGAGAAGCCAGGGCCCGCCGTGCCGCCCGTCGCGCTCAACAGCAGTAGTCCTTTCTGTGATGATTTTTCTGGGACGGGGATTAAAAAAGGCTCTGTTAGACCAGGATTGACATACATGTGTCCCCACGGTGCCATATCGTT
>DXZW01000027.1 GCA_019419455.1 Collinsella sp. | reverse complement strand
ATTTTCCGGTTCGACGAACAGCCGATCGTGTCAAATTTGGTCTAACAGAGCCAAACGTTTTGAACGAAAACCCGACAGAAGCGCTCATCATGCTTGTATCACGAGGCAACGACGAGGCTACCGACGAAAGTGTTACGACGGCTTTCGCCAAGGTTTTGGACGACAACCCCAAACTGTTCTATACGTCGAGCCGAATCCCCACGCTACACGAGGTGCGCGGAAAGATCGTTCTGCTGCGTCGATTTAGGCTCGCCGGCAACAGTGTAAGCGGCCACACGTGGGGCCTCGACCTTACCGAATGGGATGACAAGATCAAGGCTCACTCCGACAGCGCCACTATGTGTCTCGTCCAAGACGCGCGGGGCTTTGAAGCCGCGGGGGAAACAGGCGACAAAGAGCCCTATTGCACCAAGGTATACGCCCAGGACAAGTACAAACTCACGGGAACCGACAAGCTCAGCTGGGTCGATAATGCGCTGAAGGAAACGACCGGGCGCACGCGCAACGAGGTAGATGTCGAGGACGATAACGGGGCCAAGGAGCAAGTCCTGGAGCGCTGCTGGTCTATCAACTACACCAGCTGCACGGGCTTGTCGCACGGAGGCAATCCTTTTACCTCGGCACGAGTAGTCAACGAGCATCTGTATAAGAGCCCGTACATCAACCCCAGCGGCACCGAGGATACAAAGTCAGATTACCTCAAGCACATTGGCATCATCGCATCCGACTTTGTTGATGCGGCGCTGGCCCGGAGCATCTACCAGCGCAATTACGATACGGAGCACAAGCAGACGGCTTCGTACTATCTCCCGTACTATCTCCCGACCCGCATGCGCATGACGTACGGCGACTCGCTGAGCGATGCCTCATTCCAGGATGGCAAGACCGTTGGCGAGGGTCATTTCCGCCTTGCCGACAGCAGCAACGCGCTCAACGCGACAGCTTCGGGCCATGCGTTTGCCATTGAATACGTGGATGTCGACGCCCTGGGCAACGAGACCGTTACGGGGCTGCAGGGCTCTGTGCCCATCGATATCGATCCACGCGCGCTGACGCCCCATTTTGAGGGACTCGAAGGCCTTAAGGCCGGCGAAGACGTGCGCGCCAAGATTGCGGCATCACTCGAGGGCAAGCTCGAAACCGATGCCTGCACGGCCCAGCTCGAGTTTGTGCACGACGCGAACGGCGCTCCGGGCACGGCAATGGCCGAGGGCGAAACATTTGCCGCAGGAACGTACTGGGTGCGCGTGAACGGTCTCTTGGGCGACGCGGCGCAGAACTACACGCTCGCCAGCGACGGAGCCGCAAGCTTTACCGTAGCGGCCTCGGGCAGTGCAGGCGGCACCGGCGCCGGCAACGGCAGCGGCACGGGTTCCAACGCAGACAGCGCTGATAAGAATGGTAAGGGCAACAAGGGCAAGGGCTCGGGCGGAAAGCTCGCCAACACGGGCGACGGTTCCGGCATTGCCGCCGGGCTCGCCGCTGCCGCCATGGCGACGACAGTCGCCGGCGCAGCAATGCTTGCCAGTGACCGCGACAATACCGAGGACGTTAACGAATAGGCAAGCCAGTTTTTTGGGCGCATCAACTCAATCGGGGCGCAGAATACCGTTCTGCGCCCCGATTTTTACCTTGGACCGAACGCCGTTATCGGCTACATCACCATGTTCAGCGCATTCACGAACTCCTGAGCTTGGGAGCGGCTGCTCAGGCTAAAGACACAAGCAGTCAACAGCCTGTTACGTAGGAAAACGTCGCGGCCCTTGATCCTGTTGACCCCCGTGATGTCCTTAAGATAGACAATCTCGGTGTGCTTGCCGCCGAAAGTACCCTTCCTGAGCACCTCGATACGATTGGGGTAGATCTTGACGTCTTTAAACCTACCCGAACCTTTGTCCTGGAATAGCAGCGTGTTGTTGTCCATACGCGTCACTCCCGTGGGGTTCGCTAAAACTGTCTCTATTGCCACATTTTAGTCACCGCAAGGCTCCCATGCGAAGGTGCCAGACAGCAAAGCAATTCGTGTCCGCGCGAGGCTTTAAACTAAATGCAATCAAGATGCATTCCACAAGAGGAAAGTGGGGCGACAGTGATGGGCGAACTGGTAAACCGTGGAGAATCGGCAATCGTGCCCGAAGGTTTTTACAAGCAGGTCTCCTCAATTCTCAACGCCGCTCGCGACAAGGCCTATACCGCCGTTAACTTTGCGATGGTTGAGGCGTATTGGGAGATCGGCAAGAGCATTGTTGACGAGCAGGGCGGAGAGGAGCGCGCCAAGTATGGAGAGGCGCTGCTCAAGGCCCTCGCAATCAGACTTACTAAGGATTTTGGTAAAGGTTTTGAAGCAAGAGAGCTGCGCAAAATGCGTCAGTTCTATCTTGCGTTTCCAATTCGGGACTCACTGCGTCCCGAATTGAGCTGGACACATTACCGCAGGTTAATACGCATTCCTGACCCCGAAGCTCGCAACTGGTACATGAACGAATGCGCCGACTCTCGCTGGAGCACGCGCCAGCTCGAACGCCAGATCAACACCATGTTCCGCGAGCGCCTACTTGCTAGCAAGGACAAGGAGGCCGTCACCCAGGAAATCCAAAAGAGCGCCCCGGCTCGTCGCCCCGAGGATATCATCCGCGACCCATATGTACTTGAGTTTTTAGGTTTCTCGGACGATACTGCGTTTCGCGAGAGCGATCTAGAGCAGGCGCTCATCACGCATCTTCAGAAGTTCCTGCTGGAGCTTGGTCGTGGTTTCGCTTTTGAGGCGCGCCAAAAGCGCATCACCTTTGATGGGCGCCATTTCTATATTGACCTTGTGTTTTACAACTATCTGATGCGCTGCTTCGTGCTTATCGACCTTAAGACGGACGATCTTACGCACCAGGACTTGGGCCAGATGCAAATGTATGTGAACTACTACACGCGCGAGCTCATGAACGAAGGCGACAATCCGCCCATAGGCATCGTGCTCTGCGCGGACAAAAGCGATTCGATTGTCGAGTACACGCTACCCGAAGACAACGACCAAGTGTTTGCCGCCAAATACCTGCCGTATCTTCCAAGCAAGGAAGAACTGGCGCGCGAGCTGAGTGCCGAGTACCGCGCCATCAACGAAGCGACTAATGGCGAAGCGCAAGGGTAGCGGCACGTTGCGACCGATACCCCCGACGGCGCTCCACATCACCCGGGATAAGAGGAGCTTTCCATGACAGACAGACCGAAAACAACACTGCGCGACTGCATCTATGGGCTTGCCGTCGGTGACGTGCTGGGCGTTCCCTACGAGTTCAGGCCCCGCGGCACGTTCGAATGCACGGGCATGATCGGCTACGGCACGCATGGGCAACCCGCCGGCACCTGGAGCGACGACACATCTATGACGCTTGCTACCTGCGACTCGATTAGGGAGCTCGGGCACATTGACACCGCGGACATGCGCGACAAGTTCGTAAGCTGGATTGCCCGTGGCGAGTATACGATCGACGGCGTTTTCGATTACGGCGGCACAACCGCCCGCGCCTTGCACACCGGCAAAGGAGGCTCCGGCGAGCGCGACAACGGCAACGGATCGCTCATGCGCATCGCGCCCCTGGCGTTCACCGATGCGACAGACGAAGAGGTCAGCGAGGTCTCCGCGATTACGCACGCCCACAGAACGTCAACCGATGCATGCGTCATATTTGTCGAGCTGATGAGGACCGTGATGAACGACGCGCTCCCCTCGTGGGCACTCCACCTGAAAGGCGTGCCTGAGCAGGAAATCAGGTCAGGTGGCTTCGTGCGCGACACGCTTAAAGCCGCTACCTGGTGCTTTGTCAACACCAACAGTTACGAAGATTGCGTCCTTGCCGCCGTCAATCTGGGCGACGACACCGACACCACCGCAGCCGTCGCAGGTGCGCTCGCTGGCACGGTATACGGTATCGACGCGATTCCACGGGAATGGATCGACACCCTGCGCGGCAAAGAGTTGATTGAGGGCTGCTTGTTTTAGGGCGCCATTCAAGAAATAAGGTAGGAGGCATCATGGAGAGGAAGATCGCGAATATCGATGAGTTCCAAATGGACGAAAACGAGACCCCGATACTCCCAGCGGGGCTGAGGGAGGAAGAATGCCTTTACGTCCTCCCCGACGGGCGTTACCTCCCCTGCGGGCTCTACAGGACCGCGGACGGCGGTTCGCTCATTTATGAGCCATCCGAACTATGCTTCTTCGAACAGATGCTTGCTCAATTCAAAGAGTGCTAGAGACTTGATTGCCCGTTAGATCGGCACTGTTCCAAACCATGGGGGTAGGATGTCTCCCACCGCGGCCTGTGAGGTGAAATCTTGACCGCCGCGGAATCCGCCTACGGGCAACGCTCCATCTCTGGTTGGGGTGAAGCCTATGAACTTGTTTCTTGAAATCCGGCGCCTCTCGATGTATGTGACCGGCATTGCCCGGAACCTCTACTCGATCTGGCGGGAATATAAGCAGTAACGGATAGCGAAGGGAGTCATGGAAAAGGGTCAGTTGCAGCCGACCCTTTAAGACGATAGAACCTGCGTTGCCCGCGCTTCCAAAGTTGACCGACTGAGGAGCGGGTTCCGCGGCACAACCTGATTTTATCCAGCGAGGCGGCTCTTTTCCAGCCGCTCCGCCGTTTATTTACACCTACCGCCACAAGTGGATTCCGCGCGAACGAGAGCAAAGAAACAACGCCGGCGCGGCCAACAGAACAGACAATCCATGCGATCAAAGAAATATAAAAGCTCCCGCGGCCTCGGTTCCTCGCCCAGGTCTAGGCACTTTTCTTGGCACCATCGCACCACGTCCGCCATCGCCTCCGGCTCGACACTCATTAAAATGCAAGCGGGAAACGATCTCAAGATCACCAACAACAGCTTCAAGCAAGCGCTTGAGCAACTGTCACAACACGAGCGCCTGTAAATAGGAGCCAGTTTAATAAGTAAGAGAGCCTTGCCACCAATTGTCATTCTGGCGCGGTCAACCGATAAGTCAAATGGCAACTAACGGGTGTCAGATATACCAATATATGCAAGATTAACTGCTAGAATGCAATGGTGGACAGGCTCACCAACGTCGAAGAAGCATAAGGTAAGGAGTGCGCATGATTGCTGTCGACTACAGCTCCTCAACGTCATTTAATGAGGATGCTTTCGAACAAGGCATCATTGACCACTTGCAAACGAGCCTGGGGTACGAGCACCTCTATGGACCTGATGTCGCTCGTTCCTCCGACGCGTTTGACGACGCCTTCCTACCTGACGTCATTGGGCCCGCTATTGAGGGCATTAACCCCACGCTCAATCGACGAGCGATTGAGGCCTCAATAACTAAACTAAAGGAAATCGAGGGCAGCGACCTCATCGCCAAGAACAGCATCTTTATGGACATGCTCCAGAACGGTGTGGAGACAAGCTGGTTTGACGGCAAAGAAGAGCATACGGACATCGTGCGCTTGGTCGATTACGACAATCCCGAAAAGAACTGCTTCCACGTTGTTAACCAGTGGACCTACATCGAGTGTGGCACCAACAAACGTCCAGATGTCATCGTATTCGTCAACGGGCTTCCGCTCGTTCTCTTTGAATTGAAGTCACCCGCTCGTGCCGACGCTGACAGCGAAGATGCCTACCAACAGATTCAAAACTACAAACGACAGATTCCATCGCTTTTCGTGTACAACGCCTTCTGCGTCACCAGCGACATGCTTCACACCAAGGTTGGCACGATCACCGCCAACGAGTCGCGCTTCGTTGAGTGGAAGAGCGTCGATGGAAGCTACGAGGCCACCCAGTACGCCGATTGGAAGACGCCTCTGGACGGTATGTTCCCCAAGGAGCGGCTCATCGACATCCTGAAGAACTTCATCCTGTTCTCCGAGGACGCGAAAATCCTCGCGGGGTACCATCAGTACTTCGCGGTAAACAAGGCACTCGAGAGCGTGCATGAGGCCATCGGCGGCGACGGCAAGGGCGGCGTCTTCTGGCACACGCAGGGCTCGGGCAAGTCGCTTTCGATGGTTTTCCTTGCCCATCTGCTCGAAGAGAAACTCGACAGCCCCACCATCGTGGTGATCACCGACCGCAACGACCTCGACTCGCAGCTGTTCGCACAGTTCTCCAGATGCTCAGATTTCCTGCGCCAGACGCCCGTTCAGGCGCAGAGCCGCGCCGATCTTGCGCAGCAGATCTCGAGCCGCCGCGCCAACGGCATCATTTTCACCACCATGCAGAAGTTCGAGGAAGAGGCCGTCGCCCTTTCCGAGCGCAAGAACGTCGTGGTGATGGTAGATGAGGCGCACCGCGGACAATACGGGTTCGAGGAGAAATACGACCGTGACGGTAAGAAGCACACGGGCACCGCGTTGCTCATCCGCCGCGCCCTTCCGAATGCGACCTTCATCGGCTTTACCGGCACCCCTATTTCTGCCGAAGATCGATCGACTCGCGAGGTTTTCGGCGATTATATCGACGTCTACGACATGACTCAGGCAGTAGAGGACGATGCAACTCGACCCGTGTTCTACGAGAGCCGCGTCGTCGCACTCAAGCTGGATCAGGGCATCCTTGCAAAAGTTGATGATGAGTACGAAAAGCTCACCGAGCAGGCTAACGCCGAAACCATTGACGCAAGCAAGCGCAACTTTGCAAATCTGGACGCCGTTCTAGGTGCACCCGAAGTCATCGATGCCCTATGTCAGGACATCGTAGAGCACTATGAGACCAACCGTGCGCACGAACTCACCGGCAAGGCAATGATCGTTGCGTATTCGCGCCCCGCTGCCATGGCTATATATCAACGTATATGCGAGCTGCGACCCTCTTGGAAGGACGAGGGCAAGCTCGGCGTTGTCATGACCATGGGCAATCAAGACCCCGAGTGGTGGTTCGACGTTGTAGGCAATAAGGCCCATGTGAAGGAGATGGCAAAGCGGTTTAAGGATGACGCCGACCCGCTTAAAATCGTAATCGTCGTAGACATGTGGCTCACCGGTTTTGACGTGCCGAGCCTTGCCACCATGTATGTGTATAAACCCATGCGCGGGTATAACCTGATGCAGGCAATCGCACGCGTAAACCGAGTATACAAAGACAAGGTTGGCGGATTGGTTGTTGACTACGTAGGCATAGCCAACGCCCTTAAACGCGCCATGAAGGACTACACCAAGCGCGACCAAAAGAAATACGGCGACATGGATATCGGGAAAACCGCCTATCCTAAGTTCTTGGAAAAGCTGGCGGTCTGTCGCGACAAAATGTTCGGATACGATTATTCGGAATTCATGAGCACCGAGTCCGCCGCACGTCGAAGCGAACTCATAACGGGTGGAGTAAATCATATCCTTGCACCCGGCGACGAAGATGCTGCCCGCGACTTTGTTGAGCAGGCAGGAGTCATGCTCAAAGCCTATGGACTCGCCAAAAGTCGCGCAACAGACATGCAGCGCATCGAGGCTGGCTATTTCCAGGTTGTTCGAGAGCTCATCCTTCAGCTCACCGAGCAGGGCGGCGCCCGCAGCAAAAACGGAGGCAAACTTACCCTTAAGCAGGTAAATGAGCGTATCAATGCGCTACTCGAACAGAACATCGTCCATACCGACGGCGTAATAGACCTGTTTAAGGTGGAAGACGAAACGGTTTCGATTTTTGATCCCAAGTTTCTGTCGAGCCTCTCGCGTATGAAAGAGAGGAACTTGGCTTACGAGTTGTTGAAAAAACTCATCGACGACCAGATTAAGGGCTACCGCAGGAAGAGCATAACGCAGGCAAAAAAGTACTCGGAACTCATGCAAAGCATGGTAAATAGCTATCTAAATGGACAGCTCACCAACGCTGAGGTATTCGAAGAAATGCTCAAGATGGCGAAAGAGATGCTTTCCGAAAACCAAAAGGCAAAGGAGCTTGGGCTTAGCGAAGAGGAGTTTGCGTTTTACGAGGCGCTAACACAACCGCAGGCAGTCGCTGATTACTATCGCGAGAAAAATGACGAGTTGGTCGCCATCACGCAGGAGCTTACTGCGAAGATGCGCGAAATGCGCACGGTCGATTGGCAGAAAAAGCAAAGTGCTCGCGCTGCCATGCGTGTTGCAATTAAGCGCCTGCTCAAACATCATAAGTATCCGCCAGAGGGCATGGAGTCGGCACTGGCCACCGTGATGGATCAGTGCGAACTCTGGGCCGACAATGCAGCATAGGGAGTTAAAACAGCATGGCTAAAAGCAAGGCTAAGGACACCAAGAAGAACACGGCCGACGTTGGCTTTGAGGACCAATTGTGGAACGCCGCAGACGTGCTGCGCGGCAACCTGGACGCTGCCGAGTACAAAAACGTCGTATTAGGCCTTATTTTCCTGAAGTACCTCTCGGACCGTTTTGACGAACGTTACCTAGAACTCGTCGCAGAAGGTTACGGCGACGAAGAAGATCGCGACTGTTACATGGAGCAGAATGTCTTCTTCGTTCCCGAAGAGGCACGTTGGGCGAATATCGCACAGGCGGCACATACGCCCGAAGTTGGCCAGATCATCGACAATGCCATGCGCGCCATCGAACGCGAGAATGACAAGCTCAAGGACGTGCTGCCCAAGAACTTCGCTCGTCCCGAACTAGACAAGCGGCGTTTAGGCGACGTCGTCGACTTATTCACAAATGTACAAATGACCGACAACGAGAGCGAGAAAGACCTGTTAGGGCGAGCATACGAATATTGCCTGCAGAAATTCGCATCAATGGAAGGCAAAAACGCCGGCGAGTTCTATACGCCGTCGTGCATCGTGCGCACGCTGGTTGAAATCCTCCAGCCTTTCCACGGTCGCGTGTACGACCCCTGCTGTGGTAGCGGAGGCATGTTCGTGCAGTCCGCCGCCTTCGTCGAGCACCATGGCGGCAACGTGGTACAGGACATCACCATCTTTGGCCAGGAGAGCAACCCTACCACGTGGAAGCTCGCAAAGATGAACCTCGGTATTCGCGGCATCGAGGCCGATTTGGGCAACTATGCTGACACCTTCAGCGCCGACCAGCACAAGAATGAAAAGTTTGACTATGTGTTGGCAAACCCACCCTTCAACCTCAAGAACTGGGGCGGCGAAGCGCTGCAGGAAGACGTACGTTGGAAGTACGGCATGCCGCCCACGGGCAATGCTAACTTCGCTTGGATGCAGCATATGATTTGGCATCTTAACGGCACGGGCAAGATTGGCCTCGTATTGGCAAACGGGTCGCTCTCGAGCCAGACGAGCGGCGAGGGCGATATTCGACGCGCTATCGTAGAGGACGATTTGGTCGAGGGCATTGTAGCCATGCCGGGGCAGCTGTTCTACAGCACCCAAATTCCCGTGTGCCTGTGGATCCTGAACAAGAAGAAGGCTCAGTCCGGCAAGACGCTATTCATCGATGCCCGCGAAATGGGCACCATGGTCTCTCGCAAACTACGCGAGTTTACCGAAGAGGACATCAATAAAGTTGCATCCGCATTCGACTCCTTCCGCAAGGGCGAGTTCGAGCCCGTGAAGGGGTTGAGCGCCATAGCAGATTTGGATGAAATCGCCAAGCAAGATTTCATCCTGACGCCCGGTCGCTACGTAGGCATTGCCGAGGTCGAAGACGACGGTGAGCCGTTTGAGGAGAAGATGGCACGCCTAACCAGCGAAATATCAAAGTGCTTTGAAGAGTCCAACCGCCTGCAGGAGCAGATTAAGAAGAATCTGGAGGCGATTGGATATGAACTTTAGCGTTGCGACTCTTGGAGAACTCAGTCTCGGCGACGGAAAATACGGTATCGCCGCTTCGGCAGTTGATTATGATGCGGAATTACCTGCATATCTTCGTATTACGGATATCAACGACGACGGCACCCTGAATTGGAACGACCGCAAATCTGTAGACGACCCCGCCGCTTACAAATACATGCTGAGAGATGGCGATATCGTTTTCGCCAGAACGGGCAACAGTACCGGAAGGAATTATTACTACGATTCTCGCGACGGCGAGTTTGCCTTCGCGGGCTTCTTAATTCGCTTCTCGCTGGACGATAAGAAAGTTAATCCTCGCTATGTCAAATACTATGCCCAGTCGAAAGCTTATTGGGACTGGGTGGCCTCTTTTAACACCGGCAGCACCAGAGGCAATATCAATGCTAAAACTTACGCACAGATGCCAATCCCCCTGCCCGATCGCCCGACGCAAGACTCAATCGTTACACTATGCGACTCTATCTCGAATAAAATCCGACTCAACACTACGCTAAATGGCTATTTAGAAGAGCTGGCGGACGGCATGTTCCGACGGCACTTCGGGGGGCTAACAGACAACGCTACTCTGGCCGATTTTGCCAATGTCACAATGGGTCAATCCCCGGCAGGCAGCTCCTATAACGAAACGGGGATTGGAACCATCTTTTATCAAGGTCGCGCCGAATTTGGCTGGCGTTACCCCACTCAGAGACTAAGCACTACGGAGCCCAAGCGCATGGCAAAAGCGGGAGATGTCTTGATGAGCGTGCGCGCTCCCGTGGGCGACCTAAACTTGGCGTACGAAGACTGCTGCATTGGACGCGGGCTAGCTGCAATCCACTGCGACTATCCATCGTATGGTCTCTACCTAATGCGCTCACTCCATAAGAAACTTGACGCCTATAACGGTGAGGGGACTGTATTTGGCTCGATAAACGGCAAAGCTCTAAATGGACTCCCCATTGCGTTACCCAACAATGCAGCGATACGCGCGTTTGAAAAAGAAGCCACGCCCATTGATACTCAGATCCGAAACAATGAAGTCGAATCGCGGGCGCTTGTCACCCTTCGCGACACATTGCTTCCTAAGCTTATGTCGGGCGAGATTGACGTCTCGAAGGTTGACCTCACACAGCTAAATAGCCATTTAGCTTTGAGTTATTCTTGATTTTCTTTTGGATGGTATCAATCACCTGAACGATTTTTGCTTGCTTCTCAAAAGTGGGCAATGGCATTGACAGCTTGCGAAAAGTACTCGTTGGACGCCCCAACGCCGGAACGCCAGTTTGCGTTTTATTCGAAAGTAACCGCCATTGCCCCTCTCGAGTATGAAAATAGTAGACAAAAAATTTCGGTAGCACCTTGTCATTACAGCGAATGCGAAATTGGCTTTGCGAAATGACGTAGCGAGGATACTTGGAGTCATAGGGGACCATCGCGACTTGGCCCAACGTTCCACGGTGTGTTATTACGATATCGCCACGCGAGGCCAATGCGTTGCCCAGGGAATTTGCTTTTTCAGGAGTGACATAGCGCAGCGCAGTGTCGTTCGTCTCAAAGCCAGTTAGATTCGATCCATTAAATACCGGAATACCGGAGTTGACAAAGCAATCAGTCTTAATATTTGAGCCGAAGGGTCCCATGGCAATCTCATCAATAAGATCCTCAACGCATACTTCTTCACTTTCGGCAATCATTCCAAATACTTCCTATGCGAAGCCTTTACATTGTTCTGGTTTACCATGGCGTAATGCATGGTGGTGTCTATTTTCGCATGGCCTAGCAGCTTTTGCACCTGCTCTATGGGCATTCCTTTGTCAATAGCATGGGTAGCAAGCGTACGGCGAAACTTATGTGGATGAACGCGATTGACGCCAGCGCTTCTGCCTAGGTCACGCAAGCGGAGCTCTATGTTCCCAACCGTAATACGTCGAGCTGAGGAATCGAGTGCGACAAAAAGCGCAGGGCTCTTGTCGGCACGGCTCGCAAGATATTCCGTGAGATGCAACTTGGCACGCGCGTCGAAGTAAACAGGGCGCTGTTTATTTCCCTTTCCCATTACAAGGCATTCGCGCTCATGCAAATTGACGTCCTTCCTGTCGAGTCGTACAAGCTCGCCAATGCGCATGCCGGTCGAAGAGAGAAGATCAACGATGGCAAGGTCCCGCTTGGATTCGCATGCATCTCGCAAGATCTCCAGCTCCTCGTCACTTAACACCTCTTTGGTTATTTGAGCAGTTTTGACGCGGCGAATACGCCTTACAGGGCTTTTAACAATATAGTCTTCATCCTCAAGCCACGAAAAGAAGCTCGACATAATGCGACGTATATTATCGATTGTGACTTTACTGGAACCGCGAGCCGTCTCGTAATCATTGAGATAGCGCCGCAGGTCATCACTTTCGACCTGCGTATAGGACTTAGCAAGTGCCGCGTTCATATGCCGCAAAGTTGCCTCATAGTATGCAATAGTTTTAGGTGAGCATCCCTCAACTTCTTTAGCGGTGAGAAATAGCGAGAGCAGGTCTTGCCCTGGCTCTGCCTGTTTTGGTCCAAGCGTTTGCCTAAGTGTAATGGCTAGATGCTTGAGCTGGTGTGGGTCGAGAAGGCCCTGCATTTCCGAAAGCACGGTATTGATAACGGTTTCCACGCTGCTCCTTTCGTCGAGTACGATAGCCACAGTGTGGACGGCGCGTTGTACATAGTGAAGTAAATGGCTATTTAGCTGTGCAGTGTGAGGCAATTGCTGAACGCGCAACAGGTGAAAATACCGTCCTGGAGTCGCTGTGCGACTTAGTGACCGAGAAAGCCGATTGCAGCGAAGCGGACTTCGATACCTATGTTTCTACCGAGTCCCTCCTCCCTAACAAAATGGGCAGGCAGATAGCGTCGTCCCTACCTCAAACAGGGAAAGTGACGGTTTATCAAGCTGGGGATATTCTGATCTCCAATATCCGCCCCTATTTCAAGAAAATTTGGTACGCGGACCAAGCTGGAACGTGTTCCGGCGATGTTCTCGTATTTAGGGCAAAGCAACCAGAATGGGCGGGCTACCTTTATTCTTGCCTGCGCAATGATTCCTTTTTCGACTTCGTCATGAAGGGGGCTAAAGGCACCAAGATGCCGCGAGGCGACAAGAAGCAGATGCTTACCTACGTAGTCAGCGCCAGCCCAAACCAATTGGTAATCGGTTTCATGGCATCGGCGCTCAAGCACATATCAACCGCAAACAAAGAGAGTGAACATCTTGCTGCTCTTCGTGACGCCCTTCTCCCCAAGCTCATGTCCGGAGAGGTTGACGTCTCAAAGGTCAATCTCACGCAGCTAAATAGCCATTTAGCTGAGATCCTACGGCCATTCGGATGCCATATCCCCGCAATACAAAAACGGGGCAGCCCGCACTCCTGCGAACCGCCCCGTACCCCTGGCTATCGCGTCATAAGACCAACCAGCACCACTCCCCTACTTCCCAAATAGCGCACCCAGCAGACCGCGGCGTTTGGGCTTTTCCTCTCGGTAGCAACCCTCGGCTGCTGCTGCCACCTGCCGCGGCTGCTCGCCACCTCCGCGGCGTACGATCTGGTATAGGAACGGCGACTTAACGTATTTGACCTCGATGGGCGTGGCGTGCACGGTGCTCTCGCCGGACAGATGAAGGCTCAGGTTGAGCGGCGCCACGATATGCGTCTCGCGCTTGTCGCTAAACACCACCGCGGCCGCGCGGCCCGTCTGGCCGTTCACGGCGATGCGCACCTGCTCGCCGTCGCGGCTGTCCGTTGCCGGACGGTCGACAAAGTAAACCGGCACCATCACCAGACCGTCCTTATGCTTGCGAGCCTTGCGCGCCCAGGTGCGGATGCTCTTTTTATTGAGCCCCAGTACAACCTCGGCGTCGTTGCCCGCAACGTCGAGCGCCAGCTTATCAATGACCACCTGGTCCTTGGCAGACGCATCGACGGAGACGACGCGAAAGTCACCTTCCTGCATGGCAGGGTCAAACGGCCCAACCTTGGCATAGTCCCACGGCTCCAAAATGCCCATGAGACGAACGTCCAGGTAGTTTGCCCTGGGGTATGCCCAGTCGAGCACCTCGTAGTACACCAGGGTCTCCTTGCTCAGGCCCTTGCCCGGGAAGCTCGCCATCATACGCAGGTCCGCCAGCGCCATGGGGAAATAGAAGAGCATCATGTCGTTTTGGATCGCGTCTTCCACGTCGTGCCCGGCAAAGGCATCCGGGTACTGGCGCACCAGCTGCAGCGCGTTGGCACGTGCCTGCTGCGGCGAGATTTCGCAGGGAATACCCTGCTCCGGCACATACTCCGCACCCACACCCATGGTCAGACGTTTGCTAAACGTACCGGGCTTGAGCAGGTCGGCAATGCCGATCTTGTTGCCGCAGGACGGGCACTCAAACACACGCTGCGTTGACTCGCCCTCAAAGGACGCTCCGCAGAAGGGGCAAGGAATGCTCACATACGTGGCCTCTTGGAACTCCTGCGCCGTGCCGCGATCCTCCCACAGCAGATGTTCCAGGACCGACTGATTGCGCCAGTGCGAATTGAAGAAATACCAGTCCGGGTCCTCCGGGCGCTCGAGTTGCGACACATGCGTGAGCTTGAGCAGTCCATCCACCACCGTCAACGGCGTATGGCGAATGCCCAAAGCGCTCTTGGGCTCTCCGGCGTCCGCCTGCCACGGAATGACCGCACCGCAATAGGCGCACTCAAAGCTGCGCTTAGCCTGGTGCGAGTACATAGGGCCGCCGCAGTTTTGACATTTAATGGCAAACATCTCGTCCATGGAAACGTCCTCCTTTGCACAGGGGCTATCGACGTTAAGTATGTCGAGCAAACAGGCACATGCCCATACCCATGTGGCCCAAAATGGACCACCCAGGCAGACGAGAAGGCTCGCTCGTTAGCACCGGCAGACCATTACTGCATTTTCTGAGCATCGGTGCACAGCGCCTCCGCGCGAGCTACACTATCCCCTTAAACATGATTGTGAGGACGACCGCTATGCTATTTGTAAATCGGCTGGTACATACGCTTGTTCCCGGCAGCGAGGGCGAGCCGGTCGATACCTCCTGCCGCACCAACGCGGGCTTCGCCGCAAGCCTCATCTGCATTGGCCTCAACATCACTCTGTGCCTGGCCAAGGGCATCGCGGGCCTGCTCGCCGGCTCTGTCTCGCTCATCGCCGACGCCTTCAACAACCTCTCCGACGCCTCGAGCAACATCGTGAGTCTGCTCGGGTTCCGCCTTGCCAGCCGCCCGGCAGACGAAGGCCACCCCTATGGCCACGGTCGCTACGAGTACCTAGCCGGTCTGTTCGTCGCCGTCCTGGTTTGCGCCGTCGGCATCAACCTGATCCTCGAGTCGGTCACTAAGATCATCAAGCCTTCCCCCACTGCATATTCGGTGCTCTCCTTAGCCGCCCTCGTCTTGTCCATGCTCGTTAAGCTCTGGATGGCCGCGTTCAACCGCACGTTGGGCGACCGCATCGACTCGGAGACGCTCATCGCCACAGCACAGGACTCCAAAAACGACGTCATCACCTCGGGATCGGTCCTGGCCGCAGCGCTTATTTCGCAGACGACCGGCTTTGACCTCGACGGCTGGGCGGGCCTGGGCGTGGGCGTCTTCATCTGCATCAGTGGCATGGGCCTGGTGCGCGACGCCATCAGCCCGTTGCTGGGGCAAGCGCCCGATCCCAAGCTCGTCCAGGCAATCCGCGACAAGATCATGTCCTATCCGCAGGTCTTGGGCACACACGACCTGATGGTGCACGACTACGGCCCCGGTCGTCAGTTTGCCAGCGCCCACGTGGAGATGCCCGGCGAGGGCGACGCGTTTGAACATCACGAGATCCTGGACACCATCGAGCACGACATCAAGCGCCAGATGGGCATTGACATCACGCTGCACTGCGACCCCATCGCGACAACCGGCGATGATTTGCGCGGCTGGGTCAAGCGCGGCATCATGCAGATCGACCCCGCACTCTCCATCCACGACCTGCACGAGCACGACGGGTTCGTTTCGTTTGACCTGGTGCGTCCCGACGGCTTTAATATATCCGACGAGGAGCTGCTGGAGCTCGTCACGCGCATCGTGCACGAGCGCCGGCCCAACGTCTCGTGCGTCGTCACATTTGATTCGGGCTTCAGCTCGCCCGAGCGTCCGGCCGAGCAGCTGTAGCCCGCTTAACAGCTAGTTTCCCTGCGCGCCCGAGATGCCGTTTTGTAGGGCGTTCCAGGCATCCGTCGCCATGTCGCCCAAGTTCTGAGCGGTGTCGCCCAGGTTCTGAGCCGTATCACCCAGCTCTTGGGCCTTATCCCCAAGCTCCTGTGCCTTGTTGCTCAAGTCCTCCAGCGTATTGGAGCTCGAGCTGTCGGTACCGCTTTGGCCGTCGGACGAGTTGCCCGAGCTGTTCTTGTGCGTGAGCTGAATTTCGAGGTTGCCGCTGTCGTTATAGTAAGCAGAAGTAACGACCCAGTTGGCATCGACGACGGGCGTTGAGCCATCATCAGTCAGGACCACGGCATTCGAAAGATCGGCGCCGCGCGACTTGAGGAGCTTCTTGGCGTTGGACCAGTACTGCCCCGGGATATCGCTCAGATCGACGGTGCTAGACGAGGCGGACTCGGTTTGCTCGGCAGTAGTATCGGCCGTTGAACTCCCTCGCTTGTTGAGCATGCCCGACACAATGGCAAACACAACCGACAGCGCAAAGAAGATCGCCAGCACGATGAGAATCTTCTTGATCACGCTCGACGAACGCGACAGCTTCTTCTCCTCGTCCTCGCCATATTGCGGAATCGACTTGGGGTACTCGCGATACGGCTCGCGTGACTCGTAGCGAGGCTGCGCCGTGCGAGGCATATACGTCGTCTGCTGAGGCTGCGGAATGGGATTCTGCGGCAGGTCATCATAGGGATTCGGTGTCGAGACGACATAAGAATCCTGCGGCGCGTAATCAAACGGGTCCGGAGTTGCGTTGCCATAGGGGCCTTGCGAAGATGCAGCGTAAGAATCCCGCGCTGTGTCGCCATAGCCCATAACCCGGGTTGGCTCGGCAGAAGGCTGCGTCGCGGCGGGGTCGGTATAACCGGGGTTGGGAACAACGCGGGTCGCATCGGCGCTATCGCCAGCCTGCGCGGAGCCGTAGCCGCCCATCACGGTTGTCTTGTCCTGATCCATGCAACGATTCCTTTCCGTCGCGCGTGAGCATCAAGTTATCCATGCATTCTACCCGCGCAAAAGCCTATGATGGGCAGAGCCCGTCGGTATCTACAAGACATGCGCGGGCCTAAGGATAAAAAAGCCCCGCCGGGCCTTGTGGGCACGGCGGGGCGGACAAGCAGCTATGGGCAGCAGGCTTAGAACAGGCCGGTGATGTTGCCGTCGTTGTCGACGTCGATGTTCTCGGCCGCAGGGACCTTGGGCAGGCCCGGCATGGTCAGAACACTGCCAGTCAGTGCGACCACAAAGTGGGCACCGGCGGAAACCTTGAGCTCGCGCACCGTGATGCGGAAGTTCTCGGGAGCGCCCAGGGCCTTGGCGTTGTCGCTAAAGCTGTACTGCGTCTTGGCCACGCACACGGGCAGGTTGCCAAAGCCGTTCTCGCGCAGCTCGGCGAGCTGGCGCTTGGCGGCCGGCGTAAAGTCAACACCGTCGGCGCGGTAGACCTTGGTGGCAATGGCCTCAAGAGCGTCGGCCACATCGGCGCCGTCCTCATAGGCAAACTTGAGCTCGCTCGGCTGCTCAATCAGACGCATGACCTCATCGGCAAGCTCGAGCGCGCCCTCGCCGCCCTTGGCCCAGACCTCGGAAAGCTTAACGTTGACGCCGAGCTTCTGACACTCGGACTCGATGAGCGCAAGCTCGGCCTCGGTGTCCGTCGGGAAGCGGTTGATGGCGACTACGCAGGGCAGACCATAAACGTTCTGGATGTTGTCGACGTGACGCAGCAGGTTGGGCATGCCGGCCTTGAGTGCCTCGAGGTTCTCCTCGTTGAGGTCGGCCTTGGCGACGCCACCGTTGTACTTCAGCGCACGAGCGGTCGCGACGACCACGACGGCGCTGGGGCGAACGCCCGTCATACGGCACTTGATGTCGAGGAACTTCTCGGCACCCAGATCGGCACCGAAGCCGGCCTCGGTAATGGCGACATCGCCAAAGCGCATCGCCATACGCGTGGCCATGATAGAGTTGCAGCCGTGGGCAATGTTGGCGAAGGGACCGCCGTGGACAAACGCGGGCGTGCCCTCGAGCGTTTGCACCAGGTTGGGCTTGAGCGCGTCCTTAAGCAACGCGGCCATGGCACCCTGGGCCTTAAGGTCGCGGGCGCGGACGGGCTCGCCGGCAAAGCTGTAGCCGACGACGATCTCGCCCAGGCGCTCCTTGAGGTCGTTAATGCTCGTAGACAGGCACAGGATTGCCATGACCTCGGAGGCGACGGTGATATCGAAGCCGTCCTCGCGCGGCACGCCCTGGGCCTTACCGCCAATACCGTCGATGACGTGGCGCAGCTGACGGTCGTTCATATCGACGACGCGCTTCCAAGTGATGCGCTTAACGTCGATGCCAAGCTGATTGCCCTGCTGAATATGGTTGTCGAGCATGGCGGCCAGCAGGTTGTTGGCAGCACCGATGGCATGGAAGTCGCCGGTAAAGTGCAGGTTGATATCCTCCATGGGGATAACCTGAGCCCAGCCGCCGCCGGCAGCACCGCCCTTAACACCAAAGACGGGGCCGAGCGAAGGCTCGCGCAGGGCCACGGCACTCTTGACGCCGCGACGACGCAGGCCATCGGCCAGACCGATGGTCGTGGTGGTCTTGCCCTCGCCCGCAGGCGTTGGGTTGATAGCGGTCACGAGGACGAGCTTGGCCTGGTGATCGGTCGGCTCGTTGAGCAGCGAATAGTCGACCTTAGCCTTGTCGAAGCCGTACGGAATAAGGTGCTTAACGTCGACGCCGGCGTTCTTGGCCACCTCGGTAATAGGCAGCGGCGTGACAGAACGTGCGATTTCGATGTCAGTAGGCATGGGCGGTCCTTTCGTTACCGAATGAGAAAAAGACCAATTCAGCATAGCACGGGCGCGCAATAGTAAAACACCCGTAACCGATGAATGGCGATATGTTTACCCGATGCCCGGCGATAGCCCAACAGCCCGCCAAAACAAAGCGCCCTAAACGGTAGGTTCAATCCCCAGGTGCTCAAAGGTGCGAAGGGTTGCCTGACGGCCCTGCGGCGTACGAATCATCAACCCGCACTGCAGCAAATAGGGCTCATAGACATCCTCGAGCGTGCCCGGGTCCTCGCCCACCGCGCTGGCAAGGGTCGTAAGTCCTACGGCACGACCGGAGAACGTCTTAGCGAGTGTCTCCAAAATGCGAATATCCATCCAGTCCAGACCAAGCTCATCGATCTCGAAGAACTCGAGCGCCTGGCGGCAGATATCGAGCTCGATAGGGCCGTTGCCGCGCACCTGTGCGTAATCGCGCACGCGCTTGAGCAGGCGGTTGGCAAGACGTGGCGTGCCGCGCGAACGCGAGCCGATCTCGAGCGCACTGGGGTGGTCGATCGTCACGCCCAGGATGGACGCCGAGCGCGTCACAATCTGCGCGAGTTCTTCGACCGTGTAGTAATCCAGGCGATATGAAATGCCAAAGCGGTCGCGCAGCGGGCCAGTCAACATACCCGAGCGGGTCGTTGCCGCCACCAGCGTAAACTTGGGGATATCCAGGCGAATCGAGCGCGCCGCCGGACCCTTGCCAATCACGATATCGAGGGCAAAGTCCTCCATCGCGGGGTACAGGACTTCCTCGACCGAACGGTTGAGGCGGTGGATCTCGTCGATAAACAGCACATCACCCGGCTGCAGATTGGTAAGGATGGCCGCCAGGTCGCCCGTGCGCGCGATGGCGGGGCCACTCGTGGTCTTGATCTGAGCGCCCAGCTCGTTGGCGATAACGGTGGCCAGCGTGGTCTTGCCCAGGCCCGGAGGACCCGAGAAAATCACGTGGTCGAGCGTCTCCCCACGGCTCTGCGCCGCTTCGATCAACACGCGCAGGCTCTGCTTGATGTGCTCCTGGCCGCAGTAATCGTCCAAGCGCTGGGGGCGCAAAGTGCGGTCGACATCGAGGTCCTCGGCCGTCAGCTCCGAGCCCACCATGCGCTCGCCGTGCGCCATGGATGCCGCCGGCGAGTTGCCGGGCGTCGCCCACAGGTCCTGAGAGTCATCGGCTTCCCACATCACGCATCCATTCCGAGTCGCTTAAGCGCCGCGCCGAGCAGATCCTCGACACGCATATCCTGCCCATCATACCCGCTCAGAGCGACATCGGTCTCCTGCGGGCTAAAGCCCATGGAAAGGAGTGCCGCACGGGCGTCATCGATCGCCGAAGGAGCGGCGGCGGGCACGGGCATCGCAACCTGACCGGGGATGGCATCGACCGGCACAAAGCCCTTGTCCTTGGCAAAGGTGCTCTTGAGCTCCAAGATGAGGCGCTGGGCGGTCTTTTTGCCCACGCCGGGCACCTTGGCCATGCCCTTGTCGTCCTCGGCCATCACCAGGGAATACAGCTGTCCCACGGTATAGGTGGAAAGTACGGCGAGCGCCAAGCGCGGGCCAACGCCCGAGACGGACACGAGCCGGTCGAACATCGTGCGCTCATCCTTTGAAGAAAAACCGAAAAGTGTCATGGCGTCCTCGCGCACCTGCATACGCGTGTAGAGGCGGACCTCGCCGCCGGGCGTCGGCAACGTGGCCGCAGTGCTGCCCGAGATGCCGAGTTCAAAGCCAACGCCCGACACGTCGACGACGGCCGAGCTCATCGTGGCCTCGACAAGCGTTCCATGGAGCTGGGAAATCATCAGTATCCGGTTCCTCTCTGTTGATAGAACTCGCCACCGGTAAGGGCACGGGTGCGGCTGAGGTTTACGTGGCAGATGGCGCAAGCCAGGGCATCGGCGGCATGGTCGGGATGCGGGTCGTGGTCGAGCTGCGTGAGCGTACGAACCATATACGCGACCTGCCGTTTGTCCGCGGCTCCGGTGCCCACAACAGCCTGCTTAATCTGCATAGGCGTGTACTCGCCAATCTCGAGCGCGCATTCCGAAAGCGCCACGAGCGCGGCACCGCGGGCATGCGCCGTAGGGATGGCCGAGCGAACGTTGGCGCCAAAGTAAATGCTCTCGATGGCAGCGGTATCGGGTCGATAACGCTCCACGACGCCCTTGAGGTCGCGGGCGATATGCGACAGGCGCACCGCGAGCGGACTACCCGCGCTGGTCTCGATGCAGCCATAGGCACGGCAGCGAACCTCGCCACGCCGCTCCTCGATAATCCCCCAACCCGTATGAGCCAAACCGGGGTCAATGCCCAAGATAACCAAGCCAACCTCCCCTCGCCACAAGCGCAGCGCAAGACAAGGCCCCGCGCATCATTCACGAACGTCTGTTCTAGAATAACACAACGCTAGCCCTATAAGTCAGCCGAGATCGAATTGTAGGTTGAGCATACGCAAGCGAGCGCCCGCCAGAGCGAGCAAGGTGCCTTGAAAGAGGAGGGCATTGACCTGGTGGTCATGCCCGACGATTGAAAGGCAGATTGCCGCTCTGGCGGGCGCGCAGCGTCGACTCGTTACGCGGTTTGGCAAAACCGCGTAACCTTTTTAGTTCTGGCTAAAGAACGGGAACTGCCTCGGATCCACCGGCGGATGCGGCATCGGCGTGCCCTGGGGTCCACCCTGCGGGCCACCCTGGCCGCCCATCATCTTATCGATGGCGTCCTGAACCTCGCCCTCGAACTTTTTCATTCCCTCGTGCAAACGACGTTGACCGTCCTCAGAGCGCAGCTCCTCCATCTGCTCGGGCGAAATACCCAGCAGCTCGCCCAGCACGCCCATCATCTCGTTTCGCATGCGCTCGCTCGTATCCTCGTCAGCAAAACGGCGCACCTCGGCGCGCGCCAGCGAATCGACCGTCATACGCTCCTTGCCGTTAAGCCCCAGGCCGGACCACGCGAGCATGTACGGCCAGGCGCGCTCGACAAACGAACGGGACGAAACGATCGACGCCGTCGGCAGCATGCGGCGGGCGGCCTCGCCCTGACGCACGAGCATCAGCAGCAGCGAGCAGGCCTCTGGCTTGCCAGCGGCCATCGGGATGTCGTCGAAAGATCGATTGCGGTCCACGTGCGCCTCGAGCGCGCCATCGACCTCACCCGGCTCAAGCCCGCCGAGCAGCTGTGCCGCGCGGTCGAGCATATCGACCGGACCGTCGAGCGTCGAGAGCGCCTGCGCCAGCACTCGCTCCATACAATCTTCCACCGCGTTGAGCGTCACGAGCTCTTGGGGCACCACGGCAGACGTGCGGTTGCGCACGCGCGCCACAAACTCAAGCGTCGACAGGTACACGTCGCCAAAGGGCGCGTAATCACCCTGGTAGCCGCCGCAAAGCGCCGGCGCCGCCAGCGCGTACTCGGTTTTGGACAGCGGACTCAACGCCATCGCACCCAGCTCGAGCGCCGTGTCCTCCAGCATGAGGCCCAGCGTGCGAGAGCGCAGGCGCTCGGCGTCGCCCGCCGACACATCGCGGTCGAGCACGCGCGCGGCATCCGGCGCATCGCGCTCAACCGTGCGAATATGCAGGCGCTCGGCAATGGCGCGAACGGCGGCACAGCGAGCAGCCTCGGCCTCCTCCTGCGCCGGCGTAAAGATGCGGTTGCGCCCCAGCACCAGGCCAATCACATTACGTGGGCCCAGAGCGTCGACGGCCAGCGCCGCCAGCAGGGACGACGGCAAGTCGCCCTCGAGTGCCACCACGGCGCGCGACGCACCGTGGGCCCGGGCGTTGTCGCGCACGGCGAGCACCAGCGCCTGCCACAGCCACTCCTCGGAACGGAACTCGGGCAGTTCGTGATCTTCCAGGGCATCGAGCATCACGCCGCGCTGAATCTCCTGAACCAGCAGGCTCTCCTCAAAACACGGCGCTTGGGCCACCACGCGACCGCAGTCGTCGAGCACAAACGAACCGCCGGTATACACCGACTCGTCATAGGCACCGACCGGCGCCATACAGGCAAACCACACGCTGCGCTTGGATGCGATCTTGCGGTAGGCGCCGCTGCGAACGGCGGCAATGGCGGCAGTCTCGCGGTCGGTCATGTCAAACGCATTGAATTGGAAATACGCAATGAGGTCAACACCGGTCGGCAACATCTCGAGTTCGCGGTCCAAGTCAAAAATCACGGCGATGCGCACGCCGTCCACGTCGAACACCGGCGGCGCCCAACGCGTGTCGTTGTTCTCGCCACGCTGCAGGGCAATGCTCGAACGCGCCGGCACCACATGACCGTCCTTGAGCATCATGTAGTCGAGCAGCGGCTGACCCTCAAACGAAACCGCCGCGGGCACGATGCAGATCATGTCAAGCTCCTGGATGCGCTCGGCGACACCAGTCAAGCCGGCAAGCATGTCGTGCTCAAAGTCGGCAGCGCCCACCAGGCCACCGGGCATGGCGCCCATAAAGAGCGGAGCCGGAACGCACAGCACGCGCGCCCCGCGCTCGTGGGCCAGACGAGCCTGGTCCTCGATGCGGCCGCAAATGCCCTCAATATCACCCAGGCGCATATCGATCTGTGCAAGCGCGAGCTTCATGGCTCAGCCCTTTCCGTCGTAAACCATCGAAATCGTAGTAAAAGCGCCGGCCGCATGATGCAGTCGGCGCTCGCATGTGCATATGCTAGCTATGATACCCCGAGCGGGGGCGCGCTCCTAGAACGTCGCGGACCACAGCCCGTGCAGGTTGCAGTAGGCATAGACGGTACCGGTCTTGGAACCGCCGGCAAAAAACGTCGCGGGCTTCATGCCGGGCTCAAGGTAATGGACCTCTAAGCGGCCCTCGGCCTCAAGGGCGATCCACTCAATATAGTGCTCGGGCAGGCTGGGGTGCTCGACCGAGCCAACGCGTGCGCGAATCACGTGACCGTCGCGCTCGGTCTCGACAACAGGCACGTGCTTCTCGTGCGCCGCGTCCTCAGTGTTTGCGGTCAGTTCCGTGCAACCGGCAGGGGTTGCAACGTCGTTGCCAAGGGCGGCAATGAGCTTACCGTCGGGGTCCTTAAAGAATTTCGCCATGATGTTCTCCTTTGCTGACGTGCCAATGTTCTTGATGGTTCTTATGCCCAAAGGCAGACAAACCATCCACGGCATTGCAAATGAACACATAACGGGCGGGGACGATGGGGCAGCGTGCGCTATCCGCCCTGGCGGCCCCACCCGAGCGGGTTAGCGCCCGTCGCCGCCCAGCAGCGCCAGAACATCTTCGCGGGTAAACAGCGCCGACGAGATGCCGTCGCCGCCGAGCACGCTGTTGACCAGGTCGCGCTTGGACTCCTGCATCTGCATAATGCGCTCCTCGATCGTGTCCTTGGCGATGAGCTTGTACACGGTCACGGTATGTTGCTGGCCAATACGGTGCGCGCGGTCGGTCGCCTGGTCCTGCGCTGCCACGTTCCACCACGGGTCGTAGTGGATGACCACGTCGGCCGCCGTCAGGTTAAGGCCCACGCCGCCCGCCTTGAGCGAAATCAAAAAGACCGGAACCTCGCCCGCTTGGAACTGCGCGACCATCTTGGCGCGGCTCTCCTTAGACGAAGCGCCCGTGAGCTTAAGGAAGGCGATGTCCTCCTTGGCCAAGCGCTTACCGATGATATCGAGCATACCCGTAAACTGGCTGAACAACAGGATGCGATGCCCGCCGTCGAGTGCGCCGTGCACGAGCTCCATACACGTATCGAGCTTGGCGCTCCCCGCCTTGTAATCCTCGTAGTGTAGACGCGGGTCGCAGCAGATCTGGCGCAGCTTGGTGAGCTCGGCGAGCACCTTGAGTTTGTCCTTCTTAAACTCCCCAGCCTCGCGGTGCTGCACCTGCTGGGCGATGCGGTCCTGGTTGGCCAGGTAGAGCTTGCGCTGCTCGCCGGTAAGCTGCGCCATGACGGTGTCTTCGATCTTCTCGGGCAGGTCGGCCACCACGTCTTCCTTAACACGGCGCAGCACAAACGGCGACACGAGCGCCTGCAGGCGAGCGGCGCTATCGCCCTCGGCATGCTCGACGGGGCTCTCAAAGCGCTTGGCAAACGACTCGCGCGTCCCCAAAAGGCCCGGCATCAAAAAGTCGAAGATGCTCCAGAGCTCGGACAGGCGGTTTTCGATGGGCGTGCCCGTCAGGGCAAAGCGCACGCCGGCAGGCAGGCGCTTGGCGGCGCGCGCCACCTGCGTGAGCGGATTTTTAATGTACTGTGCCTCATCGAGCACCACGCGGGCAAAATCCCGCTCGACGTACTCGTCGATATCGCGCCGCATAAGGTCATACGACGTCACGACCACGCTATGCTCGGCCACGCCGGCGATCTGCACGCGGCGTTGAGCCTTGGCGCCCACAATGGCGCACACATCGAGCGACGGGGCAAAGCGCTCCAGCTCGGCAGTCCAGTTGTACACGAGTGAGGCCGGGCATACCACGAGCGTGGGCTTGGTGTCCCCCGCCTCCACGCGCGCCAGAATATGCGCAATCATCTGGAGCGTTTTGCCCAGGCCCATGTCGTCGGCCAAGATGCCGCCAAGGCCCAGGTGTTCGAGCGAGCCGAGCCACTGGTATCCGTCGACCTGGTAGCCGCGCATCGTTGCCTTGAGCGATGCCGGCACCGTAAAGTCCATCTTGCCGAGCGTGTCCAGGCGCTCGACGGTACGGCGGAACGCAGCGTCGCGATCGGCCTCGAGCGCCGGCGTGCGTGCGAGCATGCTGTCGACGAACAGGGTGCTCGACGCGGGAAGCGACACGCCGTCGAGCAGGTCGACGGCATCGACACCCAGGTCCTCGGCAAGGCCAAACGCGGCGCGCGCCCCCTCGTCCAGGCGAATGATGTCGCCGGACGTAAGGCGCGCAAACGTTTGATGGCGCTTGTACGAATCGAGATAGACGGCAAGGTCCGCGGCCGAAAGCCCGCTCGCGCCCAGCTCGACATCGAGCAGATTGCTCTTAACGGTCGCACGAACCGAGAGCTTGGGCGCGGGGCGGACCGAGATCTGGCGCAGACGGTCGCTGAGCATGATCTCACCCAGTTCGGACAGGGCAGACAGGCCCTCGGTCAGCAGGCAGAACAAGCGGGCGTCATCGCGCTCCTCAAACGCCAGACCGCGCTCGTAGAAATCGAAGTACAGGGCCGCCGTATCCATAACGCGAAACTCCGCCACCTCGTCGCGGGGCGGCACACCGGGGCGCTGCTCTTCGAAGGGGCTGCCCGGAGCGCCCAGGCTAAAGAGATCCGCCGACCAATCGCCGTAGGTAACCGTAATTTTGCAGGTCACGAGCCCATCGTCGACACCGATCGCCATAGCAAAGCTCGGCTCGGGTGCCACGGTATCGAGCGCGGCGGGCGCGGTGAGGTCGGTGTAGTCGCGCAAAATGGGCAGCGCCATACGGCAGAACTCACCCACCTGCTCGGCGGCAATATGGGCGGGCGTGCGGCACGGCAGCAAGCGCGACAAAAAAGGTGCGGCATGCTGAGCAAATGCAGCGTCGGTACGGCGCGCGCGGCGCGTGTCAACCAAGTAGGCGGCATCGCCCGACGCAAAGCAGTACATATCGGCGGGCAGGCGCAGGTCATAGCTACCACCAGCCGCCGGCGCGATTTTGGCGGCAAGCAGCGGTGGGCGCTTAGCGGATGCCTCGTCCTCCCCTTGCGGAGACAGCTCAACCGCCACGTCGTAGGTGCGATGCGTCGTCATCCCCCGCGACCAGGCGGGCTCAAAGGAGATGGTCTGGCCGCGCAGCAGGTCCAGCACATATACGATGCTATGCTCGGACAGCGGCAACTGACGCTCGGCAACAAAACCACTGCGGGCAAAGTCGTACGACGCCGAACGCGAGCTTGTGATGTCATCGAGATAGGCAACTGTCGTCACAACAAGGTTGAGCAGCTTTGCCGATGTTTCGTCAAAGGCCTCAGGTGAATGGACAAACGTGAGCTTCTTGCCGTACGAGAAGGTGCCGCCTCGGACATAGGCGTCGGCCATGCCGTCGATATCCTTGACCACGTAGGACACCGAACCGCAGCGAATGCGGAACTCGAGCGCCCAGCTAAAGCGGTCAGCGAACAGCGGATTGTAGTACGGCACCAACGAGGGCTCCAATGCCGCTTTGGGGGCATCGGGATCAACGGCACCGGCAAGCTTGCGGCGCATGCTAGCCAGCTCATCCATGCGCGCGTCCGAAAGATCGGAGAGCGCCGCCATGAGACTGGGGCTCGTGGGGACAGGCGCCGGAAAGGGAAAGTTGGGGTTGACGGCCGGCGCTTTGGGCGCGGTGCGCGCGGGCTGTTTCGGCTGCGCCGTAAACGTGCGGACCGGCGTGCGCAAACCTTCGACGGGCTCGGCGCCGCTGGCATCCAAATACGCCAGAGCCGTGGCAATAGCGTGCTTGCACATACCGGGGTAACGATAGGCGGCGGGGCAATCGCAGTCGTAGTCGATCACCTCGTGCTCGTCCATGTCGAGCGCCACGTGCGTCTTGTACAGGTCGCCGCGCGAGCCGCGCACCGACCCCTCAATCGTCACGTTTTTGGAGAAGCGCGAGCCGCTGTCCTCAATCGACAGCACGGCACCGTTGAGCATGAGCGAACGCCCCTTCATAAAGGTGCCGCTCAACGCCGCCTCTTTGCGAAGCGCCTGCACAAACGTCCCCTGCGCCATCACTTCCTCCAATCTCACCCGGGGTAGCTTAGATCACCGTCACGCGGCCCTGGTTACCCACAATGGCCTTGGCCTCGGCCAGCAGCGGAATCGAACGCGCGTTGACCTTGGCAGGTACCTCGGCACGCAGCACGCGCCCGTCCACCTGCTCGATAAAGATCTCCACACGGTCGCCGCCCGGGTTAGCGGTGAGCACCGTGGCCAGGCGCGCCATATTGCCCTGGCTAAAGCGGCTGTTGGGCACCATGACCTCAAACACCTTGGGCTTGTTGTTCTCCTCGTTGAGCTCGAGCGGCACGATCTCCTGCGCGATGATCTGGTCGCCGCGGTCCGAGCGCTCGAGCTTGCCCTTAATGCGCACAAAGGCATCGGACAGCTGCGCGCCGGTCTCGGGATCGACCTCGCCGTACAGGTACCCCTCGGCCTCTTTATAGGTCTTGGGGAACACGACGACGGTGGCCTCGCCTTCCATGTCCTCGAGCTGCACGATGCCCATGGGGTCACCGTTTTTGGTCACGCGCTTGGACACGCTCGAGACCATGCCGGCCCACCACAGCGCCTTGCCCTCGGGAATTTCCTGGTTGATGGTGCCGCCCGTAGGATTCTGAACTTCGTAGCCGGTATCGATCTGCGAGAACGAGAAGTCGCGCGCCTTGGCTAGTGCATACTCAAACGGGCGCAGCGGGTGGTCCGAGACATAGATGCCCAGAACCTCTTTCTCCTGGCTCAGCTTGAGGTGTCGGTCCCATTCCTGGCCGTCCGGATCGGGCACGCTGACCTCGAAGCCCGAGCCCTCAACGTCGCCAAACATATCGAAGAACGACGTCTGCCCGCTCGCGCGATCCTTCTGGCGCTTTACCGCGGCATCGATGATGTTCTCGGGGTTGTTCTTGTCCACAAAGTGCATCATCTGACGACGCGGATACCCCGTGGAGTCGAAGGCGCCTGCCTTGATCAGCGATTCGATTACGCGACGGTTGGCCTGGCTCGAGTCCACGCGCTCGACAAAGTCGTGCAGCGTCTTAAACGGGCCGCCCGCCTCGCGCTCGGCGATAATCGCCTGTGCCACACCGGTGCCCACGCCGCGGATGCCGGCCAGACCAAAGCGCACGCCCTCCTTGGTAGCCGTGAACTCGGTACCCGACTCGTTGACATCTGGCGACAGCACGGGGATGCCGTCGTGACGGCATGCCGAGACGTAGTGCACGATCTTGTCGGTCTTGCCCGTGTAGGACGTCAGAACGGCCGCCATGTACTCGTGCGGATAGTGCGCCTTGAGCCACGCCGTCTGCATAACCAGGATGGCGTAGCCGGCGGAGTGCGACTTGTTAAAGGCGTAAGATGCGAACTCGAGAACATCGTCCCAAATCTTCTGGGCGACCTCGCGCGTGTAGTTGTTCTTGATAGCGCCGTTCATCCAGTGGTCGTAGGTGGTCTCGTCCGAGCCATCCTCCCAGTGCAGCACCGTCGACGTGAGCAGCTTGATCTTTTTCTTAGCCACGGGTTTACGGATACGCGAGTCCGATTCGCCCTTGGAGAAGCCGCACATCTCGACGGAGATGAGCATAACCTGCTCCTGGTAGACCATGGTGCCGTAGGTTTCGCCCAGGATGTCGTCCAGGCGGTCGTCGTAGGAGACGGCCGGCTCCTTGCCGTTCATACGGTTGATGTAGGACGAGACCATGCCGGCGCCCAGCGGGCCCGGGCGGTACAGGGCGATCAATGCTACGACGTGCTTGTACTCGGTGGGCTTCATGTTCTTGATCGTGGCCGTCATGCCGGCGGACTCGACCTGGAAGACGCCGGCAGTGTGACCGGAGCCCATGAGCTTAAAGATCTCGGGATCGTCAAAGGGGATCTCTTCCTCTTTGATGTCGATACCGAAGTTCTTTTTGATGTTTGCCTTGGCCTTGGAGATAACCGTCAGCGTGCGCAGGCCCAAGAAGTCCATCTTGAGCAGGCCCATGTCGGCAACGGTATGGCCCTCGTACTGGGTAATCTCGACGCCGCCCTTGGTGTCGAGCTTGGTGGGCACATGTTCGTTGACGGGGTCGCGGCAGATCAGAACGGCGCACGCGTGCACGCCCTCGCCACGGGTGAGGCCCTCAATCGAGAGCGCCGTGTCGATGATGCGGCGGGCGTCGTCGTCCTTTTTATAGGCCTCGGCAAAGTCGGGGTTAAACAGATCCTCTTTGCCGGGTTGTTTTTCGAGTACCTGCTTGAGCTTGACCTTGGGGTCGCTCGAGACCATCTTGGACAGGCGCTGGCCCATGTAGACCGGGTAGTCCAGAACGCGCGCGGCATCGTTGATGGCCTGCTTGGCCTTAATGGTCGAGTAGGTGATGACGTGGGTGACCTTCTCGGGGCCGTAGAGCTGGCGAACGTGCTCCACGACCTCGAGGCGCCGCTCATCGTCGAAGTCCATATCGATATCGGGCATCTCGGTACGCTGCGGGGACAGGAACCTCTCGAACATCAGGCCGTTCTCGAGCGGGTCGAACGCGGTGATGTTCATGGCGTAGGCGACGATAGCGCCGGCGGCCGAGCCACGGCCGGGGCCGACGCCGATGCCGTTGTCCTTGGCCCATTGCACGTACTCGGCGACGATGAGGAAGTAGGCGGCAAAGCCCTTGTCGCAAATGACCTTGTATTCGTACTCAAAGCGCTCTTTGATGTTGACGCCACCGATCTCGCGCGTGGCCCAGTCGTCACCATAGTGCTGGCGCAGGCCCTTCTCGCACTCGCGGCGGAACTGGCTCTCGTGTGTCTCGCCGGGGTCGAGCAGCGGGAAGCGCGGCAGGATGATGGAGTCCCAGTCCAGCTCTACGTAGCACTTGTCGGCGATCTCGAGCGTGTTGTCGCAGGCCTCGGGGCAATACGGGAACATCGCCCGCATCTCCTCCTCGGTCTTCATATAAAACTCCGAGCCGGTCATGCGCATGCGGTTGGGGTCGTCGACCTTGGCGTTCATGCCAATGCACATGATGACGTCCTGCACCGGCGCGTCCTCGCGGCGCAGGTAGTGGAAGTCGTTGGTGGCAATGACTTTGACGCCCACCTGCTTGGCGATATCGATGAGCGTGCGGTCCATCTGCTCGTCGGTCAGGCCGTTGTCGGTGGTGATGCCGTGTTCCTGGATCTCGATATAAAAGTCGCCGGGTTCGAAGGTATCGCGGAAGGTCTCGGCCCACTTGATGGCGCCCTCCATGTCACCGCGGTCGATGTATTTGGGAATGATGCCCGCGATGCAGGCGCTCGTGCAGATCATGCCCTTGGCATGGCGGCGCAGGTTGTCGAGCGTCACGCGGGGCTTGTAGTAAAAGCCCTGCACGGCGGCCTCGGAAACCGTCTGCATCAGGTTGACGTAGCCCTCCTGGTCCTTGGCCAGAAGGATCATGTGATAAAGCTCGGGCTTATGGTCGCGGGCGAGCGTCTCGTCCGGCGTAAAGTAAACCTCGCAGCCAAAGATGGGCTTGATGACCAGAGGCGGCTTGAGCTCGTCGATGTTGCCCTTCTCGTCCCACATGGCCATGTCCTTCACATACTGGGCATGCTCGCGCGGGTTTGCCTCGGGATCGGGCTCCACCAGCTCGTCGCGACGGTCCTTTTCCAAGAAGGCCTTGTCGTGGCTCCAGGTTTTGTACTCGGGCGTGTTGTGGTTAACGGCGTCACAGGCCAGCGCCAGATCGGGCACGCCATACATGTAGCCGTGGTCGGTAATGGCGACGGCGGGCATGCCCAGCTCAACGGCGCGGTTGACCATATCCTGGATACGGGTTGCGCCGTCGAGCATGGAAAAGACGGTGTGGTTGTGCAGATGGACGAATGCCATGTGATGAGCTCCGATGCGGGTTCGTGTTCTGACTGAACGATTTTACCCCACGGCGCGGACAGCACCCGAACCTAGCCAAACCCACACGGTAGTCTTTTTGGGACCTTCAAAAAGGGGAATGAGGGCATCCAGATATATCGAGTATTACTGAAACCCCGGCGATACGCTGAATGATTTGTGACGAATAGTCATGTCCATCAAGAAGGCTCGACGCTTCGGGCAGCTCGTCAATCGATATATCAATTCTTGGAGACATGTATTCCTACCATTTTTAAAGAAACAACGGCGGTAATTGCTATCGCGATTGCGCCAATAACACCGAGCGCTATCTGAATGGGATATAACCCCAACACATATCCAAATATGGAGAAAAACATTGCAGAAAAGAGGGCCCTTACCAGAGACGCGACGGAAAGGATCGTCGCGCGGAGATCATCCGCTATCGCGTCTTGGATTAAGTTTTCCGAAGTGATGTACACCACTTCCGGGAGAAAACAAAGCACCATGCTAAGGCCAAACAAACACAGCGGATTTGAAGCGAACCACGGAAGAATCATGAAAAGACCGGCCTCGATTAACATCGAGCCGAGCATGGTATTTCTTTTCCCGAAACGCGATGAGAAGAAATCTGCTGCAATGTAGGCCGTCGCATTTACTGCATAGGATGCACCGAAAAAGATTCCTATTATGGAGACGGGAGCATCAAATGCGTCGAATACCAACTGATTCAAGTTGTAATAACTCCCATAGAATCCATCGAGCATGCTTGTGCCGACTAGAAGAAGCAATACCGCAAAAGCGGATTCTCCAATGCACCAGGTTTCGCGTCTGAAGATCTTGGCTACGTCAAACCTTTCCTCCCCAGAGTTTTTGGAATGGGTCGTTTCCATCCTCTCAATGGGATACAGAAGGAAAAGCTGCAGGAGATAGAAAACGGAAACGCATACGTAGAGGGCACTCCAAGATACTTGGGCAATGAATGATCCAAGTACGATTGCCACTCCCGTCGCGATTGATTGCGCGGCAAGCAGCCGAGCGTTGATGGTGAGGAAGCGCTCTCCTTGACCGGCATTTCGGGCAATTTCATATAAAAGTGCTTGTTCGGATCCCGATTGAAGGGAGTAGGCGAGTGCCTCAACAAGGGAAAGCGCGACGAGAAAGGGGCCTGAGAGTAACAGCATGCCAGCCGTATGGAAGAAAAGAAGCAGAACGCCCACTTGAATCGAGAACTTCTTTCCAAAGAAATCGCCTACCAGCCCTGTTGGCAGCTCGAGGACGACCGTTGCAATGTTGTACAGGGCTTGATAAAGCGCGATTTCCGTGACAGACATTCCTTTATCCGCAAGGAAAAGTAGAAACACTCCCCGATTTAAAACAAATCCCGCGAGAACGAAAAAGGCGGAATAGATGTGCAGTTGCGTAGCGGCATTCTTATTCATTTGGCACTTCCATCAACTAATTATGCCGGGCCGCTCGCTACTGACTCGAAGCCTGAAGTGTTCACAGTTGATGTGAAGAGCGGTAAAGCTTTTGCACAGGGTATCAATGGAATACATCCGAAGCGTTTTCGGCAGTATCATCGGCGAAGGCGGGATTAGCCTTTACGCGGCGCTCACCCTCGATGTATTTGACGATTTGATCAATCGTCTGGTTGGCGCGGCTCTTGAGCTTGCGCTCGTAGAAGAAGAGGCCGAGCTTGCCGCGCATGCCAGACGTGTTGCCACCCGCACCCTGAAAATCCTCGGTATAGGTGAGCTCGCAAGCACCATCGCCAGCAGGTGCAGCCTCATAGCGCATGGTATTGATGCCCGCCGCATACTGAAAACAGACCTCATAGAGGCACGGGTAGTCAAAGTGCTTGATCTTAACCTTGATCGCCGTGCCCTTGGTCTTGCCTTTTGCGGTATGGACGCTTCTCGTACTTATAGCCGTTGAGCTTATTGCGGCTAGGACGTTTGCCCGTGGCGTTCTCGATATCCTGCATGATGGACCCCGCCAGAGCGTCAAAAAGCTCCTCCGGCGTCACCTTAAGCGTTTTGGTGAGCTGCATGATGGCTCCTTATTCGCTTGAACCGTTCGAGCCATTGTACCGCCCCAGGCTCTCCCATGCGTTGCGGTGCCATTTGGACGATTGAGGGCCTTACGGCCGAAAACCAACCAAATAGCACCATAAAGCCTGAGGTGGCTAAAGGTTGTAGGTGACTACTTGAGGTTCGGCGGGTTTGACGAAGATGGTTGGATCCGGCTGCTCCGCGCGGACGAACTTGACGGTCACGGCCTCAAAGCCCGCCTTGTGCAGAACATCAGCGTAGACGCGCGCCTGCAGGGCGTGCTTCTCCTGCAGCTGATCCGGCGTCTCGTCCGGTGTGCCGCCCGTCTTGTAGTCGATGACCAGCGCGCGCGACGGATCGGCCGGGTCGGTTGCCAAAGCGTCGATGGCGCCCTCGGCATATGCACCGTAGCGGGCAATGTCCTTGTCCTCACAGCCCAGCGAAAAGAACGGCACCTCGGCGCGAACGCACGGCCACGCGAGCAGGTCGGCACGAACAGCCGACTTGAGCCAGCGGTCCAGGGCAACGTCGAAGCGTTCGCGCTGCTCCGGCGTCAGGCGCCACAAGCGTGCCAGCGCATCGGCGCGCACAGCGGGCAACACGTCGGCACCCATCTCGATCAGCCACTGGCAGGCAGCATGGAACGCCGAGCCCAGCGCCATGGGGTTGCCGGCGGGCTCAACGGCGGCCACGTCTGCATCCGTCATCTCAGAACCATCCGACTCCGCATCATCGCCGGCCTCGTCCATGGGCACGTGTGCCTCGGCGGCACGGTCCTCGGACTCGGCATGCAGCGCCGCGGCAATTGACGAGTAGCTGTACGAATCGCGCGCCGGATACGGGCAGGTGCCCATGCGCACGCCCACCGCCTGGGGATACACGAGCTCAAACGCATCGGGCTCGGCGTCGGCAGGACCGGGCACAGTTGAGTGCGCAGCATTATCGGCGGCATCGGCATCGCCGCGGACAAGCCTGCCCTCGGCATCCAGAGAAGCATTGGCCTCAAACGACTGCTCGCCAAAGGAAAAGTCCGCGAGCGAAATGAGCTCGTAGTCGCCCGGCTGGGAGTTGTCGAACACCAGGCGGTCGGCATCGAGCTGCGGCATGTCCAGGGCATCCGTCGGCAAAATGCGGCGCAGCACGTCGTAGGTCAGATCCGTCTCGACATCGAAGGTCGGCGCCGTCACCTTGCCGCGGCTCACGCCGACATCCATCGCCAGAATGACCAGCTCGCGCGCTCGCGTCATGGCGACATAGAGCAAGCGAGCCCGCTCCTCGAGCGAAAGCTGCAGGTCGTGGTTGCGCAGGCGAACGAATGCCTCGGCGGGAGAACCCGTCGCGCAGACATCCTCCATGAGCTCCGGCGGCAACCATAGCGACGTGCCCTTACCCTTAAACGCATGCTCAAACTGCTTTTTGACGTCATCGCCCTTTACGAACGTGCCGTCCGCGAGTTTAACGCCGTCGAAGCGCGCCGGCAGCGCCACGACCTGCGCTCCGCCCTCGACACGCCCCATCTGAGCCGCACCCGAAGACTTACGCACGCCAAAGCACTCCGCAACCGCCACGACCGGATACTCCAGGCCCTTGGAGGCATGCACCGTCATGATGCGCACCGCGCCGTCGCCCTCCTCGTTGAGGGCACCTGGGGCCTCCTTGCCCGCCAAGAAGCGGTCGAAGGCAAGCGCAATGGAACGCGGCGAGTTACCGAACTCGGCCTCCGCCTCGGCCACGGCATCGAGCGCCTTAAGCACGTTGGCGGCAATGGCCTTGCCCTCGGGACCACGCTGTGCCAGACGCACAAACCAGCCGGAGGCGTTGACAGTATCGCGCGCGATGGCGGCGAACGAATCGCGGCCCACGCGACGAAGCGCATACCGCAGCACCTCGCGGGCGCGCGTCACGAGCGGCAAGTCTTGCAAACCCGGCACATCGGAATCGCTCATGATGCCCGCATCGATGTTGCGGCGCGAGGTCTCCCCCGTCTGGTCGTCCAGTTTGGTCGCCAGCGCCAGGAACTCCTGGGCGCCGAGCGCAAACATCGGCGAGGCGAGCAGCGGCATAAGGCCCTGCGCCGTATCGGCCGGATTGGCGAGTGCGCAGACCAGGGCACGCACCGTCTGCACCTCAGCTGCCTGGGCAAAGACCGAGCCGCCTGCGATCACGCAGTCGAGCTCTTGGTCGCGGAAGGCCTGCGCATAGACATCGGCGTTGGTCATGCGGCCCAGCAGCAGGACCATGCTGCCCTGGGGCTGGCCCGCTTTAACGAGTGCTTGGAATCGCTCCGCAATCGCGCGAGCTTTCGCCTGCGTTCGCTCCTGCGTACTGCCACCGGCAACGAAGATCGCCTGGCGGCGCGATGCCTTCGCCTTGAGCTTGTCCTCGCGTTCGTCGCTCGGTTCAAGATCCAAGAACCCCTGCATCAAACCACCGGTGTCGCCGTCAAAGACGCGCGCCACATAGCGCAGCACCTCGTCGTGGCTGCGGAAGTTGCGTACAAGCTTGACGAGCTCGCCGGCGGGGGCATCGGACGTGGCGACCGTCTCGGACGCCGTCGTCGAACCCACCTTGCGCTCCTGGCGACGGAACACCTCGACCTCGGCACCACGGAAGCGGTAGATCGACTGCTGCGCATCGCCTACGGTGCACAGTGCGCGCTCCCCCGCGCCCGTCAGGTAACGGATCAAATCGACCTGCATCTGGTCGGTATCCTGGAACTCATCGATCATGACCATCTTAAAGCGACCCTCATAGGCCGCTCGAATAGCCGGGTAGTCGCGCAGCGCCTCGTACGCCATACGCAGTAGGTCGTTGTTATCGAGCGCGGACTGGCCGGCCTTCAGCGCGCGATACTCAGCCTCCACGGAACGGGCCAGGCCCACCAGCGCATCGAGCGCGGGACCACCGCAGGCCAGCACGATATTGATAAACGCATCGGCAGCCTCGGCCTTGAGCAGCTCCACCTGTTCCTTAGGAAACGCCTTGCTCGCCCGAGGCATGCTGCACGACATCATGAGTCGCGCCACATCCTCCATGGTTTTGCCGCTCGCCTCAAACGCGTCGATGGCATCGAGTGCCACCTGCGCTTTCTCGGTCGCGGCCTTGCTCGCACCCAACGCCGCGCGATAGGCGTCGGCGAGTGCCGAGGTATCGGCCTGGCCGCGCGCCACGCACACATCGTCCATGCCGCCCGGCAGCTGGCTCGATAGCTCCAGCAGGTCGCGCACCAGACCTTTGATGGTGGTACCGGCGCCAAACGGCCCGCCCTCGCCCGCCATGGGATACCAAGCGTAGAGGGCCTTAAGCGAGGCGGCGAGCTCAGGCGCGCCATCGGGCGCCGTCGCGCGCCCCAGCACATGCTCGACAGCCTGATCCATAAGCTCATCGGTATCGGTAAGCACCGTGAACTCGGGATCGATGCCCAGCTCCAACGCATGCGCGCGCAGGATGCGCGAACACATACCGTGAATGGTCGAGATCCAAGCGTCGTCGACGGTCAGGGCCTCCTCGTCCATACCCTCTTCGATAAGCGCGCGACGCACGCGGTCGCGAATCTCGGCCGCGGCATCTTTGGTGAAGGTAATGGCGAGCACCTGGTCCAGATGCTCAACGAACGGACCGGATTCGGGCGAGAGCGCGTAGACGATGCGGCGCGTGAGGGTAAAGGTCTTGCCCGAACCGGCACCCGCCGAGACAAACAGCGGACGGTCGAGCGTTTTGACGATCTGCAGCTGTTGCGGCATCAAAGTCGAAAGATCCATGGTCTACACGTCCCTCCTTACAAACGTTCCTTCGTGGTTATACGAGCAGCGCGCATGCGCGGCCTGAGCCGACATCGGGTCGACGGCGGCAACGTCGCCTGCCTCGAGTTCGTGCAGGCGCTCGGCGATGCCGGCCTCCACGCGATCGAGCAGGGCGTCGAAGTCCATGCTGCCACCCTCGCCGGGAAAGCCCTTCTTAAGCCCCGGGATGCGGCCGTCACCACGCTCCTCCTCGAGCAGCTCGGCACTCGCGGCGCCGCGCAGCGCCGGTTTGCCGCCCTTGGTCGAAAAATAGAGCGCCGCACGGGCATCCAGATCCAGCGCCCGGCGCATGGCCTGCGCATAGATAAGCGTCTGGGTATGGGGCGGCAGCCACCGCGGGTCGTCGATGGCGGCCTCGCCCGATTCCTCGTCGCGCACCGTGGGGTCGGCGAGTTTAAACTCCTCAACGCCCGTGCGATGCTTGTAGTCGATTACCACGGCGCGATTCTCGGCATCCACATCCACGCGGTCGATGCGCCCGCCGAGCGGCCAGCCGGCATACTCGACCTGGAGCTCGTTGAACGCAAACTCCAGGTAGCGCGGCGCGAAGGGCGCGAGCGCCTCGGACTCGTAGGCAAGAACGCCCTCCAGCTGCGGCAAAATCTCGGCCACCTGGCGCTCCTCCACCGGGGAGAGCGGCACGAGCGGGCCCTCGGTACCGCGCTTGCCCGCATGCTCGGCCAAGGTCTCGTCAAAGACCTCGCGCAGCAGCTCCTTCGCGCGTGGCAGATTCATGGGTGTCACGCGCTCCATGCCCTCCTGGGGCAGACGGGCATGCAAGTGTTCCAGCACGTCGTGGACAAAGTTGCCCTTCTCCATATTGCCAAAGCCAGCGTCGATCGACTGGGGCTTCACGCGGTACGAGACGAACCAGCATAGCGGGCAGGTCGAATAGGCCTCGATCTGCGAGGCAGACGTCAGGCGCGGCACCAGCGGCGCATCCTCGCCCTCGCCATCGCGACGACGCAGGACCAGATACGGAATGGCTTCATCGCTCAGATGCTGGGGGGCTTCGCAGGTCACGCGCTCGCGCCTAAGACCTTCGCCTGCCGCGGGATCGAAGTCCCTTACGATATCGCCCTCACCCACACACTTCGCCTTGTCGGCGCCAACGGCCTTAGCGTCGTCAGCGGCCTTGTCGGCGTCAGCGGCCTTAGCATCGTTAGCGGCCTCGGCATGCGCCCGCAACTCGGTCCACACGGCCGCCGGATAGCACTCGCGCGCCTGACGATCGTGGGTCACACGGGCGAGCGTAACCGGACCACGCGACGCTTGTATCGCGCGGCCAAAGCGTGCGCGCAGCAAGGCCGCAGGCTCAAGCGTCACGTCCTCGCGACCGAGGCTCGCCGTCAGCGTGGTCAGCGGCCCCTCTTCGTGTGAGAGCGGATAGCTGTCCAGATCGACATCGGCAAACAGCACGGCATCGTAGCTGCCGGGGCGCAGAGCCGCCGCATCGGCAAGCGAAGCAAAGCGAACCTGGGCGCGTGGCGCACGGTCAACCTCGTAGGTCTCGTAATCGTAGGCGGCGCTACGCTTGTCCACCTTGGTTCGAATGTCATCGAGCACGGGCACGGTCGCGGCCTGCGACACGTTGAGCGCACGGGCGTCATTCATAAGGATGTCGATGACGTGGCGCAGCAGGGCCACCTCCGCCTGGCGACGGGCCTGACCGTCGAGACCGCCAAGTGCGCGATCGGGCAGTGCCTCGGCAACGGCAAGCATGGCCTTGAGCGCCGTCACGGGTTTGTCGCGCCACAGCGCCTGGAACACGTCCGAGATCACGCACGGCACGCTCTTAAACCAGTTCTCGTCGCTCGCCGCTTTACGCGCGCCCCTCACCTGGCCCTGCACGCTCTGCAGCAGGCTCTTGACGCCCGCAGTGGTCTTGCTGCGCGACAGTCGCATATTCTTGTCGAACGTGCGCGCGCTGGCGGCGTCGGCACCCGAAAGCGGGCTGTAAATCCAGTCGGTAAGCTCCGGAGCGGGCCACCACTCAGTCTTAGAAGCTGCCCCTTCGTCGGCGGCCTTCATACGCTCGATCAGGTTGGCGAGCGCCGTGAACTGCCTGCCCGCAATGGATTGGGAAAACGCCGTGAACTCGGCCGTCTCGGCAGCAACGTGGCGCGCCGCCAAACGAGCGGCAAGCTCGCCGAACAGCTGGGGTGCCCGGGCGGACACCACGAGTACGCGCACGGGATCGACGGGTGCGGAGGCGGCATCGTTGACCTTGGACTCCTTGCGCGCTTTCACCATCTTATCGATGACGTCCGCATAGACACGGGCACGGGCATGGGGCCCGGCGACTTCCACAAAGGCAGGACGTACGACGGACTTTGGAGCAATCGCGGGAGCGCCGGCATCCTCGTCCAGCGGCGCGATCTCAAACAGCACACCGCGGACATCAAATGCCGCGGCAAGCTCCTCGCGCATCGCCGCTTGCTCGCGGGCAAGCAGCACGACAACCTCTCCCCCGTTGTTTGCCACGGCGGACAGCAGCTCGAGCAGGCTATACGTAAATGACGTGACGCCGCGCACGCAAACGGCGCGGGCGCACCCCGGCAGGTTGTCGGCCAAAGCGCCGGCCATAATGTCAGCCGCCTCGCAGGGCTCGACCATATCTCGACGGTCCAAACCGCGCGCATAGGCGCACAAAAGTTCAAACACGCGAGCCTCGGCGTCGCTTCTGGGCTTGGGCTTGCAAACGTTGTCGCAGCAACGCTCGGCACCTGTCCCTGCCACACCCGGCAGCACATCGCGAGCCATACGCGCGAGCATACGCACCGTGCCCTGGCTGCGCGAAAGCGGCTGCAGGTCGGCGTCGTCGAGACGCGCTACCATGTCCGAAAACAGCATCTGGCGCTGCAGGTTGTCGACGAAACCGCGCCCGTCGCCCAAAAGCTCCCAAAGCGAGCGAAGCCACGATGTAGGCGTCTTGTAGTCAATACCCAGCGAAACGCCGGCTTCCGCCGCATCATGACGGCACAGGTCGAGCTCGGCAAACGTTGGCGCCAGCAGCACGGCACGCCCGTGGCGGGCAATAAGGTCGGCAAGCAGCGCCGCCTCGGCATCGCTCAAGTCCGTACCGGTATTGGTGGTATAGATTCGAACAGGCATGGTCCTCCACTCAAACCGTTCGCAATAATCAATGCATCCATCCTACCCGCCCACGCGGACAGATTTGCCCCACGCCAACAGATTTCCTCCGTCCCCAAGGGATCAAAAAACCGCCCCCGGAGGGACGGTTCTTCGTAATTCATTGTTGTCGCTGGCCTACTCGCCATCCTCCAGCTTGATGAGGATCTTGCGATAGCCGCCGTACTCGCCGTTGAGTGCCTTTGAAACGCGGCTCACGGTAGTGGACGAAGCGCCGGTGCGGGCCTGAACCTCAACATAAGGCTCGCCCTCATCCAGATAACGCGCAACCTGCAGACGTTGCGAAAGATCGCAGATCTCGCGCGGCGTGCAGATATCGGTCAAAAACGCCTGGATATCCTTCTCGTCATCCAAAAGACTAAATGCGTGGACCAGCTGCTTGACATCAGGCTTGTCAAACATGTTCTCGATATTCATCGATCACCGCCAAACCCGCCATAAGGCATCGAAGTTGATACTGACATCGGGCATCGTTCGCCCGTTCTATGCAATAGGGCAACGCCTGTGGCTTTTGCCCGTAGCAGTGTAGCACACCACCAAACTAAAGCGACAAGACTCTCTGCCAGCGGCGCGTTTTTCAGGACGAACGCCGTTTTGAAACCGAATGCGCACGCAAGCTCCACGAATATCTGAGACAATGGGCGCCCAAACAGAGCCGTGCCCGAGCATCTATCCGAGTTGCAATGGCATGTGCCTCTCACGCTCCCCCACCACGCCATGCGCAAGAAAGGATTCACACCATGCGCTTTATGCTTAACTGGCTCTTTACCTCGATCGCCATCGCGATTGCCACGTTCCTCGTTCCCGGCATCCAGCCCTTCGGTTTTGCCGAGGCCTGGGTCTGTTTCGCCTTCGTGGGATTGTTCCTGAACATCGTCGATTCGCTCGTCAAGCCGTTCCTCACGGTTATCTCGCTGCCGCTCACGATCATTACGCTGGGTATTTTTCAGCTCGTAGTCAACAGCTTTATGCTCGAGCTGGCCAGCTATCTGTCGGTCAATCTGCTGGGCGCGGGTATCTCCATCGCCAGCTTTGGATCGGCCTTTATGGGCAGCATCCTGGTGTCCATCATGCGCAGCATCCTCGACAGCATCGCCGAGGGCTAAAACGGCCATTCCGGCCGCGCCCGTCTCAACAGCCCAAAACGAAGGCCGCCCATCGCAAAAATGGGCGGCCTTCTTATTTGCCAAGTCTCAAAGGGCGAGAGAATCTGCCATTTCCACCCCGTCCCCAAATGGCAGGTGGGCTAGATCACGTAGTCGTAGCCTTCGTTGGGAGCGACAAGTTGATCAAGCGTCACACCGTCGAGGTAGTCGTTGATGAGCTTGTCCAGGTTCTTCCACACGTCGAGCGTGGGGCACTCGTCAGAGCGCGAACAACCCTTGCAGTCGCCATCCAGGCAGGCGACCGGCGCCAGGCTGCCCTCGGTCAGGCGCAAGATCTCGCCCACCGTGTACTGCTCGGGCGGGCGCGTGAGCACATAGCCGCCGCCCTTGCCGCGCATGCCCGAGAGCATGTTGGCGCGCACGAGCGTAGCCAGAATATTCTCGAGGTACTTCTCCGAAATCCCCTGGCGCGCCGCGATCTCTTTGAGCGGGATGCGACCGGCCGCCTGATGCTCGGCCAGGTCGACCATAACGCGCAGGGCATATCTGCCCTTTGTGGAAACCAACATATATAGTGCTGCCTTTCGGTCTTTTAGTCCGTTGAAATTCTAGCCGAAAAATTGGCTTTGAAAATACCCGTTCCGGTCAAGATGGTTAATCAACTTGCAATAATCTCCTATTTCCTATTGCATTACTAGGCTTTGGTGTCTACTATGCTTCCCAACAGCTAAACGAACAACCTATAAGGTTTATGGGTTTAGCTGCTAGACACACCGTAAAACCACACGGTATCCAGTCATTTGAACACTTTGGAGGTTCATCATGAGCAAGGTTTACACGTCCATCGATCAGCTTATCGGCCACACCCCGCTCCTGGAGCTCACCCACTTTGAGGCCGATGAGGACCTCAAGGCCCGCGTGCTCGTCAAGCTGGAATACTTCAACCCCGCCGGATCCGTTAAAGACCGCGTCGCCAAGAACATGATTGACGAGGCCGAGAAGGCAGGCAAGCTCGTGCGTGGCGGCGACTACACCATCATCGAGCCCACGAGCGGCAACACCGGCGTCGGCATCGCCTCGGTGGCGGCCGCCCGCGGCTACAAGGTGATCATCACCATGCCCGAGACCATGTCCGTTGAGCGCCGCAAGCTGATGCAGGCATACGGTGCGCAGCTCGTGCTCACCGACGGCTCCAAAGGCATGAAGGGCGCTATCGCCAAGGCCGAAGAGTTGCAGAAGGAGACCCCCAACAGCATCATCGCCGGCCAGTTTGTGAACCCCGCGAACCCGGCCATTCACAAGGCCACGACCGGCCCCGAGATCTGGGACGACACCGACGGCAAGGTCGACATCTTCGTCGCCGGCGTCGGCACCGGCGGCACCGTGACCGGCGTGGGCGAGTTCCTCAAGGAGCAAAACCCCGAGATTCAGGTCGTCGCCGTCGAGCCCGCCACCTCCCCGGTGCTCTCTAAGGGCCAGGCCGGCCCGCACAAGATCCAGGGTATCGGTGCCGGCTTTGTGCCCGACGTCCTCGACACCCAGGTCTACGACGAGATCATCCCCGTCGAGAACGACGACGCCTTTGCCACCGGCCGCGCCGTGGGCCACAAGGAGGGCGTGCTCGTGGGCATTTCGTCCGGCGCCGCCGTGTGGGCCGCACTGCAGCTGGCCAAGCGCCCCGAGAACGAGGGCAAGACCATCGTGACGCTGCTCGCCGACACCGGCGAGCGCTACCTGTCCACGGCACTCTTCCAGGACTAGAGCTCTCGTTCCTAGAACGAGTCCAAGGCACGCCGGTCTCCCCTCTCTTCTGGCAGCCTGAGCTCATCCCAGCAGGGTGTCCCACAGGACGCCCGAACTTGCTACAATGTCTGCGGCGCGGAACCAGCCTCCCGCGCCGCTTTTCTTTTTTGGCCACATGCCACCAAGGAGAACCTCCCCATGCACAACAAGCGCGTGCTCGTCGCCATGAGCGGCGGCGTCGATTCCAGCGTGACCGCGTATCTGCTCAAAAGTCAGGGTTACGAATGTGTCGGTGCCACCATGCGCCTCACCTGCCCCGCGCCCGATCCCGCCACGGGCATGAGTAAGGTCGACCACGACATCGCCGATGCAAAGGCCGTCGCCGAGCGCCTGGGGATACCCCATCACGTGCTCGACTTGCAGCAAACCTTCGACCGCAACGTTGTCGAGCGTTTTATGAACGCCTACCAGGAGGGGCTGACGCCCAATCCGTGCATTATCTGCAACCGCCACATTAAGTTTGGCGCGCTGCTCGATGCAGCGCTGGACATGGGCTGCGACTACATCGCCACGGGCCATTACGCCAAAACAAGCCAGGCGGCAGACGGCACCTGGCAGCTGCATCGCGGCGAGGACCCTAAAAAGGACCAAAGCTACTTTTTGTATTCGCTCACGCAGGAGCGCCTGGCGCACACGATCTTTCCGCTGGCAGGCCTAGACAAAGAGCGCGACGTGCGCCGCATAGCCGCCGAGCAGGGCTTTACCAACGCCCAGAAGGCCGAAAGCGAGGACATCTGCTTTATTCCAGACGGTAACTACGCGGGCTATATCGAGCGCCGCTGCGGACATCCCGCTGCACCGGGCGACATTGTGTGGCGCGACGGCAGCGTGGTCGGGCGCCACAACGGCGCGCTGCGCTACACCATCGGCCAGCGCAAAGGCCTGGGCGTCGCGATGGCGCATCCTGTGTATGTGACGGGCGTCGACGCCGCTAACAACACCGTGCATCTGGGCGAGGCCGAGGACCTGACGGCCACGGCGCTCACGGCCAACGACTGGATCTGGAGCGCCCCTGCCGACCGCATGGAGGCCGAGCTGGATGCCGGCGGCATCCGCGTGGGCGCCAAGTACCGCTACCGACAGAAAGACCAGGCAGCGATCCTTACGTGCGGCGAAGACGGGCAAATGTTGCTGACCTTTGACGAGCCGCAGCGCGCCATCGCCCCCGGCCAAGCCGTTGTAGTCTATCGCGGCGACATCGTCCTGGGCGGCGGCACCGTGACCGGCGCCATCAAATAGCCCCATCCCCTTCATAAGTTGCGGTGAAATAGGGACTGTTTAAGCGTTTAAAACCGCCAAACAGTCCCTATTTCACCGCAAGTTAGAGAGGACAGCCTCGGTCGGTACTGCCGTGTCAGCCGAGGCCGCTGCATCGTTAGCGCTGGACGTAGGCGCGAACCAGCTCGAAAGTGTTGCGCACACCGTCGATGTGGCTGCGCTCGTAGTTGTGGCTCGCGTACACGCCGGGGCCGATCAGACCATGGCGAATGTCGTAGCCGGCCGAGAGCGTGGCCTCGACGTCGGAGCCGTAGTGCGGGTACACATCGATGGCGTAATCGAGCTCCAGCTCGCGCGCGATGTTGGACAGCGTGGTTACCAGGTCGTAGTTGTACGGACCGCCCGAATCCTTGGCGCAAATCGAAACCATGCGCTCGGTGCAGCCCAGGTCGTCACCCACGCAGCCCATGTCCACGCTGATCATCTCACGCGTGTCGGCCGGCACAAAGGCACCGCCGTGGCCGACCTCCTCGTACACGGTAAAGAGCAGCGACACCTTGCGCGAAAGCGACACCTCGCCGTCAGCAACGGAACGGGCCAGACCCAGCAGAATCGACGCCGACAGCTTGTCATCCAGGAAGCGGCTCTTGATGTAGCCGCTCTCCGTCACCGTGGTACGCGGATCCATAGCGATGATGTCGCCCGTCTGAATACCCAGCTCGAGCACATCGTCCTTGCTGTCAACGTTCTCGTCGAGCAGGATTTCCATGTTCTTCTCGATGGTCTTGACCGGCTCATCGGCCACATGCGCCGAAGGCTCGGTATTGAGGACCACACCCGTAAAGACTTTGCCATCGCGCGTGTAAACGGTGCAGTTCTCGCCATCGGCCGTAGACCACTGATGCCCGCCGAGCGTCGTGGGACGCAAGCGACCATTGTCCTTGATGGAACGCACCATGGCGCCCAGGGTATCGACATGGCTCGCCAGTACGAGCGGCCCACCCTCGCCACCAAGCTCAACCAACACGTTGCCCTTATTGGAACGCTCGGGCCCAAACCCCATATCGCGCAGGGTCTCCATCAGATAATCAGTCGCCGCACGGGTATAGCCCGTAGGCGAAGCAATCGAGGTAAGCGCCTTCAACTGGTCAGTAATATAGGAGAGCGTCTCCTCTAGAGAAGCATCAACATTAGAAGCCATATGCATCCTTCCAAGTAAAACTAAGACCGAGTCCCGATTTTAACCGTTCTGCACGTGCAATGCCCCAGGAGCCGAGCCGACTCCAGACGTCCCCACACCGGTTTTATGCACGCGCACGGTTTACAATCCAAATCTTGCATAGAAATATCGATATATGCATAAATATGAGGTATCAATTTCTCTCATCCTAGGGTACCCCACCTTGGACCGTGCAAAAAACGGAGTATTCAGCACCGTGGGCCCCAACGGCCCCATCACAAACGACATAACGATGTGGTTGCAGCAGTGTTGCAGGCCGGCGCAAACCAAAAACGCGGCGACAGCCATCTCCGCCCATCGATAGCCCGCCCACAAGTGCTGTCGATGGGCGCCGCGGGCCACTACGACCCATTCACAACGTTATGCATTTTTCAGAGCTTGCTGAATACTCCCAAAAATGCACGCTGGGAAGTGCACCACCTATCCGCAGCGGGCAGCATGCCTTGGTTTTGCCCATATCGGGGCATCGGCGCGGCACAAAAAGCCCCCGCCGCACGAAGTTGAACTGCCTCCCATTTCTTGGACATGAGAAATGGGAGGCTTTCTTTATGCGCGTTGATTTGAGAGTGAAGCATGATATCGAGGCCAGGAAGGCGGCCATAGGGCTCTTCGAGCTCGGGCACGGGTATAAATCTGCCGCGATTGCCCTTTCGCTTCCCGTGGAAGCCGTGAGAAGATGGCAGGAGATATACCGCGCATTCGGGAGCGAGGTGCTGCTGCGCATGGACGGAAAGCAGGGCAGGTACACATACGAGCAGAAGGTCGCCGCCGCCTCCGCCGTCGTCGACGGCGGCATGACGAAGACCGAGGCGATGGCGGCGTTCGGCATAATGTCGATGTCGCCGCTCAAGAAGTGGTGCGCGCTATACCGCCGGGGCGGCGCGGAGGCCCTGCGCCCGAGGCCCAAGGGCCGGCCGAAGGGTTCCAAGGCGAGGCCGCGGACCCGCGAGGAGGAGCTCGAGGAGCGGTGCCGTAGGCTCGAGGCCGAGGTGGCCTACCTAAAAAAATTACGCGCCCTGGTCGAGAGGGACGGGCTCTGACCAGGGCGAAGGCCGAAGCGGTCGCGGCCCTGCGCGCCGAGGGGCACGCGCTCGGGCACCTGCTCGCATGCGCCGAGCTCAAGCGGTCGACCTACTACTACGCCCTCGCGCACCCGCCGAGGCCCACGCGCCCCGAGCTCTGGGAGGCGGCCGCCGAGATCTTCTCGCGCACCGCCAACGGCTGCGGGCACCGGCAGATAGCGATGTGCCTCAGGGCGGAAGAGGGGGCCGTGATAGCCGACAAGACCGTGCTCAAGATGATGCGCGAGATGGGGATTCGCTGCGGTATCAGACGCGAGACGGCCTACCACAGGTACAACTCGTACAGGGGCGTCGTCGGCAGGACGTTCGAGAACGTGATCGCGAGGGATTTCGACGCCGGGGCCCCGTGGCGGAAGCTGGGAACGGACGTCACCGAGTTCAAGGTGGCGGGCGGCAAGGCCTACTGGGCCCCGACGCTGGACTTCTGCACCAAGGAGATCGTGGCGAGCGACATATCGACCACGCCCGACATGGCCCAGCAGGTCAGGATGCTCGACGAGCTGCTGTCCAAGATCCCCGAGGGCGCCGCCCCGACCATGCACTCGGACCGGGGCTGGCAGTACCAGCACGCCTCGTACACATCCAGGCTCGAGGCCGCCGGCATCGTCCAGAGCATGTCCAGGAAGGCGAACTGCATCGACAACGCCGCCACCGAGCAGCTCTTCGGCCACGTCAAGGACGAGTTCTACCGGGGCCGCGAGTGGGAGACGTTCGAGGATTTCAAACGCGACCTGGAGGAATACATAGTCCACTGGAACACGAGCCGGAGGCAGGTAAGATTGAAGGGCCTGACCCCGGAGGAGTTCCGGAATCAGGCCCTCGCGGCCTAGTCGCTATTTAGGGCGTCCAAGATTTGGGACGCAGTTCAAGTGCGCAGCGGGGCCTCCGACATGTCCGAGGACGATTCTGGGGCTAACGGGCGGGGCCCGCCGAACCAGGTTAAGCAGCCGGGCAGATCTTCTTGAAGAGCTCGATGACGTCGTCAAGCGTTGCCTCGCGCGGGTTGCCCGGGAAGCAGGCGTCGGCCATGGCGTCCTTGGCCAGGACCTCAATCTCGTCAGCCTTCATGGCCTCGCAGACGTGCGGGATGTTGACGTCGGCGGAAAGCTGCTTGACGGCGGCGATGGCGGCGTCGGCGGCCTCGTCGGTGCTCATGCCCGTGGTGTCAACGCCCATGGCGACGGCAACCTTGGCCAGGCGCTCAGCGCAAACCGGCTTGTTGAACTCCATGGCGATCGGCAGCAGCATGGCGCAAGCGACGCCGTGCGGAGTGTCGTAGTGGGCAGACAGGGTGTGAGCCATGGCATGGTCGATGCCCAGGCCGACGTTGGAGAAGCCCATGCCGGCGACATACTGGCCAAGAGCCATACCCTCGCGGCCGGAGCCGGGCTGACCAGACTTGGCCTCGGCAACGGAGTCGCGCAGGTTCTCGCTGATCAGCTTAATGGCCTCAAAGTGGAACATGTCGGAGAGCTCCCAAGCACCCTTGGTGGTGTAGCCCTCGATGGCGTGGGTCAGAGCATCCATGCCGGTAGAAGCGGTCAGGCCGGCGGGCATGGAAGCCATCATATCGGGGTCGACGACGGCGACCTCGGGGGCGTCGTTGGTGTCGACGCACACGAACTTGCGGACCTTCTCGGGGTCGGTGATGACGTAGTTGATGGTCACCTCGGCAGCGGTACCGGCGGTCGTCGGCACAGCGATGGTAAACACGGCGTGGTTCTTAGTGGGAGCAACGCCCTCGAGGCTGCGGACATCGGCAAACTCGGGGTTGTTGATGATGATGCCAATGGCCTTAGCGGTGTCCATGGAGGAGCCGCCACCGATGGTTACGATAGCGTCAGCCTCGGCGGCCTTGAAGGCCTCGACGCCGTCCTTGACGTTCTGGATGGTGGGGTTGGGCTTAATCTCGGAGTAGAGGCTCCAAGCGATGCCGGCGGCGTCGAGCTCGTCGGTCACCTTAGCGGTAACGCCAAACTTGACCAGGTCGGGATCGGAGCAGACGAAAATCTTCTTGTAACCACGACGCTGGAGCTCGCCGGGGATCTCCTTGATGGCGCCAGAACCATGATAAGAAATGGTGTTAAGAACGAAACGATTAGCCATTGATAGCCTCCCATCGTGTGCGGGGCACCCATTACGCTCCACGCTATGAATCTCATCCTAACGCTTTTGAAACAAAATACTCGTGAGAACTGCAAAAATTTAAAGCGTTTCAACATAAGATGAAAAATATTGCGGCAAAGGGACAACCCCTTTGCCGCATTCGGTTACTTTCGACAGCCCTCTTTCCAAGCCTCGGCCGCAAGCTTCCAGCGAAAACGCAGGTCGCGCTCGCGGTCGATGAACATGATTGCAAACGCCACGAACAGCAGCACGCTCGCCACGACGATGGCATGCAGACCCATGCGCTCAATACACCAATTGCCCAGCACGGCGCCAAACACAAAGGTGAAAATCACGCCAAAATACAGCAGGCCGTTTTCCAAAAAGCCGCGCTTGTGAGTAATGATGTAGTCGTCCACGTTTTGCAGCGCGTTGCGCAGGTTGCCGATACACATGGTCGTGGCGATGCCGTGTCCATGAATCTTGCGGAAACTCTCGACCTGCATACCGCAGGCAAACGAGGTAAGGCAGTTGGCGAGCAGGTTGAAATCGCCACCGGGAATAAAACTCACGCCCAGCAAGATGACGGCTTCAAAGAACACCGTCACCTGGCGCCAGTGAATCACGCTGCCAAAACGCTCGTGTACCAGGTCGGCAAGCATAATGCCCACAGCAAACGAAACCACAGGGAAGAAGTAACGCCCCGCAAGTGCCCAATTGCCCTCCGAGATACTCACGCCCACCAGCAGGATGTTGCCCGTCTGCGCGTTGGCGAAAACATGGTCGCGCCCAATGTACGAATACACATCCATAAAGCCACCGGCGAGCGCCAAGATGATGCCCAGCTCGATGGACTCAGATATCTGCTTGGCACGCTGCATCGTCGTGCATCCTCCTTGTTGACGACTCTCTCGTGCGTTGGCGGAAATATAGCCGCCGTTCATACTGTAACCCATTGACAACATGACGTGCGCGCGAGACACGTCCTCCAACGCGCAGATACACAGTCTGGAAACAAACGACGGGCGCGACGTCGACACCAAACGCCTCGTGTACTCCACCAGTCTTTTTAGCCCCGTCCCAAAAAGACTGGCTACAATTACGTGCAGCATACAGACACCGGGAGGGATCGTGGCAAAAAAGCCTCAGCACGCTCAGAATAACCAGCGCAGTCAGCAGGGCAAACAGGGCCAGCAGCAAAAGCGCGGCGGTAAGGCGCAGGTCACGGCCGCCCCTGCCACCCGGGCCGCGCACACCCAGGCGGCGCCGGCCCGTCCCTGGCGCCCGGGCCGCGATAAGTTCCTCCCCGTCAGTCGCGCCGACATGGACGCGCGTGGCTGGGACCAGTGCGATTTTGTTTATATTTGCGGCGACGCCTACGTGGACCATCCCAGCTTTGGCATGGCCATCGTCAGCCGCGTGCTCGACGCGCACGGCTACAAAGTGGGCATTATCTGTCAGCCCGACTGGACCGACCCCGCCAGCATCACCGTGCTCGGCGAGCCGCGCCTGGGCTTTCTCGTCAGTGCCGGCAACATGGACTCCATGGTCAACCACTACTCGGTGACCAAGCATCGTCGCCACACCGATGCCTACACCCCTGGCGGTAAAGAGGGGCACCGCCCCAACCGCGCCGTCACGGTCTACGGCAACCTCATCCGCCAAACGTTCAAGGACGCGCCCATCATCATCGGCGGCATCGAGGCGAGCCTGCGTCGTCTGGCCCACTACGACTACTGGCAGGATAAGCTCAAGCGCTCGGTGCTGCTCGACTCGGGCGCCGACATCCTCATCTACGGCATGGGCGAGCACGCGATCGTCGAGATCGCCGACGCGCTCGACGCGGGCCTGCCCGTCGACCAAATCACCTATATCAACGGCACCGTCTACCGTACCAACTCGCTCGACGAGGTCTACGACTACGACCTGCTGCCCAGCTGGGACGACCTTGCTGCCGACAAGCTCAACTACGCCCGCAGCTTTAACGTGCAGCAGCAGAACATGGATCCCATCACCGGGCATCGCCTGGTAGAACCCTACCCCAACAGCGTCTATGTGGTACAGAACCCGCCGTCGGCGACGCTCACCACCGACGAGATGGACGAGGTGGCCGAGCTCCCCTACGCACGCGATTGGCATCCCGACTACGACGCGGCGGGCGGCGTGCCGGCCTTTGCCGAGATCAAGTTTTCCATTAGCTCCAACCGCGGCTGCTTTGGCGAGTGCTCGTTTTGCGCGCTCACCTTCCACCAGGGCCGCGTGCTGCAGATGCGCAGCCACGACTCGATCATGCGCGAGGCCGAGCTGCTCACGCGCGACCCCGAGTTTAAGGGCTACATCAACGACGTGGGCGGACCGACGGCCAACTTTAGCCGTCCCGCCTGCGACAAACAGCTCAAGCACGGCGTGTGCAAGAACAAGCGCTGTCTGTGGCCGAGCGTGTGCAAGAACATGGTGGTCGATGAGAGCGGCTACACGCAGCTGCTGCGCGACCTGCGCCAGCTGCCGGGCGTCAAGAAGGTCTTCGTGCGCAGCGGCATCCGCTTTGACTACACCATGGCCGATGCCTCGGACGAGTTTTTGCGCGAGCTGCTGGAGCATCACGTTTCGGGCCAGCTGCGCGTAGCGCCCGAGCACGTGAGCGACGCGGTGCTGTCCGTGATGGGCAAGCCGAGCCGCGCCGTCTACGATGCGTTCTGCCGCAAATTTGAGCGCTTAAACCGTGAATACGGACTCAAGCAGTACGTGGTGCCGTATCTGATCTCGAGCCATCCCGGCTCGACGATGAAGGAAGCGGTGGAGCTTGCCGAGGCTGTGCGCGACATGGGCTACATGCCCGAGCAGGTGCAGGACTTCTACCCCACGCCGTCGACCATGTCGACCTGCATGTACTACACCGGCGTTGACCCGCGCACCATGCAGCCAATCTATGTGGCGCGCGACCCGCACGAGAAGGCCATGCAGCGCGCGCTCATCCAATATCGCAAGCCCGAGAACTACAAGCTCGTGCGCGAGGCACTGGAAAAGGCTGGCCGTCGCGATCTGATCGGCTACACCAAGCATTGCCTGATTCGCCCCGTGCCGCCACGCCCGGGCGAGACCTCTGCCGGCGGCGGGCATGGCACCGGCAAGAAGGGCGGCAAGGCCCACGGTGGCGCCGGCAAGGGCCCCAAGGGCAGCAAGGGGCACGGCGGCATGTCGCGTGCGCAGAACACCGCCGGCCGCAACCGTGCAGCTCAGGGGCGTCAGGGCGCCAACGGAGGCGGACGCCGCAATTAGGGCAGCGGTGCTGTCACTATGCCCATCTCGCATGCGTGGCGCAGTGAGCGCATCGCCTCCACGAGGATGATGCCGGCGATGGTGACCGTGATTACCACGTCGAACGGCGTGTTCACAAACCAGAGCAACGTCATGAGATACGACCCGGCATTAAAGGCAAAGTGCAGCAGGATCGTGTAGCGGAGCTTCCCGGTCGTCACGAGCACCCAGCCAAAAATGAGGCCGGCAGCGCCCGCATAGCAGCCCTGCACCCAGTTCATGTGCATAAAACCGAAGATCGCCGCCTGCAGCACGACCGCCGCGGCGATACCCCACGTGCTCGGGGCCGCCCAGGGCACCATGGCGCCGTCCTGCGCACCCGCACGACGCCGGCGCTTCCAAAGTGGGCGGCACTGCGGATTAAACGCTCGGAGCGAAAACTCAAAAATGATACCGCGCACCAGCAGCTCCTCGCAAAACGGAGCGCCGAGCACCGTGGTCAGGACGGCCAGATAGCTCGTGTCACCCATGCCCGTCTCCTCGACAAGTTCGCTGTAGTCGGCCGCGGCCTCGGGCAACAGCGACAGCACGGCGTCGGTCACGTAGCCAACGACCACCTGCAGGGCAAGGCCAATCACGATAACGCAGACGATGCGCTTCCACGCCCCACGCGCTCCCCCGCCGAGCGGATGCGCGCTTTGCCGGCGTGCCATAAACGAACGCGGCCACAGATAACGCCACCACAGCAGCGCCATTAAAAACGATGCCATCTGCGCGGCAGCCTGAAGCAATTGAATATCGAGGTCGTCAATCGAAAAGCCCATGAACACCGATGCGACGCCCAGAGCGGAGAACAAAACCACACTCAGGGCGATATCGGCAGCGACGACGCCAAAACAGGCAAGCGCCCAAATCATCGCATTGAGCATGCCAACCTCCTCCCGACAGCTAGTCATTTAAGAACGTCCCCAACGACTAGTCATTGGGGACGTTCTTCAACGACTAGTTGTTGGGGACAGTCTTTGCCAAAGGCCCCGTTGGGCGAGATGTCGAACGGGAAGGTGCCGCAGCGATTGAACGCGGCGATGAACATGCGAATGGCGTTGGACGGCGTGGTGCCCACGAGCTGGGTTGCCGCCGCGAAGGCCGCCTTTTCCTCGGGCAAGACCTTCGCGACAACCGGGGTCATGTGTTCTGCCATGGCGCTTCCTTTTTGAAACGACGGTGGTGCGGATAGATGCGGGCCACGCGGCTGGGCGACGGGCTGTGAAGGCAACCCGATTGGCCCGCATCCGGAGTTTGTTTCTGCGGCGTTGGTATTACTTGGTATTCCTAAGTATTACCCCGCAGATAGAATACCACACCCGACCCCATGGGGACGGAGAAAAACGGATCATTTTGTTGCTAAGTTAGTATTTAGAGCGTGATGATGTCCGAGATATCGAGGGCCTGAGCGTCGGAGGCGTCGTGTGTGGCGAGTAGGAGCGTGCGACCGTCGAGCAGATCGAGCACGACCTCGGCGCACACATCGCGCGCGACGACATCCAGGCCGGTAAAGGGCTCGTCCAGAATCACCGCGCCGCCCGGGCACAGCAGTGCTCGGGCAATCTCGACGCGACGACGCTGCCCACCCGAGAGCTCGGCCACGCGAGCATGCACATCGATCCCCGGTACCAACAGGCGCAGCAGGGCCGCGGCACTCGAGACGTCCACGCGCGCGTCGGCGCACACCAGCACGTTTTCCAAGGCCGAAACGTCCTCAACCAAGCGCGCGTCCTGAAACACCATGGAGCACGGCGCGCACTCCCCCGCAGCCAGCGCAAGCAACGTCGACTTGCCCACACCCGAGGTGCCCATCACGCAGGCGCGCCCACCGGCGGGCACGCAGAGTGTCAGTCCGTCGAGCGCCGGAGCCCAGGGCGCCCGCTCGCCCACGGCGAGCGCAAGCTCCGCCGCAGCGCCGCCCCCGGCAGCCCCCGCACGCCCGCGAGCGCCGCGTCCATGCGCCCGCACGGCCACGCGCCACGCCACGGGTCCCGAAACCCGCAGCAGCCACACCAGCACGCGCTCACACGCCCACGAGGCGGCAACGACCAGCACGGTCCACGCCAGCAGATCAGCCGTCTCGATCAAAAGCTTCGCCTGATAGATGCGCTCACCCACGGTGCCCACCGCCATGCCGATGAGCTCGGCTGCCACGCCGGCCTTCCAGCTCATGCCGATCACCGACTGCGCGCACGAAAGCACAAACGGTAGAACTTCGCGCCAGGTATGGGCGCAAAACAGGCGCCAACCCCGTACGCCATGCAGGCGAAACATCTGCTCCAGCGGTTTGTCCACTTGCGCCAGACCCTCGACCAGTGAGAAATAAACGCCCGGCAGCGCCATCAAAAAGACTGCCGCGATGCTCACGCGCGCCGACCCCAGCCAGATTAGCAACAGGACCACCACGCAGGCGACCGGTGTCGCCTTTACAAACGACAGCGCCGGAGCCACCAGGTGCGCAAACGCCCGCGAACGTGACGAAATCCCGGCAAGCACACCACCACACACCGCGGCAAGCGCCAGCCCGCCCAGTATCCGCGCGCCCGAGCCCGCCAAAATCGCCCAGGTACCGCCATCGCACACCAGGCGCAGAAGCGCCAAGGCAACAGCACCCGGCCCCGGCAAGATCAGCGGCTGCGCCACCAGCGACGCCGCAAAGATCCACACGGCAAGCCAAAAGGCGGCGACGGCACCTGCTGCCGCCACCGCCTTCATACGCTCTGTCATTTGTCGAGCAAACGCACGCACGGGCTACTCCAAGTAGCAGAAATCGTCAGCCGGAAGTTTACCACCCACGGCACTCGCGTCCGCGTCGGACAGCACCTGCAGATACCCGCTAAGTGCCGCCTTCATATCCTTGCCCGTCTGGCAGACAAGCATGCACCCGGGAATCGCCTTCTCGGCGATCTTGGCATTGTCCACGATGCCGGCATCGACCACGGCCTGCGCCCAGTCTGACGGCGCCGCATTGACAGCCTTCACGCTCGCCTCGTGGCAGCTCAGGAATTCCGCCACGGCCTCGGGATGTTCCTCGGCAAACGCGCGGCGCACCACGGTCACACCCGTCAGCAAGCGCGAGCCCGTGTCTCCTGCCAGCTCGTCCCACACATCGGTCAGGCTCACCGGTGCCGACAGCTTGCCCTCGCTCTTGGCGATAGCAGCGGTCTTGAACGGCTCCGGCAGCACGCCCACGGCAGACGGATCGGCAAGCAACGCCGACAGCACCTCGGTGGGCTCGCTCTTAAACTCGAGCGTCACCTGGCCGGTCAGGCCCGCGCGCTCCAGCAGGTAGTTCATGACGTACTCCGGCGTCGTGCCCTTGCCCGTCATGTAGACGGTGCGACCCGCCAGGTCGCCAAACGAGGCCACACTCGCATCGCCCGTCACAACGTTCAGCACGCCCAGCGTGTTGATGTCGATGACCTGCACCGCGCCCTCGGTCTTGTTGTAGAGCGCGCTCGCCACGTTGGCTGGCACCAGGGCAATGTCGATATCGCCCTGAATGACCTTGGGCACGATCTCGTCGGCGGCGGTGTTGATCGCAAAGTCGAACTCGTTGTCCGTCTCGCCGCTCGCCGCCTGGTCCATAAACCTCACCAGACCGATCGACGTCGGGCCCTTGAGCGAGGCGACGTGCACCTCGACCGGCCCCGCGGCGCCCGCAGCCCCGCCGGCAGCCGAGCCCGCGGCGGACCCGGCACCGGCAGACCCGCCACCACAGCCAACCAGCGCAAGCGACAACGCACCCGCGGCAAGCGCCGAGGCAAACCCCCGGCGCGTCATCTCAACAGTAAACGCGCGCATCGTTAGCACGTCCCTTCGTTAGGCATCGTCCATGCGTGATGGTCGGTGTGCAGCAGCTCCTCGGCCAGCGGCGAGAGTGGCTCGCCCAAGAACTCGCGGTAGCACGCCTGGACATCGGGATTCTCGTGCGAGAAGCGAATGTCCGCAGCGGCATCCAGGCCCCACAGCACCTGGCCGCGCTCAGCTGCCAGCTCGCAGCCGTCGTGAATGGGCTGACCGCCGCCACCGACGCAGCCGCCCGGGCACGCCATGACCTCGACGAAGTCATAGCTCGCACGGCCGTCGCGAATCGCATCGAGCAGGCGGGCAGCGTTGCCCAGCCCGTGCGCCACGGCGACGCGCACCTTGGTGCCATCGATATCGGCCACGGCCTCCTTCCAGCCATTCAGGCCACGCACGTCGGTAAAGAAATCCGCATCGGGGTTCTTGCCCGTCACCAGGTAATAGGCCGAGCGCACGGCAGCCTCCATCACGCCTCCTGTGGCGCCAAAGATCACGCCCGCGCCCGTGCCGAAGCCCAGCGGCGTATCGAGCGGCTCCTCGGTAAGCGTGTCGACGCTCACGTGGCTCGCGCGAATCATGCGTACCATCTCGCGCACCGTCAGCGCAACGTCCACATCGGGCACGCCGCCCTCGCCCACCATGCTCGGCAGCGCACACTCGGCCTTCTTGGCCGTGCACGGCATCACGGACACCACGAACAGGCGCTCGGGCTCCACGCCCAACACCTTGGCGTAGTAGGTCTTGGCGATGGCGCCGAACATCTGCTGCGGCGACTTGGACGTGGACAGGCTGTCGACAAACTCCGGATAACGCGCCTTCACAAAGCGAACCCAACCCGGGCAGCAGCTCGTAAACATGGGCCAGCCGCGGCTGTCACCTTCGCCCTTGGCGGCGGCGCCCAGGCGCTCGAGCAGTTCGGAGCCCTCCTCCATAATGGTGAGGTCGGCCGAGAAATCGGTGTCGAACACGTACTCAAAGCCAACGCGGCGCAGGGCGCAAGCCAGGTGCTCAACGGTGGCCTCCTCGCGCGGAATGCCGAGCTCCTCGCCCCAGGCGCTACGCACGGCCGGCGCAATCTGCACCAGTACGATCTTGTCGGGATCGGCGATGGCGTCGAACACGGTCTCGGTATCGTCACGCTCGCGCAGGGCGCCCGTCGGGCAATGCGTGATGCACTGACCGCACGCGACGCAATCGGTCTTGCCGATCGGCGCACGCCCGCGGGTGCCCACGGCGGTATGCGTGGCGCGGTTGGTCAGGTCCCAAATCCCTAAGCCCTGCACGCTCTCGCATACCTTGATGCAGCGCATGCATTTAATGCACTTGTCGTTATCGCGGATGATGGGGAAATCGAAGTCCCAGCCCTCGCGCGCCAGGTGCTGCTCGTACGGCAGATAGAAGATACCCAGGTCGTTGGCGATGGTCTGCAGGTTGCAGTTACCACTGCGCACGCAGCTCGTACAGCGCGAGTCGTGCTGGGACAGCAGCAGCTGCACGTTGGTGCGACGCGCCTCGCGGGCCTTGGGGCTGTTGGTGTGGACCACCATGCCGTCGAGCACGTAGTTGTTGCAGGCGGCAACCAGCTGGTCGCAGCCCTCAACCTCGACCACGCATACGCGGCAGCCGCCGATCTCGTTTAGATCGCGCAGGTAGCACAGGGTGGGAATCTGGATGCTGACGGACTTGGCCGCATCCAGGATCGTGGTGTGCTCGGGAACCACGACCTCGCAATTATCGATAGTGAGCTTGACCATGTTATGCGCTCCGTTTTCGGTGTTGTCGCTGACGGTGGTGTTGTTGGGCTCTACCATTCCAGGTTCCTCCCTCCGCGGAACGCGCCAAAGCCAAAGTGATCGCAACGCAGGCAGCGGCTCGCCTCCTGGCGCGCCTCCTGCTCGGTGAGACCCTGCTCGACCAGATCCCAATCGTGAATACGCTCGCCGGCCTCGCGCTCGCCCAGCTCGCAGCGGCCGCACTCATGCTTGCCCTTAAACTGGACGGTCGGCAGCTCGACCTCGAGCTTGATCTTGTGGTCAAAGCCCAGGTAGCGGTCGATATTTGCCGAAGCCACGCGGCCGGCGTTGATGGCACGGATGACGGTGGCGGGACCGGTCTGGCAGTCACCGCCGCTAAAGAGGCCATCGAAGTTGGGCACGGCGCCATCCGAATCGGTGACCACGCAGCCCCACTTACAAGCGATGCCCATGTCCTCAAACGGCCTGGAATCGATGTCCTGGCCAATGGCCACAAACACGCGCTCGCAGGGAATGACGCGCTCGGGCGTGGCGGCGGCACGCGGGGCCGGACGCCCACGACGGGGCTCGCCGATAATCTGCGGCTGCACGCGCAGGCCACTCACGCGACCTTCCTCGCCCGTCTCGATAGCGAGCGGGGCGGTCAACTCCAGCACCTCGCAGCCCTCGGCCTGGGCGCCGGCGATCTCGGCGTCCTGGGCCGTCATGTCGCAGATGCGACGGCGGTAGACGATGCTCACCTTTTCGGCACGGCAGCGCACGGCGGAGCGCGCCACGTCCATGGCCACGTTGCCGCCGCCGATGACGCACACGCGCTGGCCGCTCAGGTCGGGCAGCTCGTCGTCGCCGATGGCGCGCAGCATCTTGACGGCCGACTCCACGCCGAGCGCTTCCTCGCCCGGAAGGCCGAGCTTCTTATCGCTGTGGGCGCCAATGGCCAGGTAGACGGCATCGAACTCGTCGCGCAGGCGGGCAAGTTCCTCGCCGTTGACGGAGTGATCGAGCTCAACGTCGATGCCGGCGCTCAAGATCCAGTCGATCTCGGCCTGCAGGCGCTCGCGCGGCAGACGATAGCTGGGGATGCCATAGCGCAGCATGCCGCCCAGGTGGTGGCGCTGCTCAAAGATGGTCACCTTATGGCCCATCACGGCCAGGTAGTAGGCGCAGGAAAGGCCGGCCGGGCCGCCGCCGATCACGGCGACGCGCTTGCCGGTGTTGTCCACTACATGCGGCTTGTGGTCGTTGAGGTCACTGTGCTCGACGGCAAAACGCTTGAGGGCGAGGATGTTCATGGGGTCGTCGACCATGCCACGGCGGCAGTGCATCTCGCAGGGATGCTCGCACACCAGGCCGCAGACGAGCGGCAGCGGATTGTTCTTGCGGATGACCTTGACGGCGTCGGCATAGCGGCCGGCCTCGACCAGCGAAATGTACCCGGGAATGTCGACGTGCGCCGGGCAGCCCGAAACGCACGGGACGCGGGCCTCGCGGTCAAAGCCGCAGGAGTGCTCGCGGATGTGATGCTCAAAATCGTCGCGGAAGCCGCGAATGGCCGTGAGTGCCATGGCGCCAGCTTCGTAGCCGATGGCGCAGTCGCTCGAAAGGTAGATGGTGCGGGCGGTGCGCTCAATCAGGTTGAGCGTGGACTCATCGGCGCGCCCTTCGAGCACATCGGCGAGCAGGTCGCTCAGCGCGCTCAGGCCCACACGGCAGGGTGTGCACTTGCCGCAGCTCTGGGTGGAGCACAGGTTAACGAGCGCTGCCGTAAACTCAACGGGACACGGGGCGAGCGAACTCACCGCCAGACGGCGACCGAGCGCATCGTGCAGGTCGTCCATGACGGCCTGAGCGTGGCTGCGTTCCATTACGTGCAGTCGAGCCATAAGATCCCCTCTCACATGGCAGCCCGGAGGCGAGACCGAGCGAAGTTGCTACACGCACAACACTGACCTATAAAATTGTTTGGCAGCGACACGGTTCGGCAGGCGGTATGAAACGTCGTCCTTAGCGGTGAAAACGAGCATTTCCGCAGATAAATGCCATATTTGATAAAACGCGTTACCAATGACAATGCCCCGTCCACGCAATCACGTGGACGGGGCATTGCTCTAGGTATGCGGTCAGCGACCCTGTTGCTTTTACTTAAGCTCGGGCCAGTAACCCTTGTTGGCCTCGATCATGTCGTCGAGAACTTCCTTGGCGACCTTCATCGACGGTACGGTCTTGTTGAGCGTGAAGGCCTTGAGCGCCTTCTCGTACGAACCCTCGATCGTAGCCTCGACCACGAGCTTCTCGGAGTTCAGCTGCTGCATCATGAGGCCCTGCTGGAACAGCGGGATGTTGTCGCGGCTGATAACCTCGGGGCCGTTCTTGCCAATGTAGGCAGGCAGCTCGACCATAGCGTCGTAGGGCATGTTGGGGATAGCGCCCTTGTTCTCGCAAATGACCAGGAAGCGCTGCTTGGTGTCGTTCTTCAGAGCGATGGCCAGGTCGGCAATCCAGTCGCCGTGGCTGCCCGCATAGAACGTGCTCTCGTCGATCTCGCCCGTCTTCTCGTAGTGATCGATACCATCAAAGAGGTTCTTCTCGCGCGTCTCCTCAACCTCGTTAGCACGGGTGCGCTCGGGGTTGGAATGCTCGACGAACTCCTTCTGCTGCAGGTAGTAGTTCAGGTACGTGTTGGGCAGGTACTCCGGGAAGCACTCCATGATCTCGTACTCGCCCTTCCAGACGTAGTACCAGCTGCCCTTGGTGTGGCGGTTCTGCTCGGGGTGCTCGTCGGTGGCCTCCTCGGGCTTCTTGGACATCAGCGAGCTCATGCCCTTGAGGTACGAATCGGGCAGCAGAATCTCATGCTCCTTGATGTACTCGCGCAGCTGCGGGAGCACCTCCTCGCCCTTGTGGCGGATCGAGGTGAACCAACCAAAGTGGTTGAGGCCAAAGTAATCGTACTCAACATCCTTCTTGTCGATGTCGAGCGCAGCGCAAACCACGTCGATAATCGCGATCGGCATGTCGCAGATGTTGATGATACGAGCGTTGGGACGCAGCACACGGCAGCCCTCGGAGACGATGGCGGCAGGGTTGGAGTAGTTGAGAATCCAGTAGTCCTTCTTGGCGTACTTCTCAACATCATCGATCAGCTCGACCATGGGGAAGATGGTGCGCATGCCGTAGGCAAGGCCGCCGCAACCGCAGGTCTCCTGGCCCACGCAGCCATGGCGCAGCGGAATCTTCTCGTCCTGCTCGCGCATGGCGTAGCCGCCCACGCGCATCTGGGCAAACACGAAGCTCGCGTCGGCAAAAGCCGTCTCCTTGTCGGTGGTCACCGTGAGCTTGATGTCCAGGCCGAGGTCCTCGTGCAGAATCCAGTCCACGAGCACGCCGATCTTGCGCTGGCGCTCCTCGTTGATGTCGTACAGACGAATCTCGTCAACGTCGAGTTCGTCCTTGCGCAGAGCGATGGACTTGACGATGCCAGGGGTAAAGGTGGATCCGCCACCACACAGAGTAATGATCATTGTTTACTGCTCCTTCTCAATTGCGTTTTCGACCTTGTCGCGCATCTCGGCGACCTTCATGCCAAAGATGATCTGGATATTGTTGCCGTTGCGGTTGATGCCGCTGTTGGGCACGTGGTTGATGAGGTTCTCATCGATGAGGTCCGGGTTCTTAACGTTCACGCGAAGACGTGTAAAGCAGTTCTCGAGCTCCTCGATGTTGTCCTTGCCGCCAAGACCTGCGACCAGGTCGGCAATACCTGCATCGACGCCCTCTGCGGGAGCTGCGGCAACAGCGCCCTGCTTCACCGCGACAGACGCGGCGGCCTCGCCCTCGGCAACGGACTCGGCGAGCTCGGACTCCTCCTCGCGGCCAGGCGTGTGGAGGTTGAGCTTCTTAATAAGGAAGGTGAAGAGGAAGAAGTACAGAGCGGCGTTGACGACTCCGAGCACGAGCATCATCGGCCAGTTGGTCTTATCGACACCAAGGACCAGGTTGGAAACCACGATGTTGATGATGCCGCCTGCAGTCGAAGCGGGCACGGAGAGGACCTTGAGCAGGACCAGGAAGATACCGGAAAGAACCGAGTGAACAACAAAGAGCACGGGAGCGGCAAAGACAAAGAGGAAGTCCATGGGCTCGGTGACACAGGAGAGCACGGCGGTGATGATCAGCGGGATGATAACGGCCTTGGTCTTATCCTTGTTCCCCTTGTAAGCGGTGAAGATAAAGGCGAGACCGATACCGATGTAGGGCCACAGGTTGTTGAAGGTGTAGCTGTTGAAATAGGTGCTATCGGAGAAGGGCTGGCCCGTCATTGCCATCTCGGCAACACGGATGGGATAGGCGCCGGCGATAACCTGATCGCCCAGCGTCAGGGTGCCGCCCACATCGGAGAACTGGAACGGGGTGTAGATGAGGTGATGCAGACCGGTAGGAACGAGCAGCTTGTTGAGCATGCCGTAGATAAACAGACCGATGTTGCCCGACTCCTTAATGATGCCGGCAACGGAGGAGATGGCACCCTGAACCGGAGGCCAAACGATGCAGAAGCCAGCACCCATGATCCAGGAAATGATGATCATGATCAGGAACGGAAAACGAACGCCCGAGAACATCGAAAGGGCAATGGGGAACTGCTTGTTCGAGTACTTGTTGAACACGGCACCGGTGATGCAACCAAGAATGATGCCGCCAAACACGCCGGTATCGAGCACCTGAATGCCCATAACGGTGCTCTGGCCGGTTCCGGTAAGACCGAGCATGCCGCTCGCTTCGGCAAGAGAGCCGGTGGCGTTGAGCACGATGTTGTTAGCCTGCAGGAACAGGAAGAACGACATCAGGGCAATCAGCGAAGCATGGCCCTTGTTCTTCTTTGCCATGGCGCCGGCGATGCCCACGCAGAACAGAATCGAGAGGTTGTTGATGATAAACATCAGCGACTGATAGACAACGGTGCCCACAAGCTGGAACGGACCGGAGCCCAGTACGGGGATCAAGGCGCAAATGGTCTTGTTGGTCAGAATAATGCCCACGATGAGCAGAATGCCGGCAACCGAGAGATACATCATCGGCTGGACGATTGACTTCGCGAACACCTCCAACGGCGCTTTGAAATTGAACTTCTTTTTTGCGGTCATAGCGGTACTCCCCTTCCTTTTCCGCAAATTAAGACAGATGTGCCCTAGACAAGACCGTGAGCCCTGCCTTATATCAATCGATGTGTGGGCACGTTATGCCTAGAGACCAGGTTCTCCAAGCAGGTTAACAATGTGATATGCGAGATAACTCTTCTCGGCATCGGTAACGACAACGTTATAGGTAGACGACAAGTGGGCAGCTATGGCGTCCGCGCACGAGAATGCGCACGGATACGCCGTTTCATCGATTCGGAACAGCGCGTCGCCATTGATTTGCCCGGCCGCAGGATCGAGCGCTCGCTGTGCGAAAAACTGCAGGTGACGAACGAAACGCTCATAGGGCAGCGAGGTGTCATCGAGGGTCGTAGCATAGCGCTCGGAAACAATCGTGAGCACGTCGCGAACAAGCTGGACCGAGATGATGAGACGGTCGGAGCGTTGCGGCATGGTGGCGTTGACGATATGCAGCGTAATAAAACCCTGCTCTTCTTCGCTCATCTGGATGCCCATATACTCCTTGACAATCTGCAGCGCACGGCCCGCAAGCGCATACTCCTTGCGATAGAACTGCTGGATCTCGAGCAGCAACGGATTCTCGCAGGGGACGCCCTTGCGCTCGCGCTCCAAAGCAAGGCTGATATGGTCTGCGAGAGCAATGAGAATCTTGTCGTTGATATCAACATTGAGCTCTCGACGAAGCATCTGAACGATGTCCTCGGAAATCACGAGGTTGACGGTGGGGATGGACTCTAAAAGATGTGCCAAGCGGTCAATCGTACGCGAATCCTGAGAAGTTCCCTCCTGCAACGCGTAGGTCTTTTCGACCGATGCCTCGTCGATGGCATCGCCGGCATGACGGCCAAAGCAGAGGCCTCGACCGATGACGATGAGCTCAGAGCCATCGTCCGAAGTGACCATTGCGACGTTATTGTTGAAAACTCGCTTGATAACCACGGTACCCACCACAAGTATTTACTCGGAAAGCCAGACGACAGGCTCTTTAACAGCAACAGGGCCGGAAGCGTGCTCACGAAGAGTCGAGTTCTCCGAACGCTCGCACACGATAACGAAGACCGTGGGATCGAAGCCGGCGGCGCGGACCGCGTCGAAATCGACCTCGACGAGGGGCTGGCCCGCGTCGACATGGTCACCCTGAGCAACAAGCGCATGGAAGCCCTTGCCCTCAAGTTTAACAGTGTCGATTCCGATATGCAGCATCACCTGAGCAGAGCTGTCGTCGGACATGATACCCAGCGCGTGCTCGGTCGGGAACAGCGCCGCGACGGTACCGGAGACAGGAGCGCACACCGTTCCCTCTTGGGGAACCACGGCAACGCCATCGCCCACGGCACGGCTGCTAAAAGCGGGGTCATTGGTTTTTTCCAGATGAACAAGCTCGCCGGAAACGGGAGCGAGGATTTCGAACTCGGAAGTTGCAGTCTTCTGCTCATCCGAACCGCCCATCAGGCGAGAAAAGAAACCCATGGTGGCATGTCCCTTCATAAATATAGCCCAACCAAAATCAAGCGAATGCGTCCATAGAGACACATCCGTTCAAAGACTTTGGTTAGGCCCACGTCCGAGGGACTCGGTAACCTTCCGCATTTCTTTTGGCTCTGTTAGACCAAGGTTGACATAAAAACGATGTCACCGCGAGGCGTTAC
>DXZW01000026.1:29374-71520 GCA_019419455.1 Collinsella sp. | reverse complement strand
CGGTCCGACCGGGCCGCGCGGCAAGGAGATATATTGCCAGACCGGAGGGGCGCCGGGGGCGGGAATCGCGCACTCCATGTTTTGTTCACAAATGAATAGGTCCCTCAGTCGCATCACTGAGGTTAAAACTGAAGCATTGGCTTCTGATATTGGCGATGACCAGCTGGTTTATAGGTGTTAAGGCATCGGTCATCTCTGGAGCGCCACTTTACTCCAAAAGCATCAGCTATTTGTTTCCCGTCGGTAAAAGGCAGGTTTTGTTCGCCAAGCGTTCTTATATATAGAGAAGTTCGGGTTCGAACCCGTGGCGCGGCAACAAAAAAGCGACCAGCCGGAGCCGATCGCTTTCTATTCTATGCTGGATCATCCAGAGGGCGCTTCCGAACTCATTTTCTCGCTGCCATTCATGCTTTCGAAGCATCGTTCGACCTCCACAGCCTCATGTTTTGAGGATCTGCCGTGTTTATCACTGTTATTAATGAGTATGTGGAAGTGATCCTCATACAGATACGTGCGATCCGCCAGAGAACTGAGAAGCATCTCTCTGCAACCCTCGTTGCCTATCCTCGCATCTCTCAGGTCTTCCGGAAATTTACAAGCAGTCTTAGAGTCAATTTGTTTCCGTTTTCAGAGACTTGTTTGAGAGTTTTTAAAGACAGTTCAAAACAATAAGTGAAACACCATAAAGCAGAGCAAGATGTGCCGGATAGAAAATGTAGAAGAAATATTTGAGCTTCAGCCCTCGCTTACCATTATAAAGATTGATAAGCAGCAACGAAACGACCGCGGCAGCAACATCAGGATTAAGTACATTAGCTGTAGCAAACTCAAATCCGCCGCCAACTATATGGCATGACGAAAGGAGCACTGCACATACTGCAGCAAAGAACATCTTGGCCTTGCTGTCGTGGAATAAATAGAATGCGGCCACAAGCATAATGCCATACACACCGCCATCTAGTTTAGTGTATTCAGCTGCCAGTGCTGTCAAAACAATCAGAGCAGTTTCTGCGATGTATCTTTTCCGTTTTGAAAGACTTTGTATCTTTTCCAGAACAATCAAAAAGACCAAGGAAAGCAGGAGCTCACACATAACATTTTGTTGCCGAAGGTCAAATAGTTGCCCGGTTTGGACGAAATCGTATATGGGCTCCGCAATGATTGCGAAGACAAGCATATTTCGCAGGTACTTCTTTAAGTCATGAGTATGCAAAAATCCCTCAACTATCAAAAAGCAAAATAAGGGAAATGCAATTCTGCCAAGAACATGAAGCACATCCGAAGCCTCGCTTAGAATCGCCCACTGTTCGTCTGATATCTGACTGTACGATGCGTGAGTCATGATTCCATTGGTCAGGACGATCCTGCTTACATGATCGAGAACCATCGAAATGGCTGCTATTATCTTTAATGTGCTGCCGCTAATTCCGTATCTATTTGTTTTCATTTCGTATTCCTTACTTTGGGTGGGCCGTCAGGGGTTCAGCCTGCTCCGCAGGCGGCCGCTGCGGCGCTCCGCGCCCTTTCGGGTTCGAACCCGCGTCGCGGCAACAAAAAAGCGGCCGGCATCCGCCAGTCGCTTTTCCATTCTATGGTGGGCCGTCAGGGGTTCGAACCCTGGACCTTGGGATTAAAAGTCCCCTGCTCTGCCAGCTGAGCTAACGGCCCGCGGGTGGCATTGTACCACGGTCTGGGACTATTCCCAACTCCATTGGCCGTTCTGGAAAATCACAACTTCACGTCCATCAGGCGTAATGCCCGTAATATCGATGTCGTCCGTGCCAATCATAAAATCGACGTGCGTGCTCGAGACGTTAACGCCATGCTCCAGGAGCTCTTCCTTGGACATGTCATACCCACCCTCGATGCATTCGGGGAAACCGACACCTAGCGCGAGATGGCAGCTAGCGTTCTCGTCATAGAGCGTATCGTAGAACAGTACGCCACTTTCGCGGATCGGCGTGTTCTTGGAGATGAGCGCGACCTCTCCCAGGTGAGCAGCGCCCTCGTCAGTATCGATGATGCTTGCGAGCGTTGCCTTGCCCACACGGGCATCGTAGTCCACTACGCGGCCGCCCTCGAACTTAATCCAAAAATCGTCGACCTTATTGCCATGGTGGATGAGCGGCATGGCCGAGTACACGATACCGTCGGCGCGCATGCGATCGGGCGAAGTGAAGACTTCCTCGGTGGGAATGTTGGGGAAGAAGGGGTGCCCTTCGGGCGTCTTGCCCTTGCCGCCGGCCCACTCGTGACCTTTCGTCATGCCAATCGTCAGATCGGTTCCATTTGCCGCGGCGTAATGCAGGTAGTCGAAACGATTGTCGTTCAGAAAACGCAGGTTCTTTTCGAATGCGGCGTCATGGAGTTCCCAGTCGCTCTCTGGGTCCTGGCCATCGGCGCGCGCGGTGTGCAGAATCGCATTCCACAGCTTATAGATTGCAACCTCATCGGCGTCTCCCGGGAACACCTCGTGCGCCCAAGCCACGACCGGAGCGCCGGCGATGCACCACGGATTGATGTTGTAATCCAGTCCACGGCGGAAAACTTTGCATTGCGTATTCCTCGCCTTGGATGCCGCGGCCGGCTTGGCTGGATCGATGCCCTTGAGGGCCGCAGGATCCGCCCCCTCGATAAAGACAAAGCAGGCACCATCCTGGGCCAGGGAATCCAGCTGCATGCGCTTCCACTCGGGCGTCTGCTCAAAATAGCTTTTATCGACATGCTCGTACGTGAGCCTCGTCACGGCATCATCGGCCCAAATGACCGTCACGTGGCCAGCGCCGGCGGCATAAGCCTCCGCGACCACCACGCGGGCAAAAGGCGCGCACTCGACCGGAGACTGAACGACAACCTCCTGGCCGGGCTTGACGTTTACGCCCTTGCGGACAACCAGACGCGCATAGTTTTTAATCTTGGGCTCCAGGGCCTTCATGCCCTCCAGAGCTTCTTCGACCGTCAGGGCAGCTCGAATCATGTGCCACTCCATCTATCTATAGAACAGTAAAAAGCGCGCCGCAAAAACGACGCGCCTTATATCTTAGCGATAAGTATGCATGCAAACGCTATTTCTTCTTGGAGTCCTTTTTGTCCTCCTCGGCAGCCGCGCGCTCAATAAGAGCGTTGAGCTTGTTCTCGGACATGCCCTCGGCCTGCGTGCGGTACCTGTTACGCAGGGGACGAATACGAACGAAGTCGTAAATAAAGTCACCCAAAATGACGACGTAGGACAAAACGATGCCGACCATCTGGACAGGGCTGGACACCATGCCAGCGGGAGCGAAGTAGAGCGAAGCCCAAATTGCCACGACGAGTACCATGCCGATAGTAAGCACGGCCCACCAGATACGACGGCGCTTGGTGTAGTCCTCATCCTGCTTGAGAAGGATATTCGACACCGTGTAGATGCGGTCCTCCTTGGCGCGCTGCTTAGCCTTGCGGGCGCGCTTCTCCTCTTTAGAGAGGCCCTCGAGGTTCTCGCCCTTCTCGAGCTCTTTGCGGCGTGCCTTAGACGAAGCCGGCACGACGCGGACAGAGCTCGCTGCCTGACGGGCAGGCTTAGCAGATGCGGCGGACTTGCGCGCAACCCCGGTAACCTCGTGGGATTGCGTGCGCTTGTTCGTGGCGCTACGGGTACTCACTTATGCGTTCTCCTTCATGCTTGTGAACTGGGAGCCCGTGATGATCTGGAAGGCCTCGCGATAGCGCTCGGACGTGCCATCGATGACCTCGGCGGGCAGGTGCGGGGTCTCCCCCGTCATATCCCAGTTGGCCTTGAGCCAATTGCGGACGAATTGTTTGTCGTAGCTGGGCTGGATCTTGCCCTCCTCGTAGCTGGCAGCAGGCCAGAAACGGCTGGAATCGGGCGTGAGGCACTCGTCGATCAGCGTGACCTTGCCATCGATGACACCAAACTCGAACTTGGTGTCGGCAATGATGATGCCACGGGTCGCGGCGTACTCGGCAGCGGCCTTGTAGATCTTGAGGGAAAGGTCGCGAATCTGCGTGGCGATGTCCTCGCCCACGATCTCGCAGCAACGCTCGAACGAGATGTTCTCGTCGTGGTCACCGATCTCGGCCTTCGTGGACGGCGTGAACAGCGGCTCAGGAAGCTTGGAAGCCTCGGTCAGGCCCTCAGGCAGCTGGATGCCGCAGACGGTGCCGTTCTCGTCGTAGGTCTTCTTGCCCGAACCGGTCAGATAGCCGCGGACGATGCACTCGATAGGAATCGTCTGGGCCTTCTTAACCAGCATGGCGCGGCCGGCGAGGTAGTCACGATACTCAGCAAACTCCTCAGGGAAATCCGCCGGGTCGATGGAAACGAGGTGGTTGGGAACGATGTCGGCAAACTTATCGAACCAGAATGCCGAGATGCGGTTGAGCACCTCTCCCTTAAACGGAATCTCGTCGGGAAGAATGAAGTCGAACGCAGAAATGCGGTCGGTGGCGACCATCAGCAGGTTTTCACCGGCATCGTAGATATCACGAACCTTGCCACGGGAATCCGGACGACGCTCCATCGTTGTCACGTGAGTCACTCCTTACCAAAATACGACAGTAATGCGGGTTCTTTCCCGCACGTTTTCGCAAACTCGGAGCGGCAGGGACGAAACCCCTCCTTCACCGAATAGCGAAAAGCTAGTGCTCCATTGTAGTAGATGCCGCGTCCGCCGTGTGCTCGCGAGGCAGATGAATCGTAAAAGTCGTACCCTTTCCAAGCTCCGACTCCACGGATATGTAGCCGTGATGGCGCTCGACGATCTGTTTAGTCACGGCGAGGCCCACGCCCAGACCGCCCGCCTCACGGGCACGGCTGGCATCGGCGCGCCAAAAACGGCCGAAGATGCGCGACAAGTCATCCTTGGCAATACCGATGCCGGTATCAGAAACGGCGATGCTGACGTGTTTGCGGTCACTGAGCACCGACACCACGACCCAACCGCCCTCGGGGGTGTAGCGCATGGCGTTGCTCATGAGATTGATGACGCATTGTGTGATCATGTCGGGATCGGCTTCGACGACATCGTCGTGACCTTGGGTCTCGTCAGCAAAGCGCAAGCGCAGATCGCGGTCGACAAACAGGCGCTCCTGGGCATTGACGATGGAACGCACGAAAGGAACCATGTCCACCGGCTCAAGGTTGAGCGGAGCCGTGCTGTTTTCCATGCGCGACAGGTCGAGCATCTGCTGCACCAGACGAGCCAGGCGACGCGTCTCGGAAGCAACAGTCTCCAAGTGCTCATCGTCGGTAGGATATACGCCATCCTGCATGGCCTCGACCGTTGCGAGCATGGCCATAAGCGGAGTGCGAAGTTCGTGAGCCACGTCCGAGGTCAAACGTTTCTCGTGTTTCATATCCTTCTCGAGCGATGTGGCCATCTCATCGAATGTCTCGCCCAGTTGATCGATCTCGTCATCGCCGCGCAAGCCCGTACGAGCAGACAGATCGCCATCGCGAATTTGCTTGGCCGTGCTGGTAATACGGTGAATCGGCTTGGTGAGCATGCGCGACACGAGTGATCCGATAACGACCGAAATGCAAACTGCAACAACCGCAGCAAGGGCCATGGCGTTAAAGGTCTTCTCCCTAAACGCAGAATCTGCCTTGGTGAGCAAGGCATCGGAGCCGATGGCCCACAGCTTTACTTGTCCGACATGCTCGCCGGAAGACGTTATGATTTCGACGTTTGCAACGCTATCGGAGCCGGTGGGAGCCGACGAGACCGGACTATGCGATGCTTTTTTCCCGCTCGAGCTGCTCGACGGCGATTCGTTCTCGCGCACATCGGCGGTCGCGCTTGCCGAAGGCCATGAGTCGTCATAAACGACAACGCCTTTCTTGTTGACGACCTGCATACTCAGGTCGTCGGACACCAAACTTGATGTCGCGACCGTACGTAGCTCGCCCGCAGTCCAATTGCCGTTTTCCTCATACGACGTCGCAAGCTTTTCGGCAGCGGAATTTGCGATTTCGACGATATTGGAGCGCGTGTAATCCGAAAAGACCGTGCCCCACACAACAGAGACCACGCCCACCAGCACCAATACCGTCATGAGCGATGTCAGAGCAAAAGCAAGTGCCATGCGCGAGGGATAGCTCATCGTTGGCCGTGAATCGGAGCGAGGCGTGTTCCAACTAGCCTTGGAACCCGCCTCGCTCTCCTGCTTGTGCTTTTGTCCGATTTCAAAGCGCGCAGGTGTCATATGTGATTTCCCTATTTCTCGTCCGACTTATCGGTCTTGGCCGGAGCCTCGAAGCGATAGCCGACACCGTGGACGGTGTAGAGCCACTTGGGCTTCTTGGGATCATCGCCCAGCTTGGCGCGAAGGTTCTTCACGTGGCTATCGATGGTGCGCTCATAGCCCTCAAAGTCGTAGCCGAGCACCTTCTCGACCAGCTCCATGCGGTTGTAGACGCGACCGGGGTGACGGGCAAGCGTGGTGAGCAGCTTAAACTCGGAAGCCGTCAGGTCGACTTCCTTGCCCTCGACCAAAATCTTGTGGCCCGAGATATCGATGACCAGATCGCCGAAGTCGAGTACCTCGACGGCTGGCTCGTCGGCCTGATGGGCACGGCGGAACAGAGCGCGAACGCGCGCGACAAGCTCGCGCGGCGAGAACGGCTTAATCAGATAGTCGTCGGCGCCGAGCTCAAGACCGATAATACGGTCCTCGATCTCGCCCTTGGCAGTCAGCATGATGATGGGGACATCCGAGGTATCGCGAATGGTGCGGCAAACGCGCTCGCCGGGGATCTTGGGGAGCATAAGGTCGAGCACGACCAGGTCAAACTGATGCTTCTCGAACTCCTCGATCGCGGACTGGCCGTCGCCGACACCCACAACCCAGTAGCCTTCGCGCTCGAGATAGGCAGCGACGGCGTCACGGATTGCCTTCTCATCCTCGACCAGCAGAATCTTTTTTGCATCTGAAGCCATAACACGGCCCCCCTGTCTCAATCAGCTAAGAACAAGCCCATTTTAACGCACCTGAGCCCGCCGGATGCCACTATGACGCGGCAGCTCGGCGGGCGGTACTCACAATTACAACGCGTTTATTCCCCTGTTGGCGCCTTTTTAACCCCTCTAAGCTTAAAGAGAGAATAGGCGTGCGGTGACCGTCTCGGGTATACCCTGGCTGTTGCGCACCGTGGCGTACGTAAGAAATGAGTCCGATTTTCCCGCCGTAGCTGGATAATCGCCATATTCCAAAGCGCGGTCGGGCGACAGTAGCGAGCCATAGGTCTTGGCAGAGGTGTCGATGAGAAAATGCGATGCCTGTACCTTAACGAGATATTTATTCTTCTTGCCGGCAGCACATGCGAGCGGCTCGCGGGACAGGAAGAGGTATGGCCCTCCCTCATTACCGATATACGTGCCCATGTTGCCCAGGCTGCCCACGCCACTATAGGTCGCCTCGATAGAAAACACGAAGGTATCGCCCATATATACGGCCTCGAAAGGCGAGACTGACGAGGGAAGGACTAGCTGGGCACGTTTGGTGTTGTTGCCATCGGTCAGATCGATTGCCGTTATGCCGTAGTAGACGCCCTCGTCGTTGCGGACACGCGGCGAGATGGTCAAAATGCCGTCGCTCACGCGCGGGGCCGACGCAAAGCGGCCCGTCGATTTCCAAATTGTCTCGGCCTTGGATTCATCAAGCGAGCGACGATAGCAAAACGAATCACTACTCGTTTTATTGCCGCCTGCCGAAGGCATTTTATACCAGATGGCTGATGACCCGAACGTCGTAAACAGTGGCGGATCGTAGTCCTTGCCACCTCGATCGAGCTCAACCACGTCGCCAGAGAGCGAAGCGCCCGACAGATTTTGAGCGTAGAGCTTCCACGATGAACTGGCAAAGTTCATCTCAACCCACGCAAACACGCCGTCGCCGGCACGGACATCGTAAAAAGCATACCCCGTGCCCTCGATAGGATTCTCAATTAATGTGGTAAGCGAGCCATCGCCCAGGTTGAGCACACCGAGTGTGTTGGCGTGCAGTGCCGATGCGGGCGCCATCATTGCCGCAGCATAGTCACCATCGCAGTAGTACAGCAACGTGCCCAGCGGCAGCGTCCACGATGCCGCCGGCTCAAGATCGATGTCAACTGCCTCGTACTCATCAGTGATCGAGACAATCTTCGAATCGTCCTTGATAACCTGCGGCTCGCCAGCGGCATCATCACTGGTGCCTGTTTTTTTCGAACATCCGGCAAGCACCGTGGCAGCGCCCGCGGCAGCTCCACCGAGCACAAAGCCGCGACGCGATATTCCGTTCTTGATGTGGTCGGCGATACCCATTAGGCGATCTCGGCGCGAGCGGCCTCGATAGCGCGCGTAAGCTGATCGGCGCAAGAGGTCTTCTTCATGCCGCAGGTATTGCCGGCAAGAACCTCGATCACACGGTCAGCAGGAGCGCCCTCGACCAGTTTGGAGATGGCCTTGAGGTTGCCATCGCAGCCGCCGGTAAACTCAACGCCCAGCACCTTGCTGCCGTCATCGGAAAGGTCAAGGTGAATATTGCGAGAGCATACACCCTGCGGCTTGTAATCAAACGAAATCATGCGATCCCCTCTCAGAATGTTATTCGAGACGACTATTATCCCCGTCTTTCCCTAAATGCAACGAGGCGCTTTGCCGGCAACACACATTACCAGCAAAGCGCCCTAAAAAGCTAACGTTATGCCCGAACCTACTCGAAGCTCAGCTGCTCCAGACGATCAAAGACCGTGTCGATACGGGTGAGGAAGTCCCACGGATCAAAGATCTCGTCGAGCTTCTCCTGACTGACGGTGCAGCGCGGGTCGGCCTCGAGACGCTCCTTAAAGGTGGGGCCGGAGACACAATCCTGCACCTCGCGCCAGGTTGCCATGGCGTTCTCCTGCACAATGGCGTACGCGTCCTCGCGGGTGATGCCCGTGTCGACGAGGGCCAGCAGCACCTTGGAGGAGAAGATGAGGCCGCGGGTCTTATTGAGGTTGGCCATCATGCGGGCAGGGTACAGCTGCAGGCCGTCGATAACGCGGATGAGGCACTGGAACATGTGGTCGAGGGCGATGAAGCTGTCGGCCTGGGCGACACGCTCGGCAGAGGAGTGCGAAATGTCACGCTCGTGCCACAGGGCGACGTTATCGAAGGCAACCTGGGCGTTGGACTTCACGACGCGCGACAGACCGCAGACCTTCTCCATGGTGATCGGGTTGCGCTTGTGCGGCATGGCGGAGCTGCCCTTTTGACCCTTGCGGAACGGCTCCTCGGCCTCGAGGGTATCGGTCTTCTGCAGATTGCGAACCTCGGTAGCGATGCGCTCGCAGGTGGCCGCGGTGGTGGCGAGAACGCCGGCGAGATAGGCGTGATGGTCGCGGCTGATAACCTGCGTGGACAGCGGGTCGTGAACCAGACCCAGGTGCTCGCAGACATACTCCTCGACAAACGGTTCGATGGAGCTGTACGTGCCAACAGCGCCCGAGATGGCACCGAAGGCAACATTCTTGCGGGCGTCCTCAAGACGATCCAGATCGCGCTTGAGTTCCCAGGCCCAAGAGCCGAACTTCATGCCGAAGGTCATCGGCTCGGCGTGGATGCCATGAGTGCGGCCGGCACAGAGCGTGTTGCGCTCCTCAAAGGCGCGACGCTTGCAAATCTCGCCGAGCTTCTTGACGTCCTCGATGATCAGGTCGCAGGCCTGGGTGAGCTGGTAGCACAGAGCCGTGTCGCCCAGATCGGAGCTGGTCATGCCATAGTGAACCCAGCGGCTGGGCTTGGGGTCGCCCTCGGGAACATCGGCGTCGATGTACTCCTTCATGTTGGTCAGGAAGGCGATGACGTCGTGGCGCGTGACCTCCTCGATCTCGTCGACCTTTGCCTTCTCAAAGTTGGCATGGTCGCGGATCCACTGGGCTTCGTCTTTAGAAATGCCGATCTTGCCGAGCTCCGCCTGGGCCTCACAGGCCAGGACCTCGATCTCCTGCCAAATGGCGTACTTGTTCTCGAGGGAGAAGATGTGTCCCATCTCCGGGCGGGTATAGCGATCGATCATAGCGGCTCCTTTTTGGTTATTGGCACGTTGGTCGTAACCCAACCATTGTACCGTGCGCAGGTGCAAGTATGGGCAGCAGGCATTAACCTAACATTTTGGAATTGGAGCGGGCAACGGGACGTCCGCGTATTTGCTTCGCAAATCCGCACCGGCTGCGGTCGATCTCCTCGGATTCACGGAGACGATGGGGAAGACTTTGTTGAATTGGCCGCCCCAAAGTCTCCCGCGCTCGATGGAGCGGGCAACGGGACGTCCGCGTATTTGCTTCGCAAATCCGCACCGGCTTCAGGCGCCTGCCGGCGCCTTCGCCTGCTCGCTACAAACGCTTCGCGTTTGTTTTACGCTCGCACCCTGGCGGGTTCGAGTCCCGGCGCTTTATTGAAAAAAGCACGGCACCGGAACGGTGTCGTGCTTTTACTTTTTCTGGAGCGGGCAACGGGACTCGAACCCGCGAGTGTCAGCTTGGGAAGCTGATGCCTTACCACTTGGCGATGCCCGCTTGTGTGTTGGCTAGTATAACGCGGTTGTCTTGTTCGATACAAGGGTGGCGATGCTTGTTTTAGCTGTGGAGATTCGTTTGAAAATCGCATCAATTGTGGAGACGAGGACCTTTGGCCTCCTGTTCTCCTTATCTTCTACCTGCGCTTTTGCCTGATTGTTGTATTTGAGCTCAATTTGTCAGGAATTGGGCAAGCTTTTGGTCAGGCTCCGGTACTTACCCGCATGAACCTCGGGGGTAGCCTCATCCTACGCGTCGCAACCTCCCCATGCGGCGCACGAGGGATAAGGAGCAGCCATGTCCAACGCACCCACGCACTCTGTCCACAGCGCAATCGCAACAGGTCCGCTGCTCCTGCTCCTCTTCCTGCTTTTCGGCTGTCTGGCACCGGGAGCCGCATTTGCCGTCGATGGCTACGACCAGCTCGGCTTCCGCACTATTAGCGATGATTGTGGGCCCTTCTTCATCGGCAAGTATGAAGCTCAAGACGCCTCGATTGCCTACTGCATGAACCAGGAGCGCCCCGGCCCCACCAAGCCGGGCGGCCCATGGCTCAACTTTGATCAAGGCTGGGTGTGGCTCGACGACGAGTTCGCGGCAATCGTTTGTCACGGATATCCTACCGCCACGTCGTTTGGCGGTTACCATCTTTCACCCGATCGCGCCCGCGCCGCCACCCAGCTTGCCGTATGGATGCTCAACGGCACTACCCATGTCGACGGCACCTACTCCTACACAACCGCTCAGGGCAAAACCAAGAGCGGGCACTTTACCGCCGACAATGAAGTCGTGGCGGCTGCGCGGTGGCTCCACGACAGCGCAAAATCAGGAAGCATCAAAGCCGCTCCGCACCGCGCGCGGCGCTATATAGGAACCGTATCGGGCGGCAGCAAACGTCAAGACATGCTCTATGTACTGCCGGCGGTCTCTGTTTCCTTCCAAAAGCAGTCTGCAAACGCTGCCATTACCAGCGGAAACAATACTTATCAGTTTGACGGGGCAACATTCGATGTTTTTGAGAGCGCCAGCGGCGCGCGTGTCGGCACCGTCCAGATGGACAGCAACGGTCGAGCGCAGGCAACACTCCTACCCAACACGGCATACTACCTAGTTGAGATAACAGCGCCAGCTGGTTATATCCCCCTGCACGATCGCATTGCCTTTACCACGACGAATAACGGCGGATACGTCACCATTGATGAACAACCCGGCACCATTACCTTGCGCATTGTAAAGCTCGACGCCGCAACGAATGCAGGCCCCCAAGTTGGAGCTTCGCTCGCAGGAGCAGAATTCGTGTGCGTATCGCAATCAACCCCTGGATGGACACAAACTCTCAGGACCGATGAAAGCGGTCGAGCTACCCTCACCGATGTCCCCCTGGGAACCTTTACCATCTATGAATCGAAGGCGCCCGAGGGCTATTTGCCCTCCGGTGACAGTTGGTCTTACACCGTTGGAGCCGACCAACTCGGCGATTCAGGCGTGGTCGAGATCGAATCTCGCGTTTCCAATATCCCCATTGCGTTTGACCTTGAGATTTCCAAATTCAAGGACTACGGCAATAGCGATCAATCCGGCCTGGAGCAGCCGGCAGGAGATGTTGTCTTTGAGGTTGTCAGTAACAGCTCTCAGCAGGTTGTTGGCACACTGACTACAAACATCTATGGCTTTGCCTCCACCAAAGACCAGCCCGAAGCATGGTTCGGCACAGGCAAGCGACCAGCCGGTGTCCACGGAGCCGTCCCATACGACCGCGCCGGCTACACGGTTCGTGAGGTTCCGGAAACCGTCCCCGAGGGTTTTAAACGTGCGGGGGAATGGACCGTCGAGGCCAATCAGATTTCCGACGGCGCCGAGCTTCAATATATCGTGGACAACCACGCTCTGTCGACGCATCTCCAGATTGTAAAACGCGATGCCCAAACAGGCGCCTCTGTTCCCCTAGCCGGATTCACCTTCCAACTCCTCGACAGCAATCACAAACCTGTCTCACAAACATGCTGGTATCCAGCACATAACGTAATGGACACCTTTACGACTGACGCGACCGGCACCGTCACACTGCCCGAATCGCTCGTGCCGGGCACCTATTATGTACGCGAAACCTCGGCCAAAGAGCCCTATCTTGTCGGCGGAGAGATCGAGGTAAACATACCCGCCGATATAAACCTAACGCCCGTTGCAATCGTCTCGTATTATGACCACGCCGCGACCGGAAACATCAGGATCGTTAAAACCGATGCCGTAGACGGCAGCAGCCTCGCGGGCGCCATCTTTGAGATCCGTGCCTCAGGTGATATCGTGCGCCCCGACGGTAGCATTGCCGCGCTCGACGGCGAGGCTGTCGCTACCGTCACGACGGATGAAACTGGAGAAGCACGCGCGGACGACCTCCCGCTGGGATCTGGCACCGCACGCTACGAGGTTGTCGAGACTCAAGCGCCGACCGGCTTCTTGCTCGACCGGACGCATCATATCGTCGACCTTACCTATGCCGACCAGAAAACACCCGTTGTGGAAGCACGGCTTAACGTATCCGACGATTACACCAAGGTTGATATCTCCAAGGTCGATGCAAGCGGAGAGCAGGAAGTGAAAGGCGCACAGCTCACCTTATATGGTCCCGATAAAACCGAAATAGACTCCTGGACCTCATCCGACAAGCCGCACCGCATCGAACATCTTGCACCCGGTACCTACTCGTTGCGCGAAACGATGTCTCCGCGGACCTATGACCTTGCCGAGGAGATAACGTTTGAAATAAAGGATACGGGAGAAGTCCAATCCGTCGCGATGAAGGATGCGCCCATCGAGATCAAAGGACAGGTCGACAAGCGTCAGGAACTTGTCCAACCTATCGGGAAGGGTCTGTTGGCTAACGGCGATGGAAAAAACCGCGCCGCGATGCAAACCAATACGGATGGGCTTTTCTCCTATACCATCGATGCTCGAAACGATTCCGCTACTTGGGTTGATGAGTTTACGATTACCGATGATCTTGAGTGCGCCAAAGACGGCACGGCGAGATTCGTCTCAATCGAAACCCCCGTCGCCATCGGCGACCTCAACGGTCTGTGCAACGTGTGGTATCGCACGACGCCGTTGGACTCGACAGACGTCGATGAGCCGGCAAACGCGACGCTTGACGATGGGCACGAAAATCCTTGGCTTGAGTCCGACGAAGTAAAAGAGAGTCTGGGTGAAGATTGCCGCCTCGTCGATTACGACGGCTGGCACCTCTGGAAGGCGGATGTCTCGACCACGGAATCCGCCACACTCGAGGCGAAAGAACTCGACCTTTCATCCAATACCGTCGTGACGGGCATTCGCATTGAATACGGTGCGGTAGCCGCCGACTTTACGACTCGAAGCGATACGGATTCTTGGACCCGTGATGATCTCAAAGATGAGCACGACGACCTTGACGATGCCAAAGCAATCCTTGGCACAGATGCTCGGGGCGCAGTCGTGCACATGCAGGCAACGTCGGCTTACACACCCCAAACTGCACTCACCAACAGCGCACGCGTCGATCTTTGCCGCAACGGCGGCGGCGATAAACTTGAGTCACATGACGAGGACAGTGTCATTCAACGCTGTACCCTACCGCAGGACCTACCGGCAACAGGGTCAGCTCCCATCGCCGCTTGCATCACCGCGCTCCTGACCTCGGGTGCCGCAGCCCTATGGTTCGCTCGCCTTAGGTCAATCCCAAAGAAGCGCTAGCGCGATGAAAAAGCGGGCGAGCCAGTCCCCCGGCTCGCCCGCTTTCAATCATTTAAATCGCCGCATCTACTCTGCAGACGAAGATCCACCATCAACGATTGCTTGCTCGGACTCAGGAATCCCATCGGCACCCGTGCTCTGTTCTTGCTCCACCTCTTCGCTGATTGCGGAGGCGGGGGTCGAGCCCTTCGCGCCCACGATGTAGGCAGCTCCAAACCCTAACGCAATGGCAATCAAGGTCAAAATCACGTAGACAGGCCAATGGCGCTTAATATACGAAAACACGTTGACTCCTTAGAGCTCCGTCTACGAACGGCGGATAACCTCGGTCACGACCTCGGATACCGTGGCAATGTTCGTCGGGTTGACATTGTGGGGCAGGTCGTCCTCGGTACGAGCGCAAGCCAGACGCGTGCCGTCCACGCCGGCGATGGTGAGGGCTCGGCGGCTCGCCTCGAGCGCGGCGTAGGCATCGGTCTTGGCATAGGGCATCTCGAGCGCGCCACAATCGACATGGAACGACTTGCACACCTTGCTGACCAGGTTCATGATGCGGCGATCGCCCTTGAGCAGCTGCTGTTCGCCCTCAACCGTCACCACCGAAAGCCTACCGGCGCCGACGGATTCAAGATTGATGAAGAAGACGCCGCGGAGCTTATCGCGATGCGAAGCCAAGAAGGCCTTCATACCGGCGCCATCACAATCCGAGGCGCCCGTTGCCACAAACCAGATATCGTGACCGAGCAGCTCATCGTCGCCCATAGAAGCGACAGCCGAGAGCATATCTTCGGAAGAAGCACCGTCGGAAGACGTAGCGCCGCCCTTCCAGCCATCGTTATCGTCCTCGAAATTATCCCACGAACCGATGCCGCGACCGGACTTCTTGGCATCGTAATCGTCTTCGACGCCCAGCCAGTCACTCATGCTGTCCTGTTCGTTTTTCTTTTTACGACCGAACAGGCCGCCCAGGCCGCGCTTGCGAGACTTAGGTGCCGCAGGGGCGGGAGCCGAAATGGTCTCGATCGGCTGTGCGCCCGACGCAACGGGCATAGGAGGCGCAACGGGTGCCGATGTGGGTTCGGGACCCTGAGCGGTAGCAAAGGGGTCGTTGACCTGTGCGGAGGGATCGGGAAGGTCGAACAGCGACGTGCGAGACGCAACGTTTGTCTGCTTCATCGACGGCAGCGACGGATCGGGGACCGAAGCCAGCGGAGACGAGGAGGGTGCAGGCGACGGTGCCGACGCCGGATCGGGAACATTCATCTGCGGACGCGGCGATGCTTGGGAGGAAATCTGGGCCATAAGGGAATCGACCGTTTCGTCCTGAGTGGGAGCGACATCGGCAACCGTGGCACCGGAACCACTCGGGATCGGCATGGTGAAAATCTGCGTGGAGTAAGGCCTCGACCCATCTGTCTCGGGAGCCTCGGAAACCGCAGGCACTTCCTCCTGCTCGACCTCGGTCGAATCACCTTGATCGGCTGCCGCGTATTGCCCTTCGTCACAGTTGACCTCGACGGGCTCGTGCCCGGCGACATCTTGGATTTCGGCAGCATCAATAGGCTCGTCATCGTCTGCCGCGTCGCCCTGCTCATCGGAAACAGGAAGGGGCTCGGCAATCGCGGTGCCTTGCTTTTCAAACGTTATCGTGGAATCGAACTGCGCGGCATCAAACGACATGGTGCTATCGACGTGCTGCTGAGCCTCAAAGGACGTTGTAGCTTCGGCGGCGTCGACAGGCACGGACTGCATAGCCTCGTTCTGCTCGAACTCTTGCGCCGCGCGCTCACGTGCCGCCTCGGCTGCCTGCTGCTGAGCGATAGCCTCCTGCTCGGCAGCCTCGCGTGCGGCAGCGCGCTTCCCCTCGAAATCGTCGACAAATTTCCTGCCCTTTGCAAGCGCACCCTTAAAGAAGTTGGAAGCGCTGGCGCCAATCGAAGAGAACGCGGATGCAATATCGGCATGGGGCGTTGCCGCGGGAATCTCGGCCGAGAAATCAGTATCGCTCTCGTAAGACACGCGCCTCGGCTGTTCAGCGTAATCGTCGTCAGGCTCGTCCGTAACGTCTTGCGCCGGCGCGGCGGGAGCCAAAATGTCCAGTCCTGCCGCGGGATCGATCGCGGACACCGCCTCGGGCTCGGCAACGGCAGCGGCAACCGCGGCAGACTCATCATCCACGGCGACAACGGGCGCAGATGCAGTCACGACGGGGGCAGGCTCGGGCTCAAACGTCGGCTCCTCGCCTTCCTCGTAATCGAGCGTGCAGGACTCGGGAAGCATTCCGAGCGCACGGATGGCATCCGAACCAAAGCGGATGTTGCCGGCGGCATTGCGATAGAGCCTGGGCTCGGGCTCGGCCGCGACAGGCTCCTCCGCCGGCTCGGCAGTGGGAACCTCGTCATTGAACTCTTCGGCCTGGACAGCCTGATTCTGATCCTCGGGCACGATGGCGCCAATCAGCGTCTCGTCGGCAGACGCACCCTCAAAGCCCTCGATCTGCTCGTCGAAAGCCTCGCCCTGTTCGGGCTCGGTCTGAGCGTCGGGAGCAATCGGCTGACCGAACTCGTCCTCGGCGTAGGTAGGCTCTTCATACTCGATGGTGTTGCCGTAGTCGTTTTGCTGTTGGGCCGCGGCATACTCCGCTGCTGCGCGCGCCATCTCCTCGGCACGACGCTTCTGCTCCCCAAAATAGGTATCGAACGGAACATCGTCGGGAAACTCGTTTTCGCCCTGGAAGGGAGCAACGTTGTCCATAACGCCGAGCATAGCGGCGACAGAAGACTTGTTGCACACTGCGCCGGACGTATAGGGAAGCACAAAACGGTTAGAAATGATGTTTGCCGCGCTGGCGAGCGCAACGAGGGAAGCGAGGATCGCGACAATCCACAGCAGAACCTTGAGCGCGCCGGGGAGCGGCAGGATACGCAAGATGGCAACGGCAGCAGGGGCAACCGTGGCAACGGGCAACAGCTTGGCGATGAGCGCACGATACGAAGCATAGGGCTCGCGGGCGAGCAGCTCAGCACGGGGAGAGTCGTAGTGTGCGACAACGACCACCGGGCGGTTGCGCGGAGACGCGAGCGGGCCCGAGGCCTTGTGGTAGGCGATGACATTTTGGCTCACGCCCGTCTTGCCCAGGCGCGAAACCACGGGGTGGCCCGTGCGCTCGAGCACGTAAAGAACGGCGCCGACAATGGCCAGCAAGGAGCCGACCAAGCCGATGCCGCCGCCGATGCCCATCAGCAGGGCGCCGGCAAACGCAAGAATACCGGTAACGGCAAATGCCAACCTGCTGGGCGCCGGGGCATTGAACTCCTGAACCTCGGGATCAAAGCCGTGGTTGCGGAAGATCTGAGCGATATCCTCGGCAGCCAAGCGCTCTTCTTCGCTGCATGCCGGCGTGATGCCGGTGTTCTGCAGCAGGTGGTTAATATAGTTCTGGGTGTTCGCCATGTGCGCTCCACATCCATAATCCGACAAATAGGCCCAATGCATGCACATTAGAACCGTATATAGTCGAAAGTATACCCCGAGCGAGCGCAAACGACCGAATTCGGGCCATCTTAACGCCCCGAGCGGACAAGGATATAGCCTAATCTCCATATCGGACTAAAATCATGGCAGCAAACCACCTTCTCATGCGAGGACTCTATGACGGCAAGCGACGCGACCGCGACAATTAAAAAGGGGAATTCGGAGCCCAGTTTCGATAAAACGGCTCAGCGCATCCTCAATCTTTTCTTTGTACTCAACAGCTCCCCCGAACCGCTGACGACCGAGCAGATCGTCTTGGATTCTGACCTGGGATATGGCTCGGGCAATATCGACTCGGATAAGCGCAAGTTTCGGCGCGATCGTGACAAACTGCTCGAACGCGGCATCTTAATCAAGGAAGTTCGCCCCGCCGGCGCGCAGGAGACCGAGGAAAGCTCATGGACAATCGACCGCGAGCACACGTTTGCGGCAGGCGGCCTCATCACCGCAGACGACGCCGATATCCTGCTCAACGCTATCGACCAGACAATAGCGGCCGGCTCATCCACTTTTGCCGCGCCGCTTGCCGATATTCGTTCCAAGATTGCCTACCTCACCGGCAGGACGACGGCGGACGAAGCACCGATCCGCCGCTCTCCCACCGTCGATGCGGTATGGAGCGCCTTTGCCGAGCGATGCGCGCTGCGATTTTTATATCAGAACGGACGCGGTGAGCAGAAAGAGCGTACCGTCTGCGTCTACGGCATGTTCGAGCGCGAGGGCGTTGCGTACTTCTGCGGCCTCGACAATGCCACCGACGACATCAGGACATTCCGCTGCGACCGTATCGTTCGCGCTTGGCGTCCTTCGAAGGCCTACGCCATCCCTGCAGACTTCAATCTCAACGACTACCTGTTCTTTGAATTCGATTTTGCCGACCGCCCGCCCGTTGCGGCTACGTTCTCGTTCGCCCCGCAGACGCAGATCGATATGATCAACGGCCTCACGCGCGGGCGAGGTGAGCTCGCACACACCGATTCGGGATGGACTTGGACCGTTGACGTGCGCGATCTTGAAGCCGCCGCCTCATTTTGCATGGCCCACGCCATGGACGGCATGAGGCCCATGGCCCCCAAATCGCTCAAGCAGGCGTGGAACCACCTCATTGAAAGGACGGTGCACGAGCATGCCCGTGCGTAAACTCACCAGCGAGCAGAGGCTCTCGCGCGCCATCGACATCATGGAGGCCCTCTACGCCGCCGGCGAGAGCGGCATGACACGAACCGAGATTTGCAGTCGCTTTGACATCACGGGGGCGTCGCTCGACGAGATTCTCGAGATCGTCTCGACGCTCGCGGACCGAGAATCGGGTGCGCGTATCATCTGCGAATGCCACGGCGAGCGCGTGGTCCTCACCGGTGACGCCGGGCGTGTACTACCGCTGCGCCTGAGTGCCGCCGAGGGCGCTGTGCTCAACCACGAACTTGAATCGTTGGGGATCGAGCCCCAGGCGGCGGCTCGAATTCGACATGCTCTTCTACCCGAAGAGCTCGGCTATAACCAGCACGTCTTTGACACCGTCAACCACGGGTCGCACTGGCAGCAGCTGAGCTGCGCCATTCAGGACGGCGTTCGCTGTCGTATCTCGTATCGCTCGATGGACGATGCGCGGCCACGCGAGCGTCTGGTCGACCCCTTGCGCATTACAGCAAACGGCGACCAAACATATCTGATTGCCTGGGACATCGCGGTCGATGAGCAGCGCACCTATCGCATGGATAAAATCGAGGGACTCGCCTTGACGGAAGACTCCGTCGTGCCTCACGCACCGGACGTTGCATCCCTCCACGATTCCCTTGCCCGGACGCAGCGTAGCGCAAAGCTCTTGATGCCATTCGATATGGCGGAGCATCTGGACTGGGCCGGCATCACCCTCATCGAGCGCAGCGGGACAGACATGGCAACGGTAACCGTACATTACGGCTCCGAGCGTTGGCTGCTGAGCCAGATAATCGCAGCGGGCGGAGCCATCCGCATCTTGGATGACCCCGCCCTGTCAAAGCGTCTGTGCGATATGGCAAAAACCCTCTTCTGTCCGCTTTAGCGCCGCCGCTCGTGGCGTGCACGCCACAGCTGTAGATAGTGCCCGATCTGCGCCGATTCGATGCGCTGGTAGGAGCTCGTGGGCAGCGACGTTAAGAACTTCTTGCCATAGCCCTTCGTCACCAGGCGAGGATCCGCCAAGATCAGCACACCGCTATCGGTCGACGAGCGAATCAAACGCCCCGCGGCCTGCTTAACCTCGAGCACCGCCTCGGGCAGCGAATAGCGCGCCCATGCGCGGTCTTCGCGCAGGTTGCGCTCGCACGAGAGCGGGTCCGTGGGGCTCGAGAACGGCAACTTGGGAATGATGACGCAGCGCAGCGTCTCACCGCTGGCATCAAACCCCTCCCAGAAGGCCTTGAGCGCAAAAAGCGACGAGGTCGGTTCGTTGATAAACCGGTCGCGCAGGCGACGAGGAGATGAGTTGCGCTGCTGGCAGTTGAGCTCCAGACCCGCACGGGCCATCTTGGGCTCAACGCGGGCGTATAGGTCCTCCATGTCGCGCCGATTGGTGAACAACGTGAGCACCGATCCGCCCATAGCAAGATGGGCGTCGACCAGTACGCGGTCGAGCGCCGTAAGATAGCTCTCACGATCGCGCGGATCGGGGATATCGCCCGCAACGACTACAGCCATGTTCGAATCGAAGTCGTAGCTCGAATCCAAGTGCAGCGATGACGACGTTGAAGCACCGATGCGATCAAGGCCGACCGCATGGTTAAAGTGCTCAAAGCTTTTGGACACCGTCATGGTCGCCGAGGCAAAGATAGCCGTGTGAACCTCGGGTAGCCACTCGGTTGCCAAAGCCTCGCCAATGTCGATGCGCTCTGCGGTCATCGACTCTCCGCCGGCACGAAGTCTGCGATTGACCTGCAGCGAATACACGTAGTGTTCATCGGTGCCATCAATGATGAGTTTGAGGTTCTCGGCCAGCTCGTGCAGGCGGCGCGAGATATCACCCAGGTCGACAACAACCTCGGGCTTGTCGGCGGCGACGGCTTGCACCAGCGCGTCGACGCTCTTGTCAGCTTGTTCCAATGCGTCGATGCCAGTGTAGGCCGACTGTAAGAAATCATGCCAGTCGTCAGATTCGCGCAGCTCGGGGCCAATCCATAGATTGGCATTGTCATAACCCCCACGCGCACGGCGGCCGAGCTCGCGAACGCCATCGAACACGTCGGCGATTGCCATGCTCGCGCGCGCAACCGTCGACGTCGCCTTGGCAGTAAGGCCCAGATAGAGCGTAGAGCCCTCGGAGGTTGCCAAATCACGGGAAACCTGGCTTAGCGCGCCGGTGCTCGAGCCACCCAGACGCTCAAACAGAACGCGTGATTCGTCCGCCGACACCACGCGCGCCCACTGACGGCGCGCCTCGCGCTCGATGGAATGGGCCTCGTCGATTACCCAATGACGAATCGGAGGCAAAATCCTGCCCTCGGCCGCGACGCTGCGGAACAGCAGGGAATGGTTGGTGACCACCACATCGGCATGCGCCGCACGACGGCGAGCGCCGTGGACCAAACATTTATCAGGGAAAAACGGGCAGAGGCGACGAGCGCACTCGCGCGAGGCCGTCGTAAAGTCGGGACGGTTGACGCTGCGCCACCGAATGCCGAGCGAGTCGAGGTCGCCATCGGCTGATTGGCAGACGTACGCCATAATGACCGCGACCGCCGTGAGCGTGTCCGCCGGATCGCGCTTGGTGGTAATCTCGACCTGGCTGCGGCTCATGCGCTCTAGCTTGCGCAGGCACGGATAGTGGTCATAGCCCTTGAGCGCGCAAAATGACAGACCACCGTCCAGTTGCTCGGCAAGTTTTGGCAGCTCATGGTACATGAGCTGGTCGGCAAGATTGTTCGATTTGGTCGCAATACCAACCGTGATGTTGTTACGGCGCGCTGCCTCGGCAAAAGGTACCAGATAGGCCATCGATTTGCCGACGCCTGTGCCTGCCTCAATTACTCGATGAGTGCCCGTGACCAGCGCATCGCGGACCTCGAGCGCCATCGCGATCTGCTCATCACGCGGCTCGTAGGTGGGATACATGCGATTGACTAGGCCACCTGGCGCATAGTCTGCCTCAATCTCCTCACGACTCGGCATCTTGAGAACCGGCAGTTCATCGGCGTCCACCCGATCGTCGGCGCGATCGGCCTTGAGAACGTCAACACGAGCGGCGCTGAGAGAGAAGATAGAACCAGGGTTCTGCCCTGCCAAGAATGAGAAGATAGGACGATAGGACCAAGGCACGTCCGGATGCATGTCGGCTAGGCGCGCCATGAGGCCCTGGGGCAAGTCGGTGAGCGCCACGAGCAACACGCGCCATACGCCACACAGGGCGTCGACGTCGGCATTGGCACGGTGTGATACCGAGTCGCAGCCAAACAGATCGGCCATAAAAGACAGCTTGTGCGAGGCCAGGCGCGGAAGCGCGATGCGCGACAGCGCCAGCGAATCGATCCAAATATCGCTCACGTTGACGCCGCCTTTGACCGACTCGATAAACGAGCGGTCGAACGTGGCGTTGTGTGCGATCACCGGGCAGCCACCGACAAAATCGGCGAGAGCGGCGACGGCCTCAACCGCCGACGGGGCATCTGCCACATCGGCATTTGTAATGCTCGTGAGCTCGGTAATCTCGGCGGGAATCAGCTGTTTGGGATGCACGAAGGTATCGAAGCGGTCGATGACCTCGCGGCCCGAAAGACGGGCCGCCGAGATCTCGATCAGCTCGTTGTCCTGCACCGAAAGACCCGTGGTCTCGGTATCGAGGACAATCACATCTTCCTCGATAAGGCCGAAGGACTGCGTTTTGGCGCGGTCGGCAAGCGTGGCATAGGAGTCGATGACAAACTGCGGCGTTCCTGACGAAACCGCGTCCTCGATTAGCATGCAATGCCCGCTCGACGAAGGCCCATACGGATCAGGCTGTCACAGACCTGCGGGAACGTCATGTCGTCGGTGTGGCGGATCTCATCCGGATACAGCGACGTATCGGTCATGCCGGGAATGGTATTGGTCTCGAGGATAATGGGACCGTCTTCGCTCACAATAAAGTCGCTGCGCGAGATACCCAGGCAACCGAGGGCCTTGTGAGCGGCACAGGCAAGTTCCTGAGCGCGAGCGTAATTCTCGGGTGAAATCTGCGCCGGAATGCGATGGATATCCGTAGGGTCGACATACTTCACGTCCAGATCGTAGAACTCGCAGTCCTCGGGCTTACGAATCTCGACAATCGGCAGGGCGCGCACGTCATCTTCGCCGTATACGCCGACGGTGATCTCGGTACCCTCGATGCACTTCTCGACCAGCACTTTGTCGCCGTACTCAAACGCCTTGGCGATTGCCGCGGGCAGCTCGGAGGGCTCATGGACCAGGGAAATGCCATAGCTGGAACCGTTGACGGCCGGCTTCACAAAGCAGCGCTCGCCACAAACCTCGACGATATGATCGATATCGACTTCGTTGCCCACCTCGAGCGCAAGGCCGGGGGCAATGGGAATGCCCGCTTTGGCGTATAGGAGCTTAGAGACCTCCTTGTCGGCACCGCAGGCGCTGGCAAGTACGCCCGAGGCCGTGTAGGGGATACCCAGGGTCTCCATGACACCCTGCATGGCGCCATCCTCACCGCCGGCGCCGTGCATGGCGATAAATGCCACATCGAATCCGCCGGTCGCCATGGTTACCATAAAGTCATCAGCGGCCGTGTCAAGCAGCTCCACCGAGGTGTAGCCGGCTTCCTTCAGCGCCACCACAACGTTCTTTCCCGAATCGAGCGAGATCTCGCGCTCGGCGGAATGACCGCCCGCCAAGACCGCTACGTGCATGTTCTCTAGGCTTTTACCCGGCATGGGCAGACTCCTCCTCTATAATTTCTGCAGCTGATACCATATTGTAGCGATACCCTCTACGTTTCCCCAAAATCGAAAGGCTTCCATGAATCCCAGGACTAAATCTCAGGACATTCGCGACTTGAGCCAAAACGATATTCGCGAGCTCGTGGCCGAACTTGGCCAGCCTGCCTTCCGCGCGAAGCAGCTCATCGAATGGGTCTTTGAGAAGAACGTTTGTTCGTTTGACGATATGACTAACCTCCCCAAGGCTTTCCGTGAGCAGCTTAAAGAGGCTTTTGCCTTTGATACGCCGACTGAACTCACCAAGCAGGTTTCCAAAGATGGCTCGCGCAAGTATCTGCTCGAGTACCACGATGGCATTTCCGTCGAGACTGTTGGCATGCCACGTCGTAACAAGCTTTCCGTCTGCGTTTCCACCCAGGCAGGCTGCGGCATGGGCTGTGCCTTTTGCGCTACCGGTCTCAACGGCCTCAAGCGCTCTCTGACCGCTCAAGAGATCGTCGACCAGGTGCTTCATGTATCCAACGACTTTAGCGAGCGTGCCACAAGCGTTGTCTTCATGGGCCAGGGCGAGCCGTTTGCCAACTACGACGAGGTTCTCAAGGCACTGCGTATCCTCAACGACCCCGATGGCATCGGTATCGGCGCTCGTCACCTCACCGTCTCTACCAGCGGCGTTATTCCCGGTATTCGCAAATTTGCCGATATCCCCGAGCAGTTCACGCTTGCCGTTTCCCTGCATTCCGCCATCCAGTCGACGCGCAATAAGCTCATGCCCGGTGTTAAGAAATACACGCTGCTTCGCCTTCACGAAGCGCTTCAGCTCTACACCGAGAAGACTGGCCGCCGCCCGACCTATGAGTATGCCATGATCGAAGGCGTCAACGATACGAATCCCGAGATGCAGGCACTCTGCGACTTCTGCGAGGGAACGCTGTGCCACGTTAACCTGATTCAACTTAACGACATCGAGGGCAGTCCGCTCAAGCCGTCGCCGATTCATAAGGTTGAGGATCTTCAGCGTCGTCTTGAGTCCCGTGGCATCGAGACCACGATTCGTAACTCCCGTGGTAACGATATTGACGCCGCTTGCGGACAGCTGAAACAGCGCTTCAAAGTTCAGAAGAACGCATAGGGGAGTCGCACTCCAAAACGTTTCATGTGAAACATCGGACGGCCCCTGTTGCAGGATATGCAACAGGGGCCGTTTCATTTATTGACCTCAATTTTGGACCGCTGCTAGCTTCCCCATTGTTTACGGACAAAATAAGCGGCCCTTGTCTCATGAATCAGACAAGGGCCGCTCAAAATATGCAGGGTAATTGTTAGGTACCTAATAGCCTACATTTTCCCATTGGTTGCTAACCCAACCTTGATTAATCTTAGGATTTTTTGTTACCTGAGCAGTGCGCATGGCAACATCTTCTGTCATAACATCCATTTTCTTCTTGGAAGAATCGACAATATCTTGCGCACCACGAAGCAAACGACCTCGAAGTTCATCGTCTGTCGCGATCTTATAGCCAGCAAAGGCACCGGCCGCGACAGTCGTCACCAATGCAATCGCAGTTAAAATCTTATTCCTCATCTTGGCCTCCTTGATCAAACTGAATCATTTCACCAAGAATACGAGAGAGCTCTTCCTCGTCTTTAAACTCAATCTCAATCTTATTCTTTCCACGCGAGCTTTTCACGCGCACATTGGTATTAAATACCTGACGAAGTACACGCGCAGCCTTTTTAAAAGACTGAGGCGTTGCAGGCCGCGGCGTCTTAGGTGTCTCTCCGGCAGAAAACAATGGAGCAAGATTTTCTGTCGCTCTTACGGAAAGGCCCTCCGCAACAACCTTCTCTGCAAGTCGAATTCGAGCATCCTCATAGGGAACTGCAAGAATCGCACGTGCGTGACCAGCAGTAAGTTTACCCTCAAAAATCATCTGCTGAACTACTTCGGGGAGATCGAGAAGGCGCAGCGAATTTGTAATTGCAGAGCGTGATTTGCTTACTGCCTTCGACAATGCCTCCTGGGTCATACCGCTGGCATCAATGAGCTGGCGATAGCCCTTAGCCTCTTCGACGGGATTCAGATCAGAACGCTGAAGGTTTTCGATAAGAGCAAGAGCCAGCATCTCTTCATCATTAACATCTTTAATGATGACAGGCAGCTCCTCAAGACCAGCAAGCTTTGACGCCTGGTAACGACGCTCACCAGCGATGATCTCATAGCCGTTTCCATGCTTGCGAACCAAAAGCGGCTGCAAAACGCCATGTTCTTGGATTGACTCGCTCAACTCGCGAAGTTCAGTTTCATTAAAGTGAATTCGCGGTTGATTAGGGTTGGGAACGATATCCTCAACCGGTAGTTTTGTTTCAGATGCTGTATTTGAAGCAGATGCAGCAGAACCACCGGTCTCATACTCAGCCTCTGAGACCAAAGCATTGAGTCCGCGTCCCAATCCACCGCGTTTCTTTGCACTAGGCACGCTTGATCACCTCTTTTGCAAGGTTCATATACGCTTTTGCACCCTTATTTTGAGGTGCATAGGTAATTACCGGTTCTCCAAAAGACGGAGCTTCAGAGATTTTAACAGTACGGGGAATCAGCGTCTTAAACGCCTTATCACCAAAGTACGATTGAACTTCCTCAACAACCTGATTCGACAAAGAAGTACGTGAGTCATACATGGTCATAAGCACGCCATAGGTGTCTAAGCCCTTGTTCAGACGTGATTTGACCATCTTCATTGACTCAAGCAGCTTCGTAACGCCCTCGAGTGCGTAATACTCACACTGGATTGGAATCAAAACGCTATCTGCTGCGGTCAAGGCATTGATTGTAAGCAGGCCGAGCGAAGGAGGACAGTCAATGAAAATAAAATCGAACTCGTCCTGAATCGGCTCAAGCAAGTCTTTGAGGCGGGTTTCACGAGCAATTGCGCTTACGAGCTCAATTTCAGCACCTGCAAGCTGAATCGTAGCTGGAATTACGAATACCTTTTTGCAATTTGTATCAAGAACAAGCGATTCTGCCGGCACATCATTCAACAATGCATCATAGATGCAGTGATCAAGGTCTTCTTTTTCAATTCCAAATCCACTGGTACTGTTTCCCTGCGGATCAAAATCGACAATCAGTGTCTTACGACCCTGCTCACCCAGTGCTGCTGCAAGGTTTACTGCCGTTGTTGACTTACCGACGCCGCCTTTTTGATTGATGATTGCAATGATACGCGTGTCTTTTGCGTTCTTAGAACGCTTAACGTCGCGAAATCCCACTGTCCCTCCTGGTGTGTATTAAAGCTGTCAAACGGAGGATGTTTCACGTGAAACATTCCGATTCGATATCAACTGCCATGTTTCACGTGAAACACTGCAAGTTGTTAGTATCCATTATGTTTCACGTGAAACATCTAGGCAAGCGGATTCTTCTTTGCCATGCCATTTGCACGAGGCAATGAAACAGATGCTGGATGACTCTTCTTAAGAACAATGAACTCCCTGTGGCCCAAGCCCTCAGGCAAATCGATTGCGTCATTCAGAAGCAAAGTGAAGCCACAAATCTTAGCTGCTGACATGCCAGAAGCAAGCTCCTCATCCGAAGGATTGCCCTTGGTGATAACAAATAGCCCTCCATCCTTGAGGAACGGAGCTGCATACTCAACAAGAATCGGTAGAGGAGCCAGTGCGCGGGCAGTTACGACAGAGAACTGCTTCTTATGGCTTCGAGCATATTCTTCAAGACGATCAGGGACCGCATGAGCATGTTTCAACCCAAGAGCATGAACAAAAGAATTGACGGCATCAACCTTCTTACCAACAGAGTCAATATAAGTAGCTTTACGATGCGTGGTTATGGTTAACGGAATACCAGGGAAGCCCGCACCTGTCCCCATATCGAGCAAAGCTCCCTCAGGAGCCTTATTGATATAGGGGAGCAAAACAAGTGAGTCGAGGATATGAAGTACCGCAGCATCTTCAACGTTAAGAATACGGGTGAGATTAGTTGTCTTATTTGTTTCCAGAACCAAATCCAAATGCTGAATACAATTCCTCATCTCAACATCAGATACGCTCAAGGAATACTCTTTGCAATAGGAAGTTAGACGAGTCAACATCTCGTCAGCTTGCTGATCAGTAAGTACTAACAACGAAAGCTCCTTTCTGACAAAAATCAGTGTATCGAGAACTTTTGACAAAAAAAGGGGACGTGGAAACCACGTCCCCTTAGCATAAGCTCGAGTAGATTATCGAGCAACAATCACCACATGGCGATCGGGGTCAGAACCCTCAGAATGAGTATCGACGGCGTCATTGCCACGAAGTGCAATATGAACCAGTCGGCGCTCGTAGGCATTCATGGGCGGAAGCGAAACACTCTTATGAGTGCGGATGGCACGCTCGGCTGCAGACTGAGCCATGGAGGCAACCTTGTCCTGACGGCGGCTCTTGTATCCCTCGACGTCCACTACAACCGGATACCTAAAGCCAAGCTTGCGGCTCACTAGCAAAGAGAACATAACCTGAAGGGCATCAAGGGTGCGACCATGACGGCCAATGAGAACAGCAAGGTCGGGAGCAGTTACATCCAGAATCAGCTCACCCTCGTCGCCCTCATACTCATCGATAGGAGAGTTGGCGGCATCGAAGTGCGAAAGGATGGAACGCAGGATGGAAATCGCGAGATCGGCAATGGTGTCGAGCTCCTCGTCGGTCAGCTCTTCACCGGCCTTGTAGCGCTGTGCAATCTCGGGATAATCGCCCGCGACCTGCGGGGCAACCTCCTCAAGCATATCCTCGATGATCTCTTCAGACATAACGTACTCCAAAAGTTAGGTACCTAAATAAGATTGATATCCCGCTACTTCTTCTTGTGCGGGCGCGGCTTCTTCTCGCGACGAGTGACCTCAACCTGCAGCGGCGCGTTCTTAAGGCGCTCCTCCTCATCGGCCTTCGCCTTGTCGATGACCTTCTGCGTCACAAAAATCTGCTGGATAACCTGCCAAGCAGACGAGACGTCGTAGAACAGCAGAACACCAACGGGAAGGCTCCAGCCCATCCAAAGCATCATGACCGTCATGACAACGGCCATCATACGCATGCTCTGAGCCTGCTGGCCGGTCTGGTTGCGCGACATATAGAGCTGCGGAATCAGGGTCAGGACAGCGAACAGGGTCAAGCAGACCAGCGCAGGCAGCGCGACCATAAAGCCATCGGCAAAGGAGGCACTCGGCGTGGTGGTCAGGTCGGGCAGAATATTAAAGAACGAGAACGTGCCGTCGTTAAAGTAGTCCGGCAGGTTACGCAGCAGCGTAAATAGGGCGAACAGGACAGGCATCTGAATCAACAGCGGCAGACAACCAGCCATCGGGTTGAACTTGTTCTCGCTGTAGAACTTCTGCATTTCCTCGGCCTGACGCTGGGGATCGTCGGCATAGCGCTCCTGGATCTCGAGCATCTTGGGCTGCAGCACCTGCATGCGTGCCGTCGACTTAGTCGACTTGAGCATAAGCGGCGTCAGCAGCAGACGGATGATGACCACCAGGATGATGATGGACAGGCCCCAGTCGACCGCAAAGGTCTGGATGAGCTTGAGCAGCTCGAAAAGGATGTTAACGATCCAATCCCACATGTAAGTTTTCCTCCGATAGCGAGTGCCCGCTAGGGCACAGGGTCATAACCGCCGACGTGCAGGGGATTGCAGCGAGCGATGCGCCTCACGGCAAGCCAGCAGCCTCTCAAAACACCGTACTTCTCAATCGCCTGGACGGCGTATTGCGAGCACGTTGGGTAATAAATGCAGGCGTCAGGCAATAAGGGCGAAACAACCTGTTGATATATGCGAATAGGAGCGATGGCAACACGTCGCAAAACGTGATTGCTCATCGCTCCTCCCCGGCAACGCCGGCGCGTTTCATAAGCGAACGCAATGCATTGTCCATCTCCTGCGGCGAGGAAACCCTCGTCTTGGGAGTTGCGAACAAGATGATGTCATAACCCGCAACGGGAAATCCACAGCTGCGGGCGGCCTCGCGCATCACACGCTTAGAACGGTTGCGCACGACAGCACAACCGAGCCGTTTAGCACCAACGAAGGCGACCCTTCCGGAGTCGCCTTCGCCAACCGATTCACATATGGTCATTCGAATCAGAGGGTGATTGAAACGACGCCCCTGACTGAACACATGCTCGAAATCTTGCCGAGACTTAATAGTCTTCATGCGAGATGTGTGTATCGCTGCTAGACAGTGAGACGCTTGCGGCCCTTGGCGCGACGACGGGCGAGCACGGCACGACCACCCTTAGTGGCCATACGGGCACGGAAGCCATGGGTCTTGGCACGCTTACGCTTATTAGGCTGATACGTACGCTTCATCTTAAGTTCCTCCTGCTGCATTTCGAGTGTCCGCGGGGGCGCGGACGCAGATATAGACACGTGAGCTTGAAGATTGTAGGGAAATCAATGTTCAAATGTCAAGAAATCAAAGGTAAAAGGTTGCGCAGTTCACACGGTTCCCCCATAAGCCGAGCTCGATTTAGCGGTGCATGGCAACTTTTCACGATATTTCATCGAGTTTTCAACAGGTCATGTTGGCAATGTTGAGAACTTTTCGTCCGTTTTCCAAAGTTTTCAACAGGTTTTGAAAAGTTGTCAAAAGATGAGAAACATTGCACGGTGAGCTACTATTTGTTCGAAACCTTTTGAAAGATTGCGAGCGGCATGTCTGACGACTTTTACACCATGGTCGATTCCGGAGACCCGGCACCCGACAACGAGCACATCACCGGCGTGCGCGAAGAGCGTAAGGAAGGCGAGCAGACGACCGCGCAGGCGCCAAAAGCCATGTACGCCGCGCGCATCGCCGTCTATGACGACATGCTGTCGACACCGCGTGTGATCGTCATTGATCCGCAAGATGTCCGCACGTATTTGGAAGAGACGACCAACACCGTCTACCAGTGCATGAAAGAACAAGGTGGCCATATCTCGCTCATGGTCATCCGCGAGATTGTCGAAAACTTTATCCACGCGCACTTTGCCGAGCCCATCATCTCGATTCTGGACGGCGGAGACACCATCCGCTTTGCTGATCAAGGACCCGGCATCGACGACAAGGAGCGTGCTTTCGACTTTGGCGTTACCAGCGCAAACAGCAAGATGAAGCGCTATATCCGTGGAACCGGAGCAGGGTTTCCCATGGTGCAGGAATATTTGGAAAACGCCGGCGGGGCCGTGTCCATCGAGGACAACATGGGCAACGGCACCGTGGTTACGGTAAGCCTGGACCCTAAACGCGTGCAGGAAATAGAGCGTGCCGGCGGGCGCGGTGCTGCCGTGCGGCCCGAGACGGAGCAGCCCGCATATCCCCTGCCGGGAGCTTTTGCGCAGCAGCCCATGGCAACGCAACAGATGCAGCCCCCCGTGGGACAGATGCAGCAGCCCGGAATGCTTCCTACACAAGAGTCCCAGGCGGCGTCGATGTCGATGCCGCCAAACGTGCCAGAGGCCATGCCGCTGGCGGATCAGGATGCAGCAGCAATGCAGCAGGCGACGGGGGCACCGGGTGGCCAGCAAATGGGATATCAGCCGTACCAACAGGGATATCCATATCAGCAGATGCCGCCACTGGGGTATGGCCAGCAGTTCCCACAGCAGTACCAGCAGGGATATCAGCAGCCGTACCAGCAGATGCCGCAGCAGCAGTACAACCCCTGGGCCCAGCAGATGACTCCGCAGCCTTACCAACAGTGGCCCCAAAGTTTTCAACAGCAAATGCCGCCGATGCAGAGTTCTCAACAATCAGCAGCTCAAATGATGTATCCTAATGCAGCAAATCAGTATGCGCAGCCACAGCCGGACGTGTTCGTAAGCGATCGCGGCAACGCCGCGCTGGGCTATCTGGCGCAAAATCAAGCGTGCGGTGCAACCGATCTGGCGAGGGCGTTTGGAAACTCGGCCCCCACTTGGTCACGCACGCTCAATGACTTGGCGCAGGCCGGCTTGGTCATCAAGCATGGCCAGAAATACCATCTGACCGAACTCGGCGCCGCTCGCGTGCGAGCTCAGAGCTAAAGAACGGGAGAGACAGTGGACGAGGAAGCAAGCATCATCCTGGGGGATGCCATCGCCTTTTGCCAGCGCGACGGCCAAGATGCACGCCTCATCAACATGCTGGGGCAATCGCGCGCCATAAGCCTGACCGAAGATACGCTCACGATCGAGGCCCCCTCGCGCTTTGCCATCGCGCAGCTCAAAAAGCATCAGCCGACTATTGAGGCCTATCTGGAAGAAATCGCCTTTGCTCCGATCGCGCTCGACATCGTGGCACCGCAAGGCGCAACGGCCGAATCTGCTGCCGCGACGGTGCCCGCCACGGCTCCCGCTGCTTCCCCGGCGGCGCCAGCCTCCGCAGGCGACGTGCCGACAATCGAGCACCAGCACAGCGATGTTTCCCGCGAAACCATGGCACCGTTGCCGACCGCCGCTGCGACGTCAACGAACGCACCCGTCACGCACATGCCCATCGCTCATGACGCAGCGGCGGGCGCGGATTCGGGCATTGCAATCAAGAACACGCTCTCGGCCGATGATTTTCGTCGCATGATGAACCAGATGAAGGGCGGAGCGCCGACCAAGTCCACGAAAGCCGCGACCCCCGCTTCACCCATGCCAGCACCGACCGTGCCGGCCGAGCAGAATACGGATGGAGCCCCACTCGCCGCGAACTCAAAATTTACCTTTGAGAACTTTGTCTACGGCCCCGAGAACAGCCATGCCTATCGCTCGGCACTCAAGTTTGCCGCCCTCGCGGACGAGCGCGGCACGTGCACATCACTGTTCATCTACGGCAAATCGGGCCTGGGCAAGACGCACCTGCTGCTTGCCATCAAAAACGAGCTCGCCGAGAAGTCGCCCGAGATCAAGGTCAAGTATGCCAACTCCCAAGCATATCTGGACGACCTGATGACCGAGTTCGACCGCCAAAAGAAGAGCAACGCCCCTATCATGCAGGCATACCACGGCGTGGACGTGCTCATCATCGATGACATCCAAAACATCATCGGCAAGCGCGCGAGCGTGGACTACTTTTTCCAGCTCATGGACGAGTTCATCCGCAACAACAAGAAGGTCGTCATCGCGGCAGACCGCGCCCCCAAGGACCTGAGCATGGACGAGCGTCTGACCAGCCGCTTCAACGCCGGCATGCTCTGCTTGGTCGCAGAGCCCAGCTACGAGATGAAATACAAGATCTTGCAGCGCTATTACGAGAACACCATCGTCGCCGCTCCCGAGGCAGGCGACGACTCGCTGCTGGCGGCCTATGGGGGCGACAGCGGGCACCTGACCGACGAGCACTTTAAACACATGGCCGAGGTCTCGGGCACCAACATCCGCGAACTCGAGAGCTTTTGCGAGCGCTGCGCCGGCGAGGCGGGCGACCGCGAGCGCGAGGGCGGGGAGCTCACCTTTGACGATATCGACGCCATCGCCAGCCAGTACTTCGACACATCGGCCAAAAAGATCAACGTCCAGACGGTTCAGTCCGTCATCGAAGAGCAGTACGGCGTGACGCACGAGGAGCTCATCGGCCCGCGTCGCAACGCCAATATCGCCAAGGCACGCCACATTGCCATCTATCTGGCCATCGAGATGTGCGAGATGACGACCACGGCGGTGGGCGCCGAATTTGGCAACCGCAACCACTCGACCGTCAGCACAAGCTACAAAAAGGTCCAGAAGATGATCCAGGAAGACCGCACCGTCACCGAAGACCTCAAGTCGCTGCGCGATAAAATTACACTGCGCTCGTAGGGAAATAGAGACACCTGTTGAAAACTTGTCGAAACCACGGGCATAAGGTGTCTAAAACTCAACCCGCGGTGATGAAAAGTTTTGCGCAGGTTTTGAACGTGGAAAACCACCCCTGTTGCACACAGGTTGCTGTCGATTCTCTTTCTGGGTCTGACCTGCGTCTTTGGGAGTAATCAACAGTTTCGTCAGTGCTATTACTATTATTAAGATATTTATATCTATAGAAAGGTATTAAAAGATGAAGTTCACCGTCAGCCAGAGCTCGCTTACACAAGCCATCGGCGTCGTTATGAAGGGTGTCGCTTCGGCATCCACCCTCCCCATCTTGTCGGGCGTGCTCGTTAAGGCCCAAGACGGCATCTTGGAATTCCAGACCTCTAACTACACCATCTCGATCCGTCATCGCATCGCGGCGCATGTCGAAGAAGAGGGCGAGATGGTTATTCCCTGTAAGATGCTCTCCAATATCACCAAGACCCTCCCCGATGCCCCGGTCACCTTTGAACTGTCCGAGCGCCAGGTGCTGATTGGTTGCGAGAAGAGCTCTTTCCGCCTGAACACGCTCGATGCCAATGACTTCCCCGAGTTTCCGGCCTATGCCATCGAGAGTGCCGTGGAGCTGCCGACCGATGTCTTGTCCGAAATGGTCGGCCGCGTGTGGCGCGTCACCTCGACCGACAAGGCTCGCCCCATCCTGGGCGGCGTGCACATGAAGGTCGAGAACAACACCGTACGCCTGGTAGCGACCGATTCCTTCCGCTTGGCCGTGTGCGATACGCAGGTCGAGACCTCGACCCTCGAGGGCTCCTTTGAGCTCAACGTTCCGGCTGACGCCTTTAACGACGCGCTGAACATCATGGCCAGCCAAGCGACCATCATGATCGGGGCTACCGACACCCAGGTCGTCTTCGAGGCCGGCAACACCACCTACGTGTCGCGTCGCATCGAGGGCGTGTACCCCAACTACAAGCAGCTCATCCCCGATTCGTGCGTGACGAGCGTCAAGATCGACGTCGCCGCCTTTAACGCCGCCCTCAAGCGCGTGGCCGTTATCGCGAGCGCCAACCCCGCCGTCAAGTTCGAGATCGATGTCGAGAACGGGCAGATGGGCCTGTCCTCCATTTCCAATGACCAGGACCTTGCGCAGGAGACGATCGATGTCGAGGCCGAGGGCGAGTCGGGTACCATCGCCTTCAACTACCACTACATCTTCGGCTGCCTCAATGCCCTGTCCAAGGAGAAGGAGATCACGCTGGAGCTCAAGAGCTACTCGCAGGCGGGCATCTTTAAGTCCTACGACAAGATCAACTACCTGTACCTGGTCATGCCGGTCCGCATCTAGCGCTGCGCCATGACCATGTTCGCCCGCGATCTTTCCGTCGCGCACTACCGCAGCTTCGATAGCTATCACCTTGCCCTGGACGAGGGCGTGACGATACTTGCGGGACCCAACGCGGCGGGAAAGACCAATCTCATAGAGGCGCTGCAGCTGCTGACGAGCGGCGCCTCGTTTAGGCATCCGACCGCAGCCGAGCTCGTCCATGACGGCGTGGGCTCGTGCAAGATCGAGCTGAGGCTCGAGGGCGACGGCCGCGTGCTTGATATGGGATTGAGCGCGGAGGACGGTAAGCGCTCGTTTAGCCGCAACGGCAAGAGATGCTCTGCCGCCGGTGTGCGCGGGGTTCTTCCGAGCGTGCTGTTTTGCCCCGACCATCTGGACATGGTTAAGCGTGGCGCCAGTGTGCGCCGCGCCGCCCTCGATGACTTTGGCATGCAACTGAGCGCACGCTATGCCGATCTTGCGAGCACCTATGGGCGCTGCGTGACCCAGCGTAACGCCTTGCTCAAGGAGACCTGGTGCTGCCGCGAGATGCTCGGCGCGTGGAACGATTCGATTGCCCGCGCGGGCTCGGCCCTGCTCGTGCACCGGTTGGCTCTGCTCGACCGGCTGGCGGGCCATGTGCACACTGCCTACGGGCAAGTAGCGTCAGGTGAGGCCGCCAACGTGACCTATGCGTCCACGCTGGGGGCTTTGCCCCAGGTCGAGGATCGCGAAGAGCTGAAGGGTTGGGCGTACGAGCGCATGCTGGCCGCCCTTGACGAGCATGCCGACGAGGAAATTCGCCGCGGCGTGACGTTGGTGGGACCGCATCGCGACGAGATTGAGTTTACCGTGGCGGGTCGCTCCGCCCGTTCATTTGCCAGCCAAGGACAGCAGCGCACGCTGGTGCTGTCCTGGAAGGTGGCCGAGGTTGCCGTGGCTCGCGATGTCCTGGGCACCGCCCCACTGCTGCTTTTGGACGACGTGATGAGCGAGCTCGACGGCGAGCGTCGCGGCGCTTTCCTGCGGCTGATTGGCGATGATATCCAGACGGTCATAACTACGACCAACCTGGGGTACTTTACCGATGACCTGCTTGATCGAGCCAAGGTGGTGAGCATGGGTGAGACGTGCTAATTACGAGCGCGAGAGCGAGACAGTCGCCTTCAGCGGGTTTTTGAACGCAGAGCGCCAGCGCATCCTGGCGGCTGCAACGCCTAAGCGCCGTGCGCAGATGGAGGCTGCCGAGGAGTCGCGCACGGTCTATCGCGCATGGAACGCGGTGTGCTCGGGCACGCGCGAGGGACGGCATGTGACGGGACTGCGCTACCTGCCCGAGTCCAATGAGCTGCTGGTATATCTCGACTCGCCCTCGTGGACGCAGGAAATGACGCTGTTGCGCGAGATCATCCGCGCGCGCATGGAGCGCGCCGGTGCGCATGTGGACGGCCTGGTGTTCAAAACCACCGCGCCCGGCCACACACCGCCCGCCGCCAAGGAACGCCTGCGCCCGGCGCCGACCGAGCGACCGCCGGCCCCGCACGCCGACCTAAGTGAGGCCGAGCGTACCGAGATCGAGCGCCAAGTGGCGCCCATCGAAGACCAAAAACTGCGCGAGGCCCTCGAGAATGCCATGAGAGCCAGTGCCGAGTGGGCCAAGGGCGTGCAAAGCAAAAAAGAGCCTTAAATCGCATCTGGTGGCCTTGTAGAGCCAAATACCCTCGTTCCCGAGGGTATTTTTTTACGATAAACTAGTAAGGCTGTACACATTTTCTTGACTGAAGGAGGACGTGTGGCAAACGAAAACGATTACGATGGCGGCGAGATTAAGATTCTCGAAGGTCTCGAGGCCGTTCGTAAGCGCCCGGGCATGTATATCGGCTCGACGAGCGCCAGCGGTCTGCATCACCTGGTGTGGGAGATCGTTGACAACTCCGTCGACGAGGCCATGGCCGGTTTCTGCACCGAGATCCAGGTGACGGTCCACGCCGACAACTCCATCACGGTCGTCGACAACGGGCGCGGCATCCCCGTCGACGAGCACCCTGTTAAAAAGATCCCGACGCTCGAGGTCGTTATGACGATCTTGCACGCCGGCGGTAAGTTCGATAACTCGGCCTATAAGGTCTCGGGCGGCCTGCACGGCGTGGGCATCTCCGTCGTCAACGCACTGTCCAAGCGCGTGGTCGTTCAGGTCCGTCGCGATGGCAACACCTACGAGATGGAGTTCTCGCGCGGCAAGACCGTCAAGAAGATGGAGGTCGTGGGCACCTCGGATTCGACGGGCACCACCGTCACCTTCTGGCCCGACGACGAGATCTTCGAGACCTGCATCTACGATTTCGATACGCTGCACAACCGTCTGCAGGAGACGGCGTTCCTCAATAAGAACCTCAAAATCGTGCTGACCGACGAGCGCGAGGCGACTCCCCACGTGGAGGAGTTTTGCTACGAGGGCGGCATCATCGACTTCGTCAAGTTCCTCAACGAGGGCAAGGACGTCCCCGAGGCCTTTAAGGAGCCCATCTACATCGAGGGCAAATCGGACCCGGACGCTCCCGTGGCCAAGATGGGCGAGGTCGAGGTTTCCCTGCAGTGGAATAGCGGCTACGGCGAGAACGTCATGTCGTTTGCCAACGACATCTACACTCCCGAGGGCGGCATGCACCTTGAGGGCTTCCGCACCGCGCTCACCCGCGTGATCAACGACTACGCGCGCAAACAGAACCTGCTCAAGGAAAAAGACGCCAACCTGACCGGCGACGATGTGCGCGAGGGCCTTTCGGCCGTTATCTCGGTCAAGCTGCCCGATCCGCAGTTTGAGGGCCAGACCAAGGCCAAGCTCGGTAGCTCCTATATGCGCGCTCTCACGCTCAAGATCGTGACCGACGGCCTCGCCGATTACCTCGAGGAGCATCCCAAGCCCGCCCGCGAGATCGTCAAGAAGGCGCAACAGGCCTGCAAGGCGCGCAACGCCGCCCGCAAGGCGCGCGAGGCGACCCGCCGCAAGAGCCTGCTCGAGACGGCATCCCTGCCCGGTAAGCTCGCTGACTGCTCGGTGCGCGATGCCGAGCTGACCGAGCTCTTCATCGTAGAGGGCGACTCGGCAGGCGGTTCGGCCAAGGACGGCCGTCGCCGAGACATCCAGGCGATTCTGCCCCTGCGCGGCAAGATTCTGAACGTCGAGCGCGTTGGTGACCATCGCGCGTTCTCGAGTGACACCATCCAGTCGCTGATTACCGCGATCGGCTGCGGCGTCACGACGAGTGCCGGCGACGGCGGCGACTTCGATATCACCAAGGCGCGCTACCACAAGATCATCATCATGACCGATGCAGACGTCGACGGTGCGCACATCCGCATCCTGCTGCTGACGTTCTTCTACAAGTACATGCGTCCGCTGATCGATGCCGGCTACGTCTATGTTGCCTGCCCGCCCATCTTTGGCATTAAGGTGCGCAACAAGATCCACTACGTGTATCCCAATGGCCGCCAGCCCGAAGACGAGATCCTGCGCGACACCATCCAGAGTCTGGGCCTGAACCCCGACGATAACGACGAAGACGGCAAGGCCAAGGATGGCAAGATCACCAAGAAGCGCAAGGGCTATACCGTCCAGCGCTACAAGGGTCTGGGCGAGATGGACCCCAAGCAGCTCGCCTCGACGACGATGGATCCCAAGACCCGCATCCTGCAGCGCGTGTCGATCGAGGACGCCGTGGTGGCGGACCGCGCCGTGCGCGAGCTGATGGGTTCCGAGGTCGGCTATCGCCGCGAGTACATCGAGAAGCATGCGCATGATGCACGATTCTTAGACGCCTAGCTTTCCCAGGCACCTCATCTTGCCCTTCAGGATTTCGGGCGCCGCACGCAAGGCGTGCGCCCTCATCCTTCAGGGCAACCTGGGGCACCTGGAAAACCTAGGAGGGTTATCCGGTGTTCCCGGTAATTCGTCTCCGTGGTAGGGAACTAATGGACCACGCAAACCATGAGGAGGTAACGTGGCAGACGATATCAACAATAACGAGGGCATGGGCGAGGCCGGCGACGCCGGCATGCCAGACGATCTGAGGCGCCTGCTTGCCCGTGCTGAGCAGGGCGAGGACGGCGATCCGGACGCCTATAACCCCGATGCCGATGATGACGAGGAAGAGGACGACGGTGAGCTCGAGGAGAGCTTTGGCGAAGTCGACCGTGGCGCCTCGGCCGGCGAGGATATCAACGGCGGCCAGCTCCAGATTTCGGAGTTCGGTCGCGAGATGAAGCAGTCGTTTATCGAGTACTCGATGTCGGTCATCACGGCGCGCGCCCTGCCGGACGTGCGCGACGGCCTAAAGCCGGTGCACCGCCGCATCCTGTACGCGATGAACGAGAGCGGCATCTACCCCAACCGCCCGCACAAGAAGTCGGCCTGGACGGTCGGCGAAGTTATCGGTAAGTACCATCCGCACGGTGACTCCGCGGTCTATGAGGCCATGGTCCGCCTGGCGCAGTGGTTCTCCATGCGCACGCCGCTCATCGACGGTCACGGCAACTTCGGTAACATCGACGGCGACGGCGCGGCGGCCATGCGTTACACCGAGAGCCGCCTGGCCAAGCCCGCCATGGAACTGCTGCGTGACTTGCAGAAGGATACCGTCGACTGGCAGCCCAACTACGACGAATCGCTCGCCGAGCCCGTGGCGCTGCCTGCGCGCTTCCCCAACCTGCTGGTCAACGGCAGCCAGGGCATCGCCGTCGGCATGGCCACCAACATCGCCCCGCATAACCTCACCGAGGCGATCGAGGCCACCTGCTACCTGATCGACAACCCCGACGCCACCGTCGACGAGCTCATGCAGATCATGCCCGGTCCGGACTTCCCCACCGGCGCCATCATCATGGGCAGTGCCGGTATTAAGCAGAGCTACGAGACCGGCCGCGGCTCCATTACCGTGCGCGCCAAGGCTCACGTGGAGTCCACCAAGACCGGCCGCAGCCGCCTGGTCTTTACCGAGATTCCCTACATGGTCAACAAGGGCACCCTGCAGGAGAAAATCGCCCAGCTCGTCAACGACAAGCGCATCGAGGGCATCTCGGATATGCGCGATGAGTCCAACCAGAAGGGTATCCGTCTGGTCATCGAACTCAAGAAGGGCGTCATCCCGCAGGTCGTGCTCAACAACCTGTACAAGTACACCTCGCTGCAGACGACCTTTGGCGCCAACAACCTGGCGCTTGTCAACGGCGTTCCCAAATGCCTGAGCCTGCGCGAGATGCTGCAGCACTACATCGACCACCAGGTCGACGTCGTCACCCGCCGCACCCGCTTCGACCTTAAGAAGGCCCAGGCCCGCGCGCATATCCTTGAGGGCTACCTGATGGCTCTCGACCATATTGACGAGGTCATCAGCATCATCCGTTCCTCGCAGACCGACTCCGAGGCCAGCAGCCGCCTGATCGAGCGCTTTGGCTTTACTCCCGAGCAGACCACGGCCATCCTCGAGATGAAGCTGCGCCGCCTGACCGGCCTGGAGCGCGACAAGATTCAGGAAGAGCTGGACGGCCTGCGCCGCGCCATCGCCTACTACGAGGACCTGCTGGCGCACGAGGGGAAGATCCTGGGCGTCATTAAGGAAGAGATGCGCGAGATCTCCAAGAAGTTCGGCGATAAGCGCCGCACCGAGATCAGCCATGTCGAGAAGGACCTGGACGTTGAGGACCTCATTGCCGACGAGGACATGGTCGTGACCATCACCCACACCGGCTATGTCAAGCGCATCCCGGTGGCCGCCTACCGCGCCCAGAAGCGCGGCGGCAAGGGCGTCTCGGGCGTCAACCTCAAAGAGGACGACGTCATCGACGAGATGTTCATCGCGTCCACGCACGAGTACGTGCTGTTCTTCTCGAGCAAGGGCAAGGTCTATCGCCTGAAGGTGCACGAGCTGCCGGTGGGTACGCGCCAGGCGCGCGGTACCGCGATCGTCAACCTGCTGCCCTTCGAGGAGGGCGAGAAGATCGCGAGCGTCATCAGCTGCCGCGAGTTCCCTGCCGACGAGTACCTGATGTTTGCCACCAAGAGCGGCATGGTCAAGAAGACCGTAATGAGCGCATATGACCGCAGCCGCCGCGACGGCCTGATCGCTATCAACCTGCGTGACGACGACGCGCTGCTGAACGTGCGCCGCGTGCGCGAGGGCGACAAGATTATCCTGGCCACCACCGCGGGCAAGGCGATCATGTTCTCCGAGGAGCAGGTGCGCGCCACCGGCCGCGATACTAGCGGCGTTCGCGGTATCGGTATGAAGGACGGCGTGAGCGTTCTGGGCATGGAAGTCACTAACGGCAACGGCGATCTATTCGTCATCACCGAGCGCGGCTACGGCAAGCGCACGCCGGTCGCGGACTACCCGGAGCAGAATCGTGGCGGCCAGGGTGTCTACACCATCCAAATGACCGAGCGTAAGGGTAACCTCGCGGCCATGAAGACGGTGGGCCCGCAGCACGAGCTGTTCATCGTGACGGAGGGCGCGACGGTCATTCGCGTCAAGACCGACGAGATCAGCCAGACCGGCCGCGCCACTCAGGGCGTCAAGATGATGACCGTCGACGACAACGACCGCATATGCGCCGTGGCCCGCATGACAGCCGCCAAGGAGAAGCCCGAAGGCGAAGCCACAGAAGACGGCTCTGCCCCCGAAGAAACCCCTGTCGACCTAGGCGACGGCAACGACATGCCAGAAGATCTCCTCGACGAGTAAGAGGCCCTAGCTGGTAGAAAATATCAGACCCCATATATCGGCGGTCGGCGCACCTGCGCGCCGACCGCTTTTTTGACAAGCTTGGAGCCCCGTGTCAGACGGCTGGGCGAGATGGGTTAGGTTTGTCGCGAGTTCCGCATGCAAAGAAGGCCACTTAATGTGGCCTTCGTCTTGCGCAGGACTGCCCGAGCAGCAAACCTAACCCATCTCGCCCAGCCGTCTGACACACCCCTCAAAGATTTTCAAAAAAGTTGTTGACGCGCGCGTAACGACTCGTCTAATATATCCCTTGCGCGATGGACCTGTAGCTCAGTTGGTTAGAGCGTCCGGCTGATAACCGGGAGGTCACAAGTTCGAATCTTGTCAGGTCCACCACTTTCTTTCGCAATAAACACCCCAGCGAGAGCCGAGTCGCCGCTGGGGTGTTTATTACTGTCTCCGTGGGGGTTTAGCTCAGCTGGGAGAGCGCGGGCTTTGCAAGCCTGAGGTCAGGGGTTCGATCCCCCTAACCTCCACCATGATGGACCTGTAGCTCAGTTGGTTAGAGCGTCCGGCTGATAACCGGGAGGTCACA
>DXZW01000026.1:0-29274 GCA_019419455.1 Collinsella sp. | reverse complement strand
AGTTCGAATCTTGTCAGGTCCACCATCAAAACTGTGAAGAGCCCTGGGGCGTTGCCTCGGGGCTTTTTTCTTATCCACAGAAGGTAGTCAAAAAAGCTCTGTCCCAAATTAACTACTTTGATTTTGTGTGCTGCGCGAAAGTTTGGGTAGTATAGCTATTCAATGCGGCGGGCCGCCGCGTGTTAACCGCTACGTACCGGAGGTGTTCCATGGTTCGTGTCGACATAGAGACCATCGTCATGGCCGCCGGTCCCGTGCCATCGCTTATCGTGCTTCGCGAGCGCTGCAGCAAATCGGACTCGCCCGCGCCGCTGCGTTCCCTTTCCATTCAGACTGGTTCGTTTGAAGCTGCGGCCATTAGCCGCGGCATCGATAGCGGCCGCGCCGATCGCCCAATCACACATGACCTGCTGCTCGACACCGTCGACGCCCTGGGCGCCAAGCTCGAGCGCGTCGAAATCGTCCGCGCCGAGCCGCCCGTGTTCTACGCGACGGTTGTCGTGTTGGCCGATGGCAACGAGCATCGGATCGATGCGCGTCCGAGCGATGCCATCGCCCTTGCCGTACGCAGCAATGCCCCCATGTTCGTTGAAGACGACATCATGAATCGCCTGGGCACCGTCTCACCGCACGCCGAGGAAGTCGACGACGAGCAAGAGTTCGAAAAGTTCGACGAGTTCGTCCATACGCTCTCCCCCGATGACTTTTAAATGCTCGACAAACACGCGACGGAGTGCGCACTCATGAGCGCCGGAGTTTCTGCCGAGGCGGCTGCAATCGCCCGCGAGGCCCAGATGCGCTCGGAGGCTTCTGAGGCGGCTCGCATTGCCTATGTGACGCAGGCCCGCACGCTTCGCGAACGCCGCGGCTCGTTTATCAAGATGGTTGTCATCTCCGCCCTTGTTGCGGCAATCTGCTCGCGCCTTCGTGGTACAGTTGGTGCGCTTGGGTTTTCGATCTCTACGGGCCTCGTGATCTGGGGTGTGGTCGACGCGGTCATGCTGACCAGTCAGATCAAGGTGCTCGACAAGCGCGCGATGGATATGATGCGCGCCCGCGACGCTGCCGCCAAGATCGCCGCCGAGGCGCAAGAACTGTAACGACGCCAGACTCGATGGGAAGGTCTAAAGATGGCACAGGATATGCAGGATGCCGGTAACGTCTCCGCCGAGCTCGACGCCATGGTGTGCGATCTGATCGGCGCGTTCTTGGACGACCTTGCCGCCGGCGAGAATCCGGGCGTAGTTGTGGCGATTGAGGACGCTGCTTCCAACCGATATCTGGCGGCGCTCGACGAGGACGGCGAAGAGGCGTGCCTGGAGGCGGCCACCAACTTTATCTCCGAGCACAAGATGGGTCTTAAGGACGAGGGTCTGGGCCGTATCGCCCGCTATGCCATCGGCTACACCGGCTGTGTCGAGATTGACGGCGGCTATCACGATGCTCTGCTCGTGAGCTTCTTCGAAACCACGCTCGAGAGCGGTTTTTCGGCATATGTGCTGTATGAGGGCATGGGCGCCGGCGATGGTTTTATGTGGAGCGACCCTGAACCTGCAGGTGAGGAAACCCCTCTCATCTAAAATCGCTAAAATAAACGAGTTTTCGGTAAAAGGCTCAATATTCCCGCTGAGCGTTGTATCGCTGGGCGGGCCGCATACGCGTGCCGTTTGTATATGGATAGAAGATAGGGGAACTACATGCGCGTAGACAATCTGAGGAACATCGCCATCATCGCTCACGTCGACCACGGCAAGACGACGATGGTCGACAAGCTCCTGCGTGCCACGGACGCCTTCCGTGCCAACCAGCAGGTCGAGGACCGCGTCCTGGATTCCAACGACCAGGAGCGCGAGCGCGGCATTACGATTCTCGCCAAGAACATCTCTATCGAGTACAAGGACGTCAAGATCAACGTCATCGACACCCCGGGCCACGCCGACTTTGGCGGCGAGGTCGAGCGCGTGCTGCGTATGGCCGACGGCGCCCTGCTGCTGGTCGACGCTTTTGAGGGCCCCATGCCCCAGACCCGCTTCGTGCTGCGTCACGCTATCGACACCGGCCTTAAGATCATGATCGTCATCAACAAGATCGATCGTCCGGGTGCCAACCCCGAGAAGGCCTATAACGACTGCCTGGACCTTATGGCCGACCTGGGTGCCACCGACGACCAGCTCGAGTTCGCCATGGAGCACGTGGTCTACGCCAGCGCCATGAATGGCTTTGCCCGCCTTGACCCCAACGACGGCAATATGGACATGTATCCGCTGCTCGATATGATCATCGACGACATGCCTGCGCCCGAGGTTGACGAGAACGCCCCGCTGGCCATGCAGTGCGTGACCATCGACCACTCCAACTTCGTTGGCCGCATCGGTATCGGTCGCGTGTACTCCGGTACCATTCACCAGGGCGATCAGATCCTGGTTGTCAAGAACGACGGCTCCAGCGCCACCGCTACCGTCAAGCAACTCTTTACCTTCGACTACCTGGGCCGTACCGAGTGCCAGGAAGTCGGCGCCGGCGACATTGCCGCCGTTGTGGGCATCGACCGCACCGATATCGGCGATGTCTACACCGACCCCGAGAATCCCGTCGAGCTCGAGCCCATCGAGATCGACCCGCCGACCCTGTCCATCGTCTTTGAGGCTTCGACCTCCCCGCTCGTCGGCCGCGACGGCGATATCGTTGGCGCCCGTCAGCTCAAGGAGCGCCTGTTCAACGAGGCCGAGAACAACGTGACCATGAAGATCGAGGAGCTCGAGGACAAGAGCGGCGTCGAGGTCTCGGGCCGCGGCATTCTGCACCTGTCCGTTCTGATGGAGTCCATGCGCCGCGAGGGCTTTGAGTTCCAGGTCGGTCGTCCGCGCGTTCTGTTTAAGAAGGACGAGAACGGCAACAAGATGGAGCCTGTCGAGCAGGCCGTCGTCGAGTGCCCGGACGAGTACTCGGGCAAGGTCGTTGAGGTCTTCGGCACCTCCGGTGGCATCATGACGAGCATGGATACCTCGGGCATCGTGACGCACCTTGAGTTTAAGATCCCGACGCGTGGCATCATGGGCCTTAAGAACCGCATCATGAACGTCACCCACGGCGAGGGCGTGTTCTACCACACCTTCCTGGAGTATGGCCCCTACGCCGGCGAGATCGGCAACCGCCAGAACGGCGCCATGATCTCCATGACCACCGAGAAGGCCGTTGCCTACGCCCTGGGTACGCTGCAGGAGCGCGGTCAGCTGTTTGTTGAGCCGGGTACCGAGTGCTACGAGGGCATGATCGTGGGCGAGCGCAGCAAGGCCGGCGACATGGTCGTCAACATCGCCCGCACCAAGAACCTGGGTAACCAGCGTTCCTCGACCTCCGACATCTCCGTGCAGCTGGTGCCGCCTCGCACCTTCTCTCTGGAGGAGGCGCTGGAGTACATCGCCGACGACGAGCTGGTGGAGATTACTCCCAAGAACATCCGCCTGCGCAAGCGTCTGCTCAACGCCACCGACCGTAAGAAGGCAGCCGTCCGCGCCGGCCAGGTCAACAAATAAGCGCTGGGGCTTATAACTGCCAATAAGAAAGGGCGTCGACCGCAATGGTCGGCGCCCTTTTTGGTGCAATGGGATCAGGTTGCTTTGCGCCACCACAAAGGTGCCTGGCCCTTTTGTGGTGGTTGGCGGCTAGGCGGTGGGGAGTCCTGGCGTGTTAGCCGGCTGCTGCGGCTTGAGGTGGGCGTTGCGCCAGATGATCTGGATGGCGTAGCCGAGCGTGAAGACGAAGGCTACACCGCTGACAAAGTTGCCCATAAGAGGAAGTGCCGTGAGTGCGCCCGCGACGATACCGCCCACGGCGGCCATGGCGTAGCGGTTTTGGTTGTGTCCGACCATGCGCGCGACCGCGGTGCCCGTAAATGCCGCCGAGACCAAAGCGATGCCGATGACGCCGCACATGAGGGCGGCGGCGAGCGACAGGCCTGCAATCGAGATGATGAGCAGCAGCACGGCGGGAGCGACGGCGACCGTGCCCAGAAGACCACTTACCCACAGCGGCATGGGACGCTGATGGAGCATGCCGGCAGCGCTGGCGGTTGCGCGTGGAAAGACAAGCTCAAGCAGGATGGCGACAAAGCAGGTGGAAAGCGCCGCGGCAACGATGCCGCCGATAATGTCGTTGGCCGTAGAGGTGTTCTCGTTCTCGGTCCGGTCGATCTTGAGAGCTCCGACCTGGGCGCCCTCGGCCCGCTCGGGGTCCTGTGAGACGTGGGCGTTCACCGTGCCGGTGATGCGGGCGTTTTTACCCAGGATGAGCTTGTCGGCCCAGACCTCAACATCGCCATCGACGGTGCCGTCGATGGTTACGGTGTCGCCGGCAAGCGCCGCCGATTTGGCGGAGCCGCGCAGGGCGACCGTTTCGCCTGCCGCGTAAAAACAGTTGGCGGTGCTGCCGGTGTTGAGCACGACGTGCTGGCCGGCCACCGTGACGCTGCCATCGATTGCGGTTTTGGCGATATCGATGGCGCGTGCCGCCAGACGAACGGCGCCGCCTACGGTGCAATCGCGAATCGACAGGTTCTTACCCGCCGCGATAATATCGCGGCCGATGGAGACGTCGTCTAGGTTGAGACTTTGGCCGGCCCAGTACAGGTCGCCTTCGATACCGGACGGAGTTGAGTCAACTTCGGTTGCGAGCACGTTTCCCGCGGTGTCGGTGCCGGCGAACGACACCGTGGGAAGTGCGGTGAGCGCGAGCGCAATCAGCGCGAATAGGATGGTGATGCGGGCCTGCGCTTTGTGGCGCCGGATCGACGGTACTTGGTTGCAAGGCATAGTGAATCCTTCGTTAGATACTCGACAGGTATCTAACAGGGTACCCAACGCGCGGGCGCTCTAAAATAATCTCTCGGTTGCATTTCGAGGGGTTGTGCTGTGCTACCTACTTTTTACGGTGCAAGAAGCGCGCGATATCTTCTTCGGTGGGGCTTTTGATGTCAAAGCGCAGCGAGAGCCAGCGCAGACCCATGGTCACGACAACGCATACGACCAGCGCGGCGACATTGCTCATGATGCCGCTCATAACGAGACACACATAGCTTGTCGATCCGGCGATGGCGGCGATGGCATAAAAGTTAGTACGTTGGAAAATGCCCGGAACCATGCCCATAAAGCCGTCGCGCAACATGCCACCGCCCACCGCGGTGAAAAAGCCCATCATGATGCACACCGCCGGCGCAAAGCCGTAGACCAGCGCCTTGTCTGCTCCAGTGGCGGCGTAGATGCCGACCGAGATGATGTCGAGCAGGGGAATGAGTTTTTCGGGCTTGTCGACGATTGCCGGGAAAATATAGATGATGGCGGCTGTGGCGATGGAGAGCGGTAGTGCCATGGGCTGGTTGAGGATGTAGACGTTGCCGACCTGGAGCGTCATATCGCGCAAAAGACCGCCGCCCAGACCGCAGACCACCGCGAGCGCGACCGCGCCCACCAGGTCGAGTTTGTGCTCGCGCGCGACCAACACGCCCGAGATTGAAGCCGCGACGACGGCGAACATCTCGAGCCAAAATGGGATAGCGACCATGGCATCTGAGGCGTGTGAAGTAACAGTCATAGCGGCGACGACGGGCAAGATGAGGTCCTTTGATTCTCGGGTTTGAACAATGCCCGTACATAGTACATGGTTGGCGGCGATTGAGACCCTATTGCTCGGCAAACGGTAGGGACTGGGAACGGTCATGGGTACCAAACATGTACATCAGCCTCCAAAGATGCCGAAAAATGTCGTTTTTGGAGGGTGATGTACATGTTTGAGATTCAAGGTGAAATCGAAAGCAATGGGGGACGTGGCTGAATAGGAGGGATGTCCAAATTTTGAGCAGCGCTCAAAATTTATCCGGTCGGCTTACGCCGACCGCGCTGCGCTAAAAACGCGCCACTGGCGCGTTTTCTTTACGCTCCGCGCCCTGGCGGGTTCGAATCCCTCCTCCTCCGCCGTATTTGCTTGTAAGGGACTCTAAACAAAAAAGCCCCCGTTTTCGGGAGCTTTTTCAACCAAAATGGCGGAGGAGGAGGGATTCGAACCCTCGTGACCTTATACAGGCCAAACGGTTTTCGAGACCGCCGCATTCAACCACTCTGCCACCCCTCCGCGTGGGGTAAAAACAAAGCAGGCTCGAAGGCCTGCTTTGGAATTAACTGGCGGAGAGTCAGGGATTTGAACCCTGGAGACGCTTTTGACGCCTACACGATTTCCAATCGTGCTCCTTCGGCCACTCGGACAACTCTCCGTTAAATGCGAAAGTCAGTATACACGAGGAACCGCAAAGTGCAAACAGAAAAGTTGGCATTTTTTAAAACGCTTGGCCGTGCTTGGCGCTGCAGTGGGGCTTGAGGTGCCAAAAAACGGCTTCCGACCAGCGTGGTTGATCAACTCAATTGTTCAAAAAAGGGTATTCATAAGCGACTTGGCAATGAATTTAATAATCTTTGGGTGGTGCTGTGGGCCACTGGTATGCATTTTGCGACCACAGCCTTGTGCCCGTTGACCTGCGGCTTGGCTCAGCTTGTCCCCACGGCACCGTATCTTGTCAACAGATCCGTCAAGCTTTTGGTCAGCATTTGGTTGGAATGCGCATGAAACGTCGTGTGAGTATGGGCATATGTGGAGGTCATGAGGTTGTAGCTGCATATTCTTGCAGCCTAGGAGGTTGAAAGATATTATTACCAAGTCTTTTCCTGCTTCAGGCGCACCTTCACGACCTGAAGCCACATTTGCCCAGAGGAGGTGACAATATGAAGGCTTATGAACTGCTGTTCTTTGTTGACCCGTCGCTCGACCCCGAGACTCGTCTCGCTGTTATGAAGCGTATCGATACCACGATCGCTGAGGGCGCTGGCAAGGTCGACTCCGTTGACGAGTGGGGCAAGCGCAAGCTCGCCTACGAGATCAACGACCTCACCGATGGTGACTACACCCTCATCAACTTCCACGCAGATCCTACCCAGATCGCCGAGCTTGATCGCGTCCTGCGCATCACCGACGCTGTGGTCCGCCACATGATCGTCCGTCGCGACGACCAGGAGTAAGACTGTCGTTTTGGACTGGGCTTGTGCCCCAAGAGGAAGTAGTGAGTTATGAGCATCAATCGAGTGAACATCACCGGTAATCTCACCCGCGATCCCGAGCTGCGCGCCACCGCCGGCGGAACCCAGGTTCTGTCCTTTGGCGTCGCCGTGAACGATCGTCGCCGCAACGCGCAGACTGGCGAGTGGGAGGACTATCCCAACTTTGTCGACTGCACTATGTTCGGCACCCGCGCCGAGGCCGTGAGCCGTTTCCTGGCAAAGGGAAACAAGGTCGCGATCGAGGGCAAGCTGCGCTACAGCTCTTGGGAGCGCGACGGTCAGCGCAGGAGCAAGCTTGAGGTCATCGTCGATGAGATCGAGTTTATGAGCTCCCGTGGTGGCCAGGGTGGCTACGATCAGGGCGGTTACGCCCCCGCAGCTCCCGCGCCCGCAGCACGTCCTGCCGCACCGGTGGCTACGCCGCCCGCGGTCGACGTCTACGATGAGGACATCCCGTTCTAAGGGTTGTTCACCTATTTTTGAGTGAGAGGCTGCTTCGGTTCGCCGAAGTTGCCAAATGAAAGGTATTTTGACATGGCTAATGATTTTTCTGCACGTCAGCCGCGTCGTAAGTACTGCCAGTTCTGCAAGGAGAACACTGAGTTCATCGACTATAAGGACACTCAGCTTCTCCGTAAGTACATGACCGATCGTGGCAAGATCAAGCCCCGTCGCGTCACTGGCGCTTGCACGCAGCATCAGCATGACATCGCCAACGCCATCAAGCGCGCCCGCGAGATGGCTCTCCTGCCGTACACCGTCCCCGTGGTTTCCTCTCGTGGCAACCGCGACCGCGGCTAAGAAGGGAGACGCATCATGAAGGTTATTCTTCTCGATGAGATCAAGGGCAAGGGCGGCGAGGGTGACGTCGTAGAGGTCGCTCAGGGTTACGCTGAGAACTTCCTGTTCCCCAAGAAGCTCGCTGTTGCCGCCACCAAGGGCAACCTCAAGCAGCTTGACGAGCGTCGCAACAACATCGCCAAGCGCGAGGCCGTCCGTCTGGCTACCGCCAACGAGACCAAGGCTGCCTTCGAGGGCAAGACGGTCACCGTTGACGTCAAGGTCGGCGACGAGGGCATCCTCTTTGGCTCCGTTACCGCCGCTATGATCGCTGACGCCATCAAGGCTCAGCTCGGTATGGACATCGACCGCAAGCGCGTCGAGCTCGGTAAGCCCATCAAGGTTGCCGGTGCCCACACCGTTGCCATCTCGCTGTACCGCGAGATCAAGGCCGAGGTTGTCGTTCTCGTCGGCGTTACCGCCGAGGAGCTCGCTGCCGAGGCTGAGGTCGAGGAGGCCGCTGAGGTCGCCGAGGCCGAGACCGCCGAGGTCGAGACTGAGGCTGCTGCCGAGTAGCATTTGCTGCAACGCAACAATCTTGTTCTAAGAAGGGCGCTCTGGGAAACCAGGGCGCCCTTTTGTTTTAGTTGCGCTGAGTGAGTGTCATGGCGAACGTTGCGTCGAAGTCCTATACACAGGACCGTTCATCCGTTTGGTTCGGTGATGATTGGCGGCGCGCGGCGCGTTTTGGGACCGTGGCTGATACTATGGATGCTCGCAAGCGATATGAATGAGGATGCTCATGGCATACGACGATAGGGAGACCGGGCTGACGGTTGAGGACCGCGGCTCAAAGTTGGGTCTTCCCCAAAACCAAGATGCAGAGGCCAATGTACTGGCCGCTATGCTGCTATCGCCCGAGGTGGTCGAAGAAGCCCAGGTCGAGCTGCAGCCCGATGACTTCTACCGGCCCATTCACAAGACCATCTATACCGCGATGGTCGATATGTACAACAGCCGCATTCCCATCGACTCCATCTCGCTGATCGATTACCTGCGAAGCATCAATAAGCTCGATGCCGTGGGCGGCGAAGCGTACATTTTGGAGTTGATGGGTCAGACCCTGTCGCTCGTCAACTGGCAGCACCATGCCGCTATCGTTCGCCGCGATTCGATGCTGCGTGAGCTGATCGGCGCCACCAACGAGATCAACGCGCTGGCATACAACGCCCCCACCGACACCAAAGAGGTCGTGGAGCTGGCCGAGAGCAAGTTGCTCAAGGTCACGGCACGCGAGGTCAAGTCGAGCTACAAGACGCTGACCGAGTTTATGGTCGAGGCCTATAACGAGGCCGAGGAAGTGTGCCAGGCCGGTGGCCAGGCTGCGGGCGTGCCCACGGGCTTCCCGTCGCTCGACCGCATGCTCATGGGTTTTCGCGAGGGCCAGCTCATCATCATCGGCGCCCGCCCTGCTGTGGGTAAGACGTCGTTCGCCCTGAACTTGGCGCTCAATGCCGCCGCTGCGGGCTATACCGTCGGCTTCTTCTCGCTGGAGATGTCGGGCAAGGAAATTGCCCAGCGTCTGATTTGCGCCTATGCCATGATCTCGATCAGCGACTTCCGTACGGGCCGCATTAGTCCCGAGCAGTGGGCCAACATCAATGAGGCCACGCAGACGCTGTCCAAGCTCGATATTCTGATTGACGATACGCCCGGCACCACGGTGACCGAGATTCGCGCCAAGAGCCGCCGCATGCTCCATAACAAGGAGAAGGCCATCATCATCCTGGACTACTTGCAGCTGGTGAGCCCCCCGCCGGGACGTCGTTCCGAGAGCCGCACCGTCGAGGTCTCCGAGATGTCGCGTGGCCTGAAGATTATGGCCAAGGAGCTCAAGATTCCGCTGATCGCGCTGTCGCAGCTGTCGCGTCAGGTTGAATCCCGTACCGGCAAGCGCCCGCAGCTGTCCGACCTGCGTGAATCGGGCTCCATCGAGCAGGACGCCGATATCGTCATGTTCTTGGACCGATCCGCCGACGAGGCCGAGGCCTCGCGCGACGACCGACCCGACGAGGGCGTTACGCGTATCGTCGTGGCAAAGAACCGTTCGGGCCCGATCGGCGACGTCGACCTGATGTTCCTGCCGGCATCCACCAAGTTCTATGAGCTTGATGGGGCGCATACCGAGGAGTAGGACAGGCGCCCGTTGCACGGGTATACTGGGAATGTTTTGTGCTTCTGCGCGCTTGCGGTGCGCGGACAGTCCATGAATGTGAGGAGTAAACATGCCGTCAACCGTTTTGGTCGGTGCCCAGTGGGGCGATGAGGGCAAGGGTAAGATCTGCGACCTGGTCGCCGGCGACTTTGATGCCGTCGTGCGCTATTCGGGCGGCAACAACGCCGGCCACACCATCGTCGTCAACGGCAAGAAGTACGGCCTGCACCAGGTGCCCTCCGGCATCATGTATTCCGACCACGTGTCGGTGATCGGTAACGGCTGCGTCGTCAACCCCAAGGTCGTCCTTGAGGAGATCGACATGTTCGAGGCCGACGGCATCACCACCAAGAATCTCAAGATCAGCGGCAACGCGCATGTCATCATGCCGTACCACATCGATCTGGATGGCGCCTTTGAGCAGAAGCTCGGCAAGAAGAACATCGGTACCACCAAGCGCGGCATCGGTCCGTGCTACCAGGACAAGATGGCCCGTATTGGCCTGCGTATGCAGGACATGCTGGATGAGGCGCTGTTCCGCGATAAGCTGGAGACCGCTCTTGCCCGCGTGAACCCCGAGCTAGAGCTCATCTACAGCCTGCCCACCTACACCGTGGATCAGATTTGCGATGAGTACCTGCCCATGGCCGAGCGCCTGCGCCCCTACATCACCGAGACGAGCCTGCTGCTCAACAACATGATCGATGAGGGCAAGGATTTGCTGTTTGAGGGCGCCCAGGCGACGCTGCTCGACATCGATCACGGCACCTATCCGTACGTGACGTCTTCTAACTGCACCGCCGGCGGCGCCATTACCGGTTCCGGCGTCGGCATGAAGAACGTCGACCGCGTGCTGGGCGTCATGAAGGCCTATATCACCCGCGTCGGTTCGGGCCCCATGCCCACCGAGCTTTCCTATGAGTCCGAGGCCGGCCACACGCTGACCGAGGAGGGCTACGAGTACGGCGTGACCACCGGTCGCCGTCGTCGCTGCGGCTGGTTTGACGGCCCTATCGCCAACTATGCCTCGCGCGTCAACGGCCTCACCGACATCGCCGTGACCAAGCTCGACGTGCTTTCGGCCTTCGACACCATTAAGGTGTGCGTTGCCTATGACGTCGACGGCGAGCGCTACACGAGCGTGCCCGAGCACCAGGTGCGTTTTGAGCATGCCAAGCCCATCTACGAGGAGCTCCCTGGCTGGAAGTGCGACATCACCGGCTGCCGCAGCTTTGATGAGCTGCCGCAGGAGGCTCAGGACTACGTGGCATTTATCGAGGATCTGGCACACACCCGCGTGACGTTCATCGGCGTCGGCGCCGGTCGCGAGCAGATCATCAACCGATTCTGGAAGTAATCGGCGTTATTTGGTTATTGCGATATACCCCTTTGCAGCCCAGATGGGCGGCCGAGGGGTATATTTGCTTGTAATGGGCCCGCGCGGAGCGGGCCGGTAATCCATAGAGGAGGCACCCTTGAAGGCGGACACTCAAACCATCGACATCCTGTTGTTGGGCAGCGGCGGCCGCGAGCATGCTCTGGCAGCCAAGCTCGCAGCATCACCGCGCGCCGGCAAGCTCTACATCGCGCCGGGTAACGGCGGCACCGCGAGCTGCGGCGAGAATGTGGTTCTCGACGATTGCGATCCTGCGGCCGTGGTGGCGTTTGCCCAGAGCCATGGATGCGGACTCGTGGTGATTGGCCCTGAGGCTCCGCTCGTGGCGGGCGTTGCCGACGCCGTCCGCGCGGCGGGCATCCCGTGCTTTGGCCCGGGTGCCGAGGGCGCCCAGATGGAGGGCTCTAAGCTGTTCTCCAAGCAGCTCATGGAGCGCGCCGGTATCCCGACGGCAGCCTATGGTTCATTTACCGACGAGGCTTCGGCTCTTGCCTATGTGCGCGAGCAGGGCGCTCCGCTGGTCGTCAAGGCCGACGGCCTTGCCGCGGGCAAGGGCGTTATCGTGGCAACCGAGCTTTCGCAGGCCGAGGAGGCTGTGCGTGAGTGTTTTGGCGGCACCTTTGGCGATGCCGGCAACACGGTGGTCATCGAGGAGATGCTGACCGGCCCCGAGTGCTCGCTGCTGGCCTTTACCGACGGCAAGACCGTGTGTCCCATGGCCACCTCGCAGGATCACAAGCGTGCGCTCGAGGGCGACAAGGGCCCCAACACGGGCGGCATGGGCGTCTACAGCCCGGTGCCCATCGTGACCGACGAGGAGCACGCCACCATGGTGAAGGTCATGGGGCAGACCGTGGCCGAGCTTGCTGCCGAGGGCATCGACTACCGCGGCTGCCTGTATGGCGGCTTTATGCTCACCCCCGCCGGCCCCAAGGTGCTGGAGTTCAACGCCCGCTTTGGTGATCCCGAGACTCAGGTCGTGCTCCCGCGCCTTAAGAACGACCTGGTCGAGGTCATGCTGGCTTGCGCCAACTGCGAGCTCGATCAGATTGAGCTCGACTGGCGCGACGAGTGGGCCGTGGCCGTTGTCCTGACGAGCGCGGGCTACCCCGGCAGCTACGAGAAGGGCAAGGTCATTACCGGTATCGAGGATGCCGAGGCCATGGAGAACGTGACGGTGTACCACGCCGGCACCGCCGTGGTGGATGGCCAGCTTGTGACCAACGGCGGCCGTGTGCTTGCCGTGACTGCACTGGGCGATACGTTCGAGAACGCTCGCGACCTTGCCTACGAGGCCTGCGAGAAGATTGATTTTGAGGGCAAGACCCTGCGCCACGACATTGGCCTGCGTGCGCTGCGCGGCCGTGACGCCTGGGATGCCTAAAATCCGAGAGGAATGAGACGGATGGACGAGAAGAACGAAGAGCTCGTGGACGCGCAGATCGTCGAGGAAGACGGCCGCATGTATGGACACGCCGAGGGCGAGCCTGGTGGCGAGGTCGCTGACGAGCCGGCGCTGGTGCTGGGCGACGACGACCCGCATGACGCCCTGCTGCACGAGAAGATTCTTTCGGAGGAGTGCGCCTGGAAGGGCAAGATCCTCGACGTCCACCGTCTTGAGGTTGAGCTGCCCAACGGTCACCGCAGCGCCCGCGATATCGTTCGCCATCCGGGTGCGGCGGCCGTTGTGGCACTGACCGAGAACGGCAAGATCGTGCTGGTACGTCAGTATCGCACTGCCATCGACCGCGTGACGGTCGAGATTCCCGCCGGCAAGCTCGATCCGGGTGAGGACCCGCTCGATTGCGCCAAGCGCGAGCTGCATGAGGAGACGGGCTTTAGGGCTGGTCGCATTCGCTTTTTGACGTCGATTGTCACGACCTGCGGTTTTTGCGACGAGATCATTCACATCTACCTGGCTACCAAGCTCGAGTTTGATGTACCCGACCCCGACGATGACGAGTTTGTCAACGTGGACCTGGTGCCGCTGCACGAGCTGATCGACGCCGTACTCGACGGCAAGATCGAAGACGCCAAGACCGTTGTAGGCGCGCTTGCCTGCGACAGCATCGCGCACAGGCTGGGCGGAGCGGAGATTTAACGAGCGGGAATGATCCCGCAGGTTTGTGTAAGTCAGCGAAAGTGCTCCATTTGAGACAAGGTGGCCTAAAAGAGGAGGGAAGCGTATGGATATACGCGACCGACGATTGAAGGCCAGATTGTCCAAATGGAGCACTTGCAGCGTCGAGATGAAACGCGGTTTGGTAAAACCGCGTAAGGTGATTATGCTGAAGCGTTTTCTGTCTTATTACAAGCCCCAGATGGGGCTTTTTGTTGCTGATACTGTTTGCGCTCTGGTGCTTGCCGCCATTGACCTGGCGTTCCCCATTATCCTGCGCAATTTGACCGGTGGGCTGTTTACTCAGGGTCAGGCTGCCATTATGCAGGCGCTCGGTATGATCGCGGTGGGTTTGGTGCTGATGTATATCATCCGTTGCGCCTGCCGCTACTTTGTGAGCTACTGGGGCCACGTGATGGGCGCGCGCATGGAGTCCAAGATGCGCGAGGACCTGTTTGACCAGTACGAGCGTTTTAGCTTTGCGTACTTCGACCGTAACAGCTCGGGCGACATGATGAGCCGCGTGGTCAACGACCTGTTCGATATCTGCGAGGCGGCGCATCACGTGCCCGAGTGGATCATCATCTGCGGCATCGAGATTATCGGCTCGTTTGTGATCCTCTTTACCATCGCCCCGGTGCTGGCGCTTGCCATGGCTGTGGTGACAGCAGCGTTTGCGGTCATCATGTTTTGGCAGAACATGCGCATGCGCGAGGTCTTTAGCGACAATCGCAAAAAAATCAGCGGCATCAATGCGCAGCTGCAGGATTCGCTGGCGGGCATGCGCGTGGTCAAGAGCTTTGCCAATGAGGAGACCGAGCGCTCTAAGTTCCGCGCCTCCAACAATCGCTACCTTTCGTCCAAGGAAAACATGTATCACGCCATGGGCGTCTATACTGCGACGTATGGCCTGCTCTCGGGCGTGCTGTACGTGATCGTGGTGCTGCTGGGTGGTTGGCTCGTTGCCCAGGGTCAGCTGCAGGCGGTCGATATGGCGACCTTTGCACTCTATATTTCGCTGTTCTGCACGCCGCTCGAGACACTCGTCAATTCGGCCGAAACGTATCAGAAGGCTATCGCCGGCTTTAAGCGTATGGACGAGGTGCTCTCGACCGCGCCGGACATCCAGGACAAGCCGGGCGCTACGGATCTGCAGGTGACTGCCGGCGCCGTGGAGTATCACGACGTGTGCTTTAACTACGAGGATGTTGAGCTGGGCGAGGGCGATGCCGACGAGCGTCCCGTTATCGACCATATGGACCTGTCCATCAAGCCCGGGCAGACCATCGCTTTGGTTGGCCCTTCGGGCGGCGGCAAGTCCACGACCTGTTCGCTGCTGCCGCGCTTTTATGACGTGGCCGCCGGATCCATTAGCATCGACGGCCAGGACGTGCGCGATGTGACGCAGCAGAGCTTGCGTCGCGCCATCGGCCTGGTGCAGCAGGATGTCTATCTGTTTGACGGCACGATTGGCGAGAACATCGCCTACGGCAAGCCGGGCGCTACGGCAGGAGAGATCGCCGAGGCCGCCCGTCGCGCCAACATCGATGCCTTTATCGAGTCGCTTCCACAGGGCTATGACACGGTCGTGGGCGAGCGCGGCAGCCGTCTTTCGGGCGGACAGAAACAGCGCGTTGCCATCGCGCGTGTGTTTCTCAAGAATCCCAAAATCTTGATCTTGGACGAGGCGACGAGTGCTTTGGATAACGAGAGCGAGGAGGCGGTCCAGGAGTCGCTCGAAGAGCTGGCACGCGGCCGTACCACAATCATCATCGCCCACCGTCTCTCGACCATTAAGCATGCCGATGAGATTGCGACCGTTGAGCATGGTCGCGTTGTGGAGCGTGGCACGCACGAGGAGCTTCTCGCCCGTGGCGGCACCTATGCCCGTTACTATCGAATGCAGTTCGAAGGTGCGCGTGCGCACGAGCTCGACTGATTGATATGACAGGAAGGTTATGGCTGACAAGAACCCTTTGACTCCGGAAGAAGTGACGGAGTTATTCTCCGAAATCGATGCATCCGGTGTCTTGGATCCCACGCTTGCCAAAAAGCGAACCGAGCGCATGCGTGAGAAGGAGGCTGCGGCCAAGCGCGGTGACAAAGCGGCGCTAGCGCAGCTGCGCAGCGAGGACCGCGCGAGCCAGGCAAAACATATCGACCCGCTGTCCGAGGACGATCCTTCGGGTTCGCAGGTGAGTCATACCATTACGAAGACCGCGATGGCCGTGGTCATTGGTATTTTGGTGCTGATCGTGGGCATGCAGATCGGCTACGGCGTGATGCGCCGTCTGAATACCGCCAACCTGTCCGAGAGCGTTTCGGTGGATACCGTCTCGACCGCGCTCAAGGGTGGACTCGAATGGGGCAACGGCTTTACGCAGTTCCCGCTTGATTTTTCTGTCGACGAGGCCGATGAGCGCACGGGCACGGTTGAGGTGACGGTGTTGGACACGTCGTCTGCCAATGAGCTCGAGCTGCTGTCCAACGGGCAGATCCAGGCCGCGGCGCTTGCGACCAACGCCCTGCTCAACGACAAGATTGACCGCGTGGTGTATAACGTTCACGCCTATATCGACGAGGATAGCAACATTCAGCACGATTCCTTTTTCGGCATGTTCCCCGCGCGGGGTCATCAGAGCGCCATTTTGACGTTTGTGTGGACCAAGAGCTCATCCAACGCCACGAGTATCGACTGGAAGATGCGCATCGTAAGCATGGACGACACCATTGCCGAGTGCATTCAAAAACAGGTGAACTCGGTTTCGTCGCTGATCGAGGACCCGGTGGTGAGCCAGACCAAGATTGACGAGGAAAAGGCCGAACGTGACCTGGAGCATCGTCTGCATGGCCGCGAGATTTTCCGCGGCGGCAAGCCCGACCGAACGCCGTCCGATCTGCTGGAACAGGACAAGCAAAAGTAAGAGGCCATTATCCCGCATGAGTCACAAGCCCCGCGGGATGATTTTTAATCCCCGTCCCAGAAAAATCATTATGCATAGAAAGTCATAATTATCATTTCGTAAACAATTTGATGAAATTAACGCCATGAGGCATGCTTGCGGTTACAATACCGCGAGGCCTAACTACACACCTTTAAGCCGGTCCTGTGAGACCGGGAAGGAGAATTATGGCGAACAACCATACCGCGGGCGCTGCCGCCCGCACCTTCGCGCCCAGCGAGCTTTGCCAGCGTATGCTGGCCAAAACCAGCAAGGGCACCTGTGGTCCCTGCATCCTGTATCTTGAGGATGGGACCATTTTTTATGGACGTGCATGCGGCGCCGAGGGCACCGCGACCGGCGAAGTCTGCTTCAACACCTCGCTCGAGGGCTACTTTGAGGTCATGACCGACCCGAGTTATGCCGGCCAAATCGTAACCATGACCTATCCGCAGATCGGCAACTACGGTATCGACGAGACCGACGTTCAGTCGGCCTTCCCCGGCGACGCCGTGCGCCCTGCGAGCGCTCCGGCCATGCGCGGCATGATCGTTCGCGACATGTGCGCCACGCCTTCTAACTGGCGCTCGGCCGTTAGCGTGCCGGAGTACCTGCGCGCTCACGGCATCGTCGCTATCGAGGGTGTCGACACCCGCGCTCTGGTGCGCCATCTGCGCGACAATGGTTCCAAGATGGGCATTATCTCGACCGAGATTTTCGACGTCGACGAGCTTGCCGAGCGTCTGGCCGCAGCGCCCACGCTGGTAGGCGAGAACCTGGTCAAGACCGTGAGCTGCCCCGCGCCTCACGAGTTTGTGGCCGCCGACCTGCCTGCCACGCATGACTTTGCGCTTGCCCCTGCCGCTCCTGCCCGTCACAAAGTGGTCGCCTACGACTGCGGTGTGAAGCGCGGCATTCTGGAGGGCCTGGTCCGCGCCGGCTGCGACCTTACCGTCGTGCCGTGGGATACGCCCGCCCAGCAGGTGCTCGACATGAATCCCGATGGCGTCTTTTTGTCCAACGGCCCCGGCGACCCCGATGCCGTGGTGGAGACCTATGAGCAGGTACAGCAGCTGATCGGCAAGGTGCCGGTCTTTGGCATTTGCCTCGGTCACCAGATGATCAGCCTGGCCTGCGGCGCCCAAATGGAAAAGCTTAAATTCGGTCACCGTGGCGGTAACCAGCCGGTTATGAATCTGGTGAGCCGTCGCGTGGAGATCACCGCGCAAAACCACGGCTTTGGTCTGCTGTTCCCCAGTCTGGGCAAACTGATTCCGGAGCTTTCCGGCGGCGAAACCGAGCATGCGGCCGATGGCGACCTGCGCGCCTGGGTGCGTCGCGGCATCGCGCCGGTCGTGATGAACGAGCGCTTTGGTCGCATTCGCCTGACACATGTGAACCTCAACGACGGCACCGCCGAGGGCATCCAGCTGCTCGACGCCCCGTGTTTCTCGGTCCAGTACCACCCCGAGGCTTCGCCTGGCCCCACCGATGCCCACTATCTCTTTACCGCCTTTACGCGACTCATGGACGGCGAGGAGAACTACCTGGACATCGACACCGCGAAGGACCGCCTCGCCGGCTGGAATTTCGCCGAGTCCGAGAACGCTGCGACCGAGGAGAACTAACATGCCGAAACGTACTGACATCAAGCGCATCCTCGTTATTGGTTCGGGCCCCATCGTTATTGGCCAGGCCTGCGAGTTCGACTACTCCGGCGCCCAGGCCTGCAAGGTACTCAAGGAGGATGGCTTTGAGGTCATCCTGGTCAACTCCAACCCGGCGACCATCATGACCGACCCGGGCTTGGCCGACCGCACCTATGTCGAGCCCATCACCGCCGAGTTCATCGAGCGCGTGATCAAAAAGGAGCGCCCGGACGCGCTGCTGCCCACGCTGGGTGGCCAGACCGGTCTGAACGCCGCCGTCGAGCTGGCGAAAGACGGCACGCTGGACAAGTACGGCGTCGAGATGATCGGCTGCGACCTGGCCGCTATCGAGCGCGGCGAGGACCGCAAGCTCTTTAACGAGGCCGTGGCCGAGATCGGCCTGGAGGTCGCGCGCTCGGGCTATGCCTACAGCGTGGCCGACGCCGAGGCTATCGCCGAGCGCGTGGGCTATCCCTGCGTGCTGCGTCCGAGCTTTACCCTCGGCGGCGCCGGCGGCGGCATCGCGCACACCCACGAGGAGCTCGTCTCCATCGTGAGCCAGGGCCTTGAGCTCTCGCCTGCCCATGAGGTGCTGGTCGAGGAGTCCATCGAGGGTTGGAAAGAGTATGAGATGGAGGTCATGCGCGACCACGCCGGCAACGGCATCATCGTGTGCTCCATCGAGAATCTCGACCCCATGGGCGTGCACACCGGCGACTCCATCACCGTGGCGCCGGCGCAGACACTAAGTGACCTTGAGTACCAGCGCATGCGTGTCGCGTCGCTCGCCATTCTGGAGAAGATCGGCGTCGAGACCGGCGGCTCCAACGTGCAGTTTGCCGTGAACCCCCAGACCGGCCGCCTGATCGTCATCGAGATGAACCCGCGCGTGAGCCGTTCGTCCGCACTGGCCTCCAAGGCCACGGGCTTCCCCATCGCCAAGGCCGCCGCTCGCCTGGCCGTGGGCTACACGCTCGACGAGATCGTCAACGACATCACCAAGGCAACGCCCGCCTGCTTTGAGCCCACGATTGACTACTGCGTGGTCAAGGTGCCGCGCTTTGCCTTCGAGAAGTTTAAGGGTACCGACCCCACGCTCACCACGCGCATGAAGGCCGTGGGCGAGATCATGGCGATCGGCCGCACCTTTGAGGAGGCCTTCGGCAAGGCCATGCGCTCACTGGAGGACGGTCACCAGGGCATCTGCGCCGGTGGCAAGGAGGGTGCCGACAAGCTGAGCGACGATGAGCTCGCTCAGGCCGCGGCAACCCCGACCGAGCACCGCATCTTCTTTGTGGTCGAGGCCCTGCGCCGTGGCTGGGACATCGCCCGCATCCATGCCATCTGCGGTATCGATCCGTGGTACCTCAACCGCATCAACGACATGGTGCAGGTCCAGGAGAGCATCCGCGGCCTGCGTGTGGAGGATATCGACGCCGACGCGATGCGCCTGCTCAAGCAGTACGGCACGAGCGACGCCGAGATTGCCGCGCTGACCGGCTCGGACGAGCGCTTTGTGCGCGCCTATCGCAAGGGTCTGGGCGTGGTTCCCAGCATGAAGACGGTCGATACCTGCGCTGCGGAGTTTTCGAGCGCCACGGAGTACCACTACAAGACGTACGAGAACATCTACCGCACGAGCCCGGATGCCAAGAAGTGCGTGGCTCCCGACGAGACCACGCCGGCGGACAAGCCCAAGGCGATGATCCTGGGCGCCGGCCCCAACCGCATTGGCCAAGGTATCGAGTTCGATTACTGCTGCGTGCACGCGAGCTACGCACTGGCGGCTCGCGGCTTTGAGACCATCATGGTCAACTGCAACCCCGAGACCGTTTCGACTGACTACGACACCTCGGACCGCTTGTACTTTGAGCCGCTCACCTACGAGGACGTCATGGACGTCATTGACGTTGAGCGTCCCGACGGCGTCGTGGTGACGCTCGGCGGCCAGACTCCGCTTAAGCTGGCGCGCATGCTCGAGGAGAGCGGCGTGAACATTATGGGCACCAAGCCCGATGCCATCGACTTTGCCGAGGACCGCGAGCGCTTCGCCGCTCTGCTCGACAAGCTGGGCATCATGTACCCGCCGGCGGGCCAGGCCACCTCGTTTGAGGAGGCCGAGGCCGTGGCCGCGCACATCGGCTATCCGCTGCTGGTGCGCCCGAGCTATGTGCTGGGCGGCCGCGGCATGATGATCGCCTACGATGCCGAGCATCTGCGCGATTACATGGCCGAGGCTGCGCGCATTAGCCCCGACTACCCGGTGTACCTGGACCGCTTCCTGGAGGGCGCAATCGAGTCCGACGTCGACGCCCTGTGCGATGGCGAAGAGGTATACATCGGCGGCATCCTGGAGCATATCGAGGAAGCCGGTATTCACTCCGGCGACTCCGCGACCTGCATCCCGCCGTTCAGCTTTAGCGAGAGCCTGCAGGCGAAGCTCCGCGAGACCACGCGCCGCATCGCGATGGCGCTGGGCGTACGCGGCCTGGTCAACGTGCAATATGCCATCAAGGGCGAGACCGTCTACGTGATCGAGGCCAACCCGCGCGCCAGCCGTACCGTGCCGTTTATTTCCAAGGCCACCGGTGTGCCGCTGGCCAAATGCGCGGCGCGCATCATGGCGGGCGATTCCATCGCGAGCTTGGGCCTGCCGAGCGACGAACGTCAGCTGGACTGGTTCTGCATGAAGGAAGCCGTCATGCCCTGGGGTCGTTTCCCGGGCGCCGACGTCATCCTGGGGCCCGAGATGAAGTCGACGGGCGAGGTCATGGGTATCGCCAAGAGCTATCCCGAGGCATACGCCAAGACGCAGCTGGCGATTGACTACAAGCTGCCCGACCCGAGCGTCGGCAAGGTGTTCATCAGCGTGTGCGACCGCGACAAGCGCCACATCCTTTCGGTCGCCCGTATCCTGCGCTACCTGGGCTTTGACATCTGCTCCACCGAGGGTACGGCGCGCGTGCTGCGTGGAGGCAACGTGACGTGCGAGGTCGTGGAGAAGATTAGCGGCCCGCACGACGGCGAGCGCCCCAACATCGGCGACCTCATCGCCGATGGCAAGATCGCGGTGATCATCAACACGCCGTACGGTCCGGGCTCGCGCGGCGACGGCTATCTGCTGCGCACCGAGGCAGTGCGACGCGGTGTGACCTGCGTGACCGCGATGTCTGCCGCCAACACGTACGTGAGTGCCATCGAGGCGGTGCGTGAGGACCAGCAGGGTCACGGCAGCGCCAACGACATGGGCATGGACGTCATCGCCCTGCAGGACCTGCCGCAGCACACGGTGTAATGTGACCTGGTCGGTCGGGGCGGCAGCCGGACACTTTCTCTCGGAAACTGGGCTTCGCGAAGTTTTCCGAGAGAAAGGTCCGCCTCCCGCCCCGGCCTGCGGTGACTTGGCCGCACCGTGTGCTGCCGAAGGGGCTTTGCGCGATGACTAGGGCTGAATAAAAAGTGAGCGTGGGATCCACCGTTCGTTCGAACGGCGGATCCCACGTTAATATTTCAGCCAACGTACGTCATGGCAATCCCCGGTAGGTCCCCGGGTGCCCCGCGGCGGGCTGGGTTATTTAGCTGAGCGACTTTGCGAAGCAACCGGAGCGAAGATAAAAACCCAGCCCGCCGCGGGGCACCCGGGGACCGCAGGGACGGGAGCAGCTATACTACTCTCAGTAGTTAAGGGTCGCGGATTCGCTGCGTCACCGCTCTCAACAGGAGGTCTATGTTTATGGCAGATCAAAAGCCGGTTGTCGGGATCATCATGGGTTCCAAGTCCGATCTGGGCGTTATGGAAGGCTGCACCGCCGAGCTCGAGGCACTGGGTGTGCCCTATGAGCTCGTCATTGCGAGCGCGCACCGCACGCCGGCGAAGGTCCACGAGTGGGCTTCGACTGCCGCCGATCGCGGTATCAAAGTGATTATCGCCGCCGCCGGCAAGGCCGCTCACTTGGGTGGTGTCGTGGCTGCCTTTACGCCGCTGCCGGTTATCGGCGTGCCTATGAAGACGAGTGACCTGGGCGGCATGGATTCGCTGCTATCGATGGTGCAGATGCCTTCGGGCGTGCCCGTGGCCTGCGTTGCCATCAACGGCGCCAAGAACGCCGCCATCTATGCCACACAGATTCTGGGTGCTTGCGACCCCGAGTACCGCAAGGTTATCGAGAAGATGAAGCAGGAGATGGCTGACGCCTAAGCGTTCCGCCGTTTCACCGCAGTATAAGGAGAGCCATGTCCGATTATCAGGGAAAACGATTCAAGGCTTCTCAGATTCCCGATCCGTCGAAGCCAGGTGCTGCCCGTGCGGCACAGCAGGGTCGGACATCCTCTCCTCAGCAGCCGCGCGCGCCGCGCCCCGTGACACCGGCGACGCATCGTCGACAGGACGCGCCGGCCGCATATCGTCCTTCGTCTTATAGCTCCGCTAAGAAGCCGCCCCGGTCTTCATCGCATGCCGCGCCGTCGGATTGCACCGAGCCGCCGCGCAAAAAGCGCCGCTCCATTATTCCCATTCTGCTCATCATCATCGGTATCGGTCTGATTGTCGCCGCCGCCGCTATTTTTATTAATGCCCAGATTGGCTATAAGCAGGCGAGCGATTCGTATCAGAAAATCGAGAAGCAATATGTAAGCGATAAGGACGCCAGCGGCGTGCCGATTATCGACTTTGATGCGCTTGCTCAGACGAACCCCGAGATTGTGGGTTGGATTTACGTGCCGGGAACCAACATCAACTATCCCGTGGTGCAGACCAACAACAACTCCAAATACCTCAACACGCTGTTCGACGGAACGGCTAACGCGTCCGGTGCTATTTTCCTGGATAGCGATGACACCGCGCCGGGAATGGTCGACCAGCAGACCACGATCTACGGCCACCATATGAACGATGGGTCGATGTTCAACGTGATTTCGGACACCACTGATCAGGCGACGTTCGATAGCATCGAGTTTGTGTATTACATCACACGGGATGCTACGTATAAGCTGCGACCACTGGCGACCAAAGTTGTCGAGGACACGTATGCCAAGGCGCGCACGCCCAATTTTGAGGGCGATGACGGGCTCAAGAACTACCTGTCCGAGATGTTCGACGGTGCCTCTGCCGTGGCGAGTGATGCCACCGATCGTGCCGCTTCGGCAACCAAGGTTGTAACGCTCGTGACCTGTCGTTCGCTGTCGCTGAGCAACACACGCGCCGTCATGGTGCTCACGCCGGTCGAGGAATAAGTTGTTCGAGAGTAGCTAAAAAGGCCCCGTCCCAAATTGGCTACTCGACGACGGTAAGGGAGAAATGATGCTCGAGAGTGGCAAATTGATGCCTTCGATTGATGCTTGGCTGCGCGAGGCCAAGGCCGATGCTTCGGCGGCAGGCTGTGGGATGTATCTGACGCATAACGGTGTGGTGCGCGCGACGCCCAAGGCCGAGGTGCGCGGAGTCGAGACCGATGGCGTGGCGCCAGGCCACAGGGTGGGCGGCATGGTCTTTGACTACGACGCCGAAAAGGTACGGTCTGCTATCGAGACTACGCGCGCGATGCCGGGTATCGGCTATGTGCGCGTGTGGCTGGCAAGCGGCGAGCTTACCGTAGGTGACGACATCATGCTCGTGCTTATCGGCGGGGACATTCGCCCACACGTGGTCGATGCACTGCAGGCGCTCGTTGGCACCATCAAGAACGAATGCGTGAGTGAGGTCGAGCGCGAGGCATAGAGGATTGCGTCGATAGAAGGATCGTTTATAAAAATGCCCACCGGTACGTGTGATACCGGCGGGCATTTTGCGTTTTGGGCGCGGCGGGCGCTAAACGCGCGTGGCGTCCTTGGGGCTCATGGTCATGCTCTGGAAGCGGTTCTCCATGTAGTCGTTATCGAAATACTTGCCGTAGAACTGTGCGACGGGAATGTCCGGCTCCGTGCCGTTAACGCGCTGGTACCAGTAGTCGAGCGACTGCAGCGTCATGACGCCGTCGACCAGCATAATGACGGTAAAGATGACGGTGGCCGAGTAGCGGCTCTTCCAGGGGATCTTGTTGATGAGCTTAAGCAGCCTCGGTAGCAGCAGCTTGATCCAGATGAGGCCACCTAGGCCCCACAGGCAGGCAAAGCCCGTGCAGGTGCGTCCGCCCGTGAGGACCACGAGCGGATCGGGCAAACCAAACAGCGTTATGTGCGAGTAGCTCCACGAGACCACGCCAAACGCGGTCTGCATAAACCAGCCCACGAACACCTCAAAGCTCGCGCCGAGCACAGCGCTCACCAGGAAAATGATGATGGGGTTCTTTTTGTAGAAGCGGTTAAGCACCATGGTCATGAGCACGGCGCCAAATCCGTAGATGGGGCTGAAAGGGCCAAACAGCATGCCGGCGCGGTCCTGGTAGACGCCCGGGTCGTTGACCGTCATGTGCCAGATGTCCTCCAAGATAAGTCCCAGTACGCAGCAGACGAAGAATACCCAGAACAGGTTGAAGTAGTTGAGCTTGATGTAGCCCTCGCCGGTCTCATCGCGGCCGAGCATGCCCTCGGCGGCGGCATCGCGGTCGAGCATCTCCTGCAGGCGGCGCTGCAGCTCGCGCTCCTGACGCAGCGTGGGGTCGACGGTGGCCGAAAGCGCGATGAGGATGCCGAGCTGAATAGCGGGGCGCAGCAAGAAGGGCCCGATACCCTGGAGCATCACGTCGACCAAAAGCTCGACGACGGTGAATGCAATAAGGATGTAGGACAGGCGGGCGGCGTTGCGGCGCTGGTTTTTGATAAGGTCCAGGCCAAAGATGATTAGGATGACGGCACTTGCCGCAGAGAGCATGATGCCGGCGACGATAAGGCCGACTGCGACGAGCGTGTTGTCGCCGAGCTTTTCGGTGGCGTTGCCGTTAACAAGTGCCGTGATGACCTGCCACATAAAGGCAGCGACCGACGGGAGCGTGCCCACGCCGGAAAGGATGCACAGGACGGCGTACACCTTAATGATGAGGGGAATCTTCTTGACCTCTGTGGCGCTGGGGACGCTAGGGTCGAGTTCGTTTCGATCCATACAGAACCTTTCTCGCTTTGTTGTAGGTTATAAGGATACGCCGCCGACCTGCCAAAAGACAGGACGAACGTCCCAATTGCAACTTTGTAATCCCCAACGGCAGACGCGGCGGCCATCTGGGGGCGCGGGCACTTACACTGGACAGACCGATAAAATGTTTGGCAACAAAACTGATTATTAGCTCGGTGGGCTTTTAAAAAGCGCTGCTCATGCGCTGGGGAGCACGTCGCGCCGTGCGTATAATAAGGCGGGTAACGCCAAAAATACGAGGCTCTGAGGGGATACCATGTCTCAAGAAACCATCCGCGCGGCCGAGCGTGCCGCGGGACAGGTGAACACCATGTCGACGTATGATCCGGACTCCGACCAGCTGCATGAGGAATGTGGCATTTTCGGCGTATGGGCGCCCGATCGCGACGTGGCTCGACTGACGTACTTTGGCCTGCGTGCGCTGCAGCACCGTGGCCAGGAATCGGCTGGAATCGCCGTGGGTGACGGCGGCACGGTTATGGTCCGCAAAGATCTGGGCCTGCTCGACCGCGTGTTCTCCAACGCCGACCTGTCGACGCTCTCCGGCCAGCTGGCCGTGGGCCACGTGCGCTATGGCACCGCCGGTGCCAAGAGCTGGGAAGCCTCTCAGCCGCACCTCTCTACCATCAACAGCGTCATTATCGCGCTCGCGCACAACGGCACCCTCGTCAACACCGACGAGCTGCGCCGTCAGCTGATCGAGCTGGGCGTGCCGTTCCTCTCCAATTCGGATTCCGAGGTCGCGACCAAGCTTATCGGCTACTTTACCCAGCGTACGGGCCACCTGCGCGAGGGTATTCGCAAGACCATGGAGCTCGTGCGCGGCGGCTACGCCATGACGCTCATCAACGAGCAGGCGCTCTACGCATTCCGCGATCCACACGGCATTCGCCCGCTCGTGCTGGGCAAGCTGGTGGACGAGGGTCTGGACCAGGCCGATGCCGCAGCCGTTTCGCAGCTGCCGTCGCAGGACGGCGCCGCGACGGTCGACTCCGCCGTCCGTGTCACGCGCGCCGGCGGCTGGGTCGTTGCTTCCGAGACCTGCGCACTCGACATCGTGGGTGCCGAGTACGTCCGTGACGTCCGTCCCGGCGAGATCTTGCGCATCAGCGCCGAGGGCCTGGTATCCGAGCAGGGCGTGCCTGCAGCCGAAGAGCCCGCCAACTGCATCTTTGAGCAGGTCTACTTTGCCCGCCCCGACTCCATCATGAACGGCAAGAGCGTCTATGCCTGCCGTTACGACATGGGTCGTCAGCTGGCACATGAGGAGCCTGTCGAGGCCGACCTGGTCATCGGCGTGCCCGACTCCGGCCTGCCGCCTGCGGAGGGGTATTCGCACGAGAGCGGTATTCCCTTTGGCGAGGGCCTTATCAAGAACCGCTACGTGGGCCGTACGTTTATCGAGCCTACGCAGGAGTTGCGCGCCATGGGCGTGCGTATGAAACTCAACCCGCTGCGCGACAACATCGAGGGCAAGCGCCTGGTCGTCATCGACGACTCCATCGTGCGCGGCACCACCATGGTGCAGCTCGTCAAGATGCTGCGCAACGCCGGCGCCAAGGAGATTCATATCCGCATCAACTCGCCCGAGGTCATCTGGCCGTGCTTCTACGGTATCGATACCGACGTGCAGTCGCAGCTTATCAGCGCCAACAAGACGGTCGACGAGATTTGCGAGTATATCGGCGCCGATTCGCTGGCCTTCCTTTCGGTCGAGGGCCTGCTTAAGGTCATGCCCAAGGGCGGTTACTGCGATGCGTGCTTTACCGGCCGCTACCCCGTGGCGATTCCCGAGAGCTTTGGCCGCGACAAGTTTATGGAGGGCTTTAAGCCCCGCAACCTGGACAAGCCGCTGCACTTTGACGACGACGCCGTGATCGAGAAATACGACGACCGCAGCTGGGAAGAGGAGCACGGCGAGGCATAAAACCTGCCATATGGGGACAGGTTTATTTTGGTAGGTTTTACCTGCTGTTTTGTTGATATGACGGCGCGTGCTGTTATGGCATGCACCGAATCGAGGACAACTATGAGCACCGTTTGGCGCCCGCGCGGCGCCACGGTAGTGGGAGAGGAAGGCTCAGATGAGCGACAGCAAGCATGTGACGTATGAGGATGCCGGCGTCGATACCGCTGAGGGCGGCCGCGCCGTCGACGCGATTAAGCAGATGGTCAAGGACACCAATCGCCCCGAGGTTATCGGCGGCATCGGCGGCTTCGGTGGCCTGTTCTCGGCTGCCGCGCTTAAGGATATGGAAGACCCGATCCTGATTAGCGGTACCGACGGCGTGGGCACCAAGCTCGTGCTCGCCCAGATCATGGACCGTCACGAGACGGTGGGCCAGGACCTGGTCGCTATGTGCGTCAACGACATTCTGGCTTCGGGCGCCGAGCCGCTGTTCTTCCTGGACTACGTCGCCATCGGTCACATCGAGGCCGAGCACATGGCAAAGATCATCAAGGGTGTGGCCGACGGCTGCAAGCTCGCGGGCTGCGCGCTCGTGGGCGGTGAGATGGCCGAGCACCCGGGCGTCATGGCTCCTGCCGACTACGACCTTGCCGGATTTACCGTGGGCGTCGTCGACCGTCCCAAGATGCTCGACCCCGCAAACGTCCGCCCGGGCGATGTGATCCTGGGCCTGCCTTCCACCGGCGTGCACTCCAACGGCTACTCGCTCGTGCGTAAGGTCATTGGCGTCGACGGCATTAAGCCGGGCACGCCCGAGGCCGCCGCTAAGGCCGAGGAGCTGGGCCGTCCGCTCGAGGAGCTCGGCGGTGCATCGCTGGCAGACGCTCTGTTGGCCCCCACGCGCATCTACGTCAAGCCGATCCTGGAGCTGCTGCGCGGCGGCGTCAACGTGCATGCTATCGCCCACATCACCGGCGGCGGTATTACCGAGAACCTCAACCGTGCACTCGCCGACGACGTCGACGCCGTGGTCACCCGCAACGGCGCCGAGATGGGTTGGGACGTTCCGCCCGTCATCACCTACGTGTCGCGTCAGGCCGAGCTCGCGCCCAACGAGGCATGCAAGACCTTCAACATGGGCGTCGGCCTGTGCCTGATCGTCGCCCCCGAGGACGAGGCCGCGGTTACCGAAGCCCTGGTCGCGCTGGGCGAGAAGCCGTTCCGCGTGGGCGAGTGCGTCGAGGGTTCCGGTAAGGTCGTGTACTCCGATGAGCGCTAACGAGCAGATGGCTGCTAGTGAGGGCCTGGGCTTTGTGCCCTACACCCGTCCGACCGGCACCGATACGGTCGAGCCGCTCAAGATCGGTGTGCTCATCAGCGGTTCGGGTACCAACCTGCAGGCGCTGATCGATCTGATCGCCGCCGGTAAGCTCAACGCCTCGATTGAGCTTGTGGTGTCGAGCCGTCCTTCGGCTAAGGGTTTGCAGCGCGCTGAGCGCGCGGGCATCCAGACGCTCACGCTGTCCAAGGATGTCTATGCCGACCCTATTGCCGCCGACGAGATCATCGCGCACGAGCTGCTCGAGCGCGGCTGCGAGTACGTGGTGATGGCCGGCTATATGCGCATGGTGCACACACCGCTGCTGGCGGCGTTTCCCAACCGCGTGGTCAACTTGCATCCGGCGCTGCTGCCGAGCTTTACCGGTGCGCATGCGATTGACGATGCCTTTGCGCGCGGCGTCAAGGTAACTGGCGTGACCGTGCATTTTGCCAACGAGGTCTACGACAACGGTCCCATCATCGCCCAGCGTGCGCTGGCTGTCGAGGAGGGCTGGGATGTCGACGCGCTCGAGGAGCACATCCACGCGATTGAGCACGTGCTGTATCCCGAGGTCGTGCAAATGCTCGCCGACGGCCGCGTCCACGTGCTGGAGAGCGGCAAGGTCGCAATTGATGCGCCCCGCGTCTAGCGGCGCACAGTACAATTTAGTTGAGTGGTCAGGGTGGTCATTGGCGCCAAGGCGCGCGTGGCCACCTTTTGTTTGGCTCTGTTAGACCAAGGTTGACATAAAAACGATGTCACCGCGAGGCGTTA
>DXZW01000025.1 GCA_019419455.1 Collinsella sp. | reverse complement strand
ATGCAACGGAAAAGAGCCGCCCTTTCGGACGACTCAAACTGTAATGGGGATTAAAGAATCATTTTGGTTCCCGTCACCGCTGCGAGTGCGAGGCGGACAAAACGCCCCCGCTCGCGAACAGTTCTGTCACCTTGGCGACGTGCGTGGCGCGCACCTGCAGTTTCGCAGCCATAATGGTGGCAAGACAACCAAGAGGGGAGCGGAATCCATGGCGCTAATCTATATCGTTGAGGACGACGAGCCCATTCGTCGTGAGCTTGTCGACATCCTTGCCCGCGCCGGGTTTGAAATCGAGGCCTGCGAATCGTTCGAGCATGTCTCGCGCGATATTCTCGCCGCCGCGCCCGACCTGGTGCTGCTCGACCTCACGCTTCCCGTCAAGGACGGCCAGCATATCTGCCACGAGGTTCGCCGCGAATCCGAGGTCCCCATCATCGTCCTCACCTCGCGCACGACCGAGATCGACGAGGTCATGGCCATGACGCTCGGCGCGGACGACTTTGTTCCCAAGCCCTATAGCGCGCGCGTGCTCGTGGCGCGCATCAACGCACTGCTGCGTCGCACCGCGGCGTCAGGCGAGCGCAGCACGCTCGTCCACAAGGGGCTGGAGCTCGACCTCGCCCGCTCTATGGTCACCAACACGGCGACCGGCGACAGCACCGAGCTCACCAAAAATGAGCTGCGCATTCTCTCGCTGCTCCTGAGCCGCGCGGGCAAGATCGTCTCGCGCTCGGCCATCATGCAGGACCTGTGGGACTCCGACGCCTTCGTGGACGACAATACGCTCACCGTCAACATCAACCGCCTGCGCACCACGCTCGAAAAAATCGGCATCAAGGGGTATTTGACGACGCATCGCGGCCAAGGCTATTCGGTCTAGGGGCCGGCTATGTCGTTTGGCAAGTTCTTTAAAGATGCACTGCTTCCCGTCGCCGTGTGGACGTGCGGCGTGCTGCTGAGCTGCTTTGTGCTGACGGTCGCCGGCGCACCCGTTTCTATCGTGGTCGTGGCGGTTGGCGTGTCCTTTATCTTCGGTATGCTCGGCATCGTGATCGAGTACGCTCGCCGTCGCCGTTTTCTGCGTCAGTTGGAGCGCGCGGCAGAGGAGCTCGAGAGTCCCGCATGGGTGCAGGAGATGGTGCAATGCCCAACCTATGCCGAGGGCGAGCTCGAGTACGAGGTCCTGTGCCGGGTGGGCAAAGCCGCCTGCGACGAGGTTGCCGAGGGCCGGCGTCAGACCGAAGACTATCGCGACTATATCGAGAGCTGGGTTCACGAGGCCAAGCTGCCCCTGGCGGCGGCCCACCTGATTTTGGAAAACCTGGACGGCAGCGAAGACGACCTGTCGCGTGTGGATGACCTGGGTCGCGAGCTGGCTCGCATGGAGCGCTATATCGACCAGGCGCTGTACTATGCGCGCTCGGAAGTCGTGGAGCGCGACTACCTGATTCGCCGTTGGGATCTCAAGACCCTGGTGACGGGCGCGATTAAAGCCAACGCGCGCGAGCTTATCGCGGCGCACGTGGCTCCGGTGTGCGAGAACCTCGACTTTGAGGTCTTTACCGACGAGAAGTGGCTCGAGTTTATTCTAGGCCAGCTTATTCAGAACAGCATCAAATATGCGCGCGAGGACGGCGCAAAGATCGTGTTTTCGGGCGCGTTGCTGGACGAGGGCCTGGCGAGCGAACGCATCGAGCTTACCGTCGCGGACAACGGCTGCGGCGTGAGCGCGGCCGACCTGCCGCGCGTGTTCGAGAAGGGTTTTACCGGCGACAACGGCCGCACCACCAAGCGCGCAACGGGCATCGGCCTCTACCTGGTGGCGCGCCTGTGCTCCAAGATGGGCATCGACGTCACCGCGGCATCCGAGCCCGGCGAAGGCTTCGTCGTAACATTCGCGTTTTCAACGAATAAGTTTCAATATTTCGAGTAACGCACGCGGCAGACGCCCACCCAAACAAAAACGTGCAGCCAAAACAAAACGTGCCGCCCCAAACGGGGCGGCACGCCATCTTTTATCAGCCAACTCGCTGAAGTAAGGCTGCGAAGGCCGCGGGGCCGGGAGGGGTTTCCTAAGGGCACATCCCGCAGCCGCAACGCGGCGAGGACGTGCCCGTGGAAACCCCGCAGGCCCCGCGGCCGGTGGGAGCAACGCTACTTCACGACCAAAATGTCGCAGTCCGTATTGCGCAGCAGGAACGTCGAAATCGAACCCAGCAGCGCATACTTGATCGAGGACAGGCCGCGGGCGCCGCAGAGCACCAGGTCGGGCTTGACCACGTCGAGCATCTCGTCTTTGAGCGTCTCACGAATACGGCCGGCGCGAATCATGACTTCGACCTCGGGAATATCGGGATTGGCCTTGGCCTCTTCGAGCTGCTTTTCGATGGAGTTCTTAAAGGCCTCCTCCAGACCGTTGACCAAATCGACCGGATAGGAGCCGGCGCTCTCGAGCGCCGTGGAATCGATAACGTGGCCGATAATCAGCTTGGCGCCGTTGTTCGCGGCGACCTTGATGGCGCGTGCGAGCACAAAATCCTGCTGCTCAGTACCGTCGAGTGAAACAAATACCTTGGTGTAACCCTCGTTCATGGTTTCCTCCTTGGTCTATCGCACGGGCGCGGGGCTCGTGCGTCGGGCGGGCGCGGGTGCGTTGACCGCCGGACACTTTATCTTGTTGCAGTTATACCCAAGGATTTCGGTTTAACTGCTCGCAATTCTGTGAACGGGCGAGTTTTTTGGTAAGGGTAGGCGCGGTCGCACCGCCAACGGTTGATAATGGGACATCGCCCGCATCGTCCGCAGAACATCTACCGGCGGGTGTCTAACGAGGGGGTCCCTTTGGATATTATCGAGCTTCTAAAATCTGCCTTCATGGGCCTGGTCGAGGGCATCACCGAATGGCTGCCCGTTTCGTCGACGGGCCACATGATCTTGGTGGACGAGTTCGTCAAGATGAACGTGAGCGAGACGTTCTGGAATATGTTCCTGGTCGTGATTCAGCTCGGCGCCATTCTGGCCGTCTGCGTGCTGTTTTTCCACGAGCTCAACCCGTTCTCGCCCAGCAAGGGCAAGGAGGGCCGTCGCGACACCTGGGTGCTGTGGGGCAAGATTGTGCTCGGTTGCATTCCTGCGGCGGCGATCGGCCTGCCGCTCAACGACTGGATGGAGGAGCATTTCTACAACGCTCCCGTCGTGGCGCTGGCGCTCATTGTGTACGGCGTGCTGTTTATCGTGATCGAGAACTGGCGCGCGAGCAAGCGCGAGGAAATGGCCGTTGCCGGTTCGTTTGGTTCGCGTGCTGTGGTGTCGGGTGGACGTCCCGCCGGTGCGCACTTTGCGGCGCCCCCCACGGCTACCGCTGAGGATGAGGACGATGACGAGAATCTGGACTTTGGTTCCATCGCCACGCTCGAGGACCTCAGCTGGAAGACTGCGCTGGGTATCGGCTGCTTCCAGGTGCTTTCGCTGGTGCCTGGTACGTCTCGCTCCGGTTCTACCATCATCGGCGGCCTGCTTTTGGGCTGCACGCGCTCGGTGGCGTCTAAGTTTACGTTCTTCCTGGCTATTCCCGTTATGTTTGGCGCGAGTGCGCTCAAGCTGGTCAAGTACTTCATCAAGGGCGGCACGTTCGGCACCAACGAGATCGCCATCTTGGGCGTGGGCTGCGTTGTGGCCTTTGTGGTTTCGCTCATCGCCATCAAGTGGCTCATGGGCTTCGTCCGCCGTCACGACTTCAAGTGCTTCGGAGTCTACCGCATCATCCTGGGCATCGTAGTGCTCGCATACTTCTTCGTTCTGGAGCCGATGCTCGGCCTCTAACTTAGTCGACGCTGCGCGGCGGCCAGGGCGACAACTTGTCATTCAAAGGGGGTGGCATGACCAAAAGGTCTATGCCGCCCCCTTTTCATGCCAATTTGTTCGCCCTGGCCGCCGCTCGCTACCGTTGCCATGACATCGGTGGCTCCGTGATTGGTACATTGGGGTCAGGTTTCTTTGCACCAACGTGGTGCAGACTAACCTGACACCTTTGCGCCAAATCCGCTGGGGCGGACCTGACGGCGGCGCACGGAGTCGTGGTGTGATTTGCGTCGGTGTCCGCGCGGCTCGGTATACTGGTACGGCTCAAACTATGGCGCTGCCCGCAGGCGCGCCGTCTGTCAGATGAGGAGTCGCCCATGACCCAGCCCTTGCCCTGGGAAAAGAACGCCGCGGTACCCGTGCCGCTCGATGCATACACCGCCCCCGCTGCGCCGGAGCCCGAGCTCGTTCCGCTCGACATCTATGACGCTCCCGCGCCGGCGCCCAAGCCTATCAAGCCGCTCGTCGACATCGACAGCCTTAATCCCGCCCAGCGCGAGGCGGTCCTGTCCACCGAGGGCCCGTTGCTGGTGCTCGCCGGCGCCGGCTCGGGCAAGACCCGCGTCTTGACCTTCCGCATCGCACATATGCTCGGCGACCTGGGCGTTAAGCCTTGGCAGGTTCTTGCCATTACGTTTACCAACAAGGCTGCGGCCGAGATGCGCGAGCGTCTGGCGGCACTCATCCCCAGCGGCACTCGTGGCATGTGGGTGTGCACCTTCCATGCCATGTGCGTGCGCATGCTGCGCGAGGACGCCGACCTGCTGGGCTATACCGGTCAATTCACCATCTACGATGACGACGACTCAAAGCGCATGGTGCGCGACATTATGCAGGCGCTCGGCATCGAGCAAAAGCAGTTCCCCATCAACATGATCCGCAGCAAGATCAGCTCTGCTAAAAACGCCATGATCGGGCCCGAGGACATGCTCAAGAGCGCCGATAGCCCCAACGACAAAAAGGCCGCGCAAGTCTACCTGGAGCTGGAGCGCCGCCTGCGCGCCGCCAACGCGATGGACTTCGACGACCTGCTCGTGCGCACGCTCGAGCTACTGCGCACCCGCCCCGAGGTGCTCGACAAGTACCAGGAGCGCTTCCGCTACATTAGCGTCGACGAGTATCAGGACACCAACCACGTCCAGTACGAGATCGCCAACCTGCTGGCCGCCAAGTACCAAAACCTCATGGTCGTGGGCGACGACGACCAGTCCATTTACAGCTGGCGTGGCGCCGACATCACCAACATCCTGGACTTTGAGCAGGACTTTAAAAACTGCAAGACCGTCAAGCTGGAGCAGAACTATCGCTCTACGGGTCATATCCTGAGCGCCGCCAACGCCGTGGTGCGTCACAACTCGCAGCGCAAGGACAAGCGCCTGTTTACGGCCGAGGGCGATGGCGAGAAGATTCAGGCTTTCCAGGCAAGCGACGAGCGCGACGAAGGTCGCTGGATTGCCGGCGAGATCGAAAAGCTGCATGCCAAGGGTACAAGCTACGACGATATCGCCGTGTTCTACCGCACCAACGCCCAGTCGCGTATCCTCGAAGATATGTTCCTGCGCGCGGGCGTGCCCTACAAGATCGTCGGCGGCACGCGATTCTTCGACCGCGCCGAGATTCGCGACGTCATGGCCTACCTCAAGATGATCGTGAACCCGGCCGACGAGATGAGCGTCAAGCGCGTCATCAACACGCCGCGCCGCGGCATCGGCTCCACCTCGATTCAAAAGATCGAGCAGCTGGCGCGCGACAACCGCTGCTCGTTCTTCCAAGCCTGCGAGATCGCGTGCGCCGAGACGGGCATGTTTAGCGCCAAGGTCCGCAATGGCCTGTCGAGCTTTGTGTCGCTGGTGCGCGAGGGCCGCCGCATGGACGGCGAGCTCAAGGACGTTGTCGAGATGATTGTCGACAAGACGGGCCTGCTGCAGGCCTTTCGCGCCGAGGGCACCATGGAGGCCGAGAGCCGCGCCGAGAACATCCAGGAATTCCTGGGCGTGGCCGCCGAATTTGAGGAGACGCACGAGGATATCGAGGGTACGCTCGAGAGCTTAGAGGAGCTGCGCGCGGCCGGTGTTGCCGACGTGCCTGCCGGCGCCGAGCCCGAGCCCGTCGTGGTGAGCGCACCTGCGCCCGAGCCGGGACCGTCTGCCCCGGTATCCTCGTTTGAGGCGCTCGTTGGCGCGCGTGATGCCGCAGGTTCCAATCCGCTCGATAGCCTAGCCGCCCCGGCGCTCTCGCCGCAGGATGCCCTGGCTGCCGCCATTGCGGGCAACGCGTATGCCGCGCCGACGGAGATGCCGGCGGGTGCCGTGCATGCCGACGAGATCGAGCGCACCTACGGTCCGCTCACCTGTAAGGCGCTTCCTGCTCTCATGGAGTGGCTGGCCCTGCGCTCCGACTTGGATTCCCTGGCCGGCGAGACGCATGCCATTACCATGATGACCATCCACTCCGCCAAGGGCCTGGAGTTCCCGGCGGTGTTCGTGGCCGGCATGGAGGAGGGCATCTTCCCGCACGTGCACGACTTTGGCGGCAGCGATGATCCGGGCAAGCTCGAGGAGGAGCGTCGCCTGGCCTACGTTGCCATCACGCGTGCCCGTAAGCGCCTGTTCCTGACCTATGCGGCCACGCGTCGCACCTACGGCTCGACCTCTGCCAACCCGCGCTCTCGTTTCCTCAACGAGATTCCGTTTGAGGATATCGAGTTTAGCGGTATCGGTTCTGCCGGTTTTGAGGGCACGGGCTGGGAGAAGCGCGGCGACCGTCACGGCACCTTTGGCTCGGGCATGGGCTCGGATATGTATGGCGGCAAGGTGTTCGGTTCGCATACGCGCTCGACCGGCGGTTCCGGTTCGCGCGGCGGATCGAGCTTCGACGATTTCTTTGGTGGCAGCACCTATGGCACCGAGCGCCATCGCGGGGTTTCGCCCGACGCCGGCCGTGTTGCCTCGACCTTTGGTTCGGGCGCGCCGCGAGCTAAAAAGCCGTCGTCCAAGGTGTCGCCGACGGTGGAGCGCAAGGTCGATCGCGCCAGCGCGTCACAGGACTTTGCCGCGGGCGATACCGTGAGCCACAAGACCTTTGGCACCGGTACCGTGATCTCGGTCGCCGGAGACATGATCGAGGTCCAGTTCGAAAAAACCGGCCAGACCAAAAAGCTGATGAAAGGTTTTGCACCGATCGTCAAGCTGTCGTGATCCCGGCGGACCTGGGCGGGCGTATGGGGCAACATCACCTGCTCGGACAGTCCTGCGCAAGACGGAGGCCACATTAAGTGGCCTCCTTTGCGTGCGGAACTCGCGATCGATGTTGCCCCATACACCCGCCCAGGTCCTTGGGTAACGTTGCTGGACGAACATCGCTCTGCTCGTTCGCTTTTTGGTCTGGAGAGCCGGGTGGGCTGATATATAGATACGAGTAGGGGCTCCCCCGTTGATGGGCGGGGGAGCCCCTACTTGCGTTTGGGTTGTTGTTGCTAGCCAGAGGCTCGCCGGGATGGGCGCGGGGTTTGGTCGATCGCGAGTTCCGCACGAGCCGGAGAGCACTTAATGTGCTCTCCGTGCGAGCAGGACTGCCCGAGCAGGCGATCAAACCCCGCGCCCATCCCGGCGAGCACTCGGGTACCAGTGACCTACAGGTGGCTAATAATCAGTTCCATCTTGCCTTCGAGGTCGATGGAGCTGACGGTGCTCGGGGCCAGCAGGTGGCTTCCCTTGTGGACGGGGTCGCCGCAGACGGTGCCTTCGCCGTTGATGACCGACAGGCACATGAAGGGCCAGCGCTGGTCGAGGGTCTTGCTGCCGTCGACACGCACACGATCGACGGTGTAGCAGGGATTGGACTCGAGCTCGGTCACGCCGTCGACCTCGGGCGCGGTCACGGTGCCGTCGGTCGGCGCCTGAACATCAAAATCGATGCAGTCGAGGCTCTGCTCAATATGCAGCGGGCGCAGCTTGCCGTCGGTGCCGGGGCGGTCGTAGTCGTACAGGCGATAGGTCACATCGCTCGACTGCTGCGTCTCCAAAATGAGCGTACCGGTCTTGATGGCGTGCACGGTACCGGAGTCAATCTGGAAAAAGTCGCCCTTGTGAATCGGCAGCACGTTGAGCATCTCGTCCCAGCGGCCGTCCTCGATCATCTGTGCTGCCTCGGCGCGGTCCTTGGCGCGCTGTCCGACGATGATCGTGGCGCCGGGCTCGCAGTCCAGCACATACCAGCACTCGGTCTTGCCCAGGCTGCCGTTCTCGTGCTCGGCAGCGTACTCGTCGTTGGGGTGAATCTGGATCGAAAGGTCGTCCTTGGCGTCCAGAATCTTAATGAGCAGCGGGAACTCCTTGCCCTCGCAGTTGCCAAAGAGCTCACGGTGCTCGGCCCACAGCCACGACAGCGTGTGGCCGGCATACGGGCCCTCCGCAATCTGGCAGTCGCCGTTGGGATGGGCCGAGATAGCCCAGCACTCACCGATGGGACCCTCGGGAATGTCGTAACCAAATACGGTTTCGAGCTGGCGGCCGCCCCAGATCTTCTCGTGGAAGATCGGCGTCAGTTTAATCAAATCGGACATGTTCATACCCCCATGGTGTTGTGCGGTTGCCCACTCTAAACGAGCCATAACGAGCGCCCGCATGACTACAAAACTATGCCAACGTTACGTTGTGCAGCTCAAAGCGGTCACCAACGTTGCGCGAGATCGAATGCTCAAAGGCGGTGCCGCTATCCAAAAAGCCAATCTGGTTGAGCTCGAGCAGGGGAGAGCCGGGTTTGGTGTCCAGGCGCTCAGCCTCTTCCTCGGTTGCCGCTACGGCGCGAATGGTGCGGTGGAAGCTCGAAATCTTCAGCCCGCATTGCTCGCGGATGAAGCTGTAGACCGATCCATACAGGTCTTTCTTTTTAAGGCCCGGAATCAGCTCGAGGGGCATGTAGGTGTACTCGATAACGATGGGCTTCTCGTCGACCTGGCGCACGCGCACGATGTGATAGGCAAAGTCATCCTCGGCAATTCCCAGCTGAGTCGCAACCTCTGCCGGTGGATTGACAATCGAGAAATCGTAGACCACCGAGGTTACCTTCTCCCCGCGGTGCTCATACGAAAAGCCCTGGGCGCGGTCGTTCTTGCCCTGGAAAAACGCCTTGTCGGGAAGCCCCGCCGTGTCTTTAACGTAGGTGCCCGATCCGCGCCGGCTGGTAACAAGACCCTCTTCGGTGATCTGCTCGATAGCTCGTTTGACGGTGATTTTGGAAACGCTATAGAGCTCACAGAACTCAACGACGGTGGGTAGCTTGTCACCCGGTTTAAGAGCGCCATCCTCGATGCTTCGACGGATATCTGCAGCTATCGCCTCGTATTTGGGAATCATGGAACCTCCTTTCCGACATATAAGAATACGCAAGTAAGTATAACCCCCAACGAGGCACCCATATTACTTTTATATAAGAAGTCCGAGAAAGAAAAAACAAAAAGACGCTTTACTTTAGAAATTAGAGCGCTATAGTTGTACGCAACGAACGGAACCCTGCCGCCGGCAGGGCCGACCGTTTGGGGACGGTTTTGTTTTGGCGGGCTGGATATCTGGATAACCGGTGCGCGCCCGCGCCGGATAACTTGCCAAAGCAAACCCGTCTCCAACCGAAAGCTCTAGACACGAAAGCGAGGACTTTGATGGCTCAGTATCAGCTGCCCCGTGACTTCTTCTTTGGCGCCGCTATGTCCGGCCCGCAGACTGAGGGTCAGTGGAACCAGGGCGGCAAGCTCGAGAACCTGTGGGATACCTGGTCCATCCAGGATCTGGATTCGTTCTATAACCGCGTTGGCTCTTATGCTGGCAATGACTTTATGGCTAAATACCAGGAGGACCTTCGCATTTTGAAGGACTTGGGCCTGGATACCTACCGCACCTCCATCCAGTGGAGTCGCCTGCTCGATGCTAACGGCAACCTCAATGAGGAGGGCGCCGCGTGGTATCACGAGCTGTTCCGTGCCTCTCGCGAGGCCGGCCTGGAGCCGTTCGTCAACCTGTACCACTTTGACATGCCTACCTACCTCTTTGACCGTGGTGGTTGGGAGAGCCGTGAGGTCGTCGAGGCGTACGCTCATTACGCCGACGTTGCCTTCCGCGAGTTTGGCCAGGAGATCAAGTACTGGTTCACCTTTAACGAGCCCATCGTCGAGCCCGAGCAGCGCTATCAGGAGGGCGTGTGGTACCCGCAGCTCCATGACTATAACCGCGCCCGCACCGTGCAGTATCACATCTCGCTGGCGCACGCGCTGGCTGTGGCCAACTACCGCCGCGCCTATGACGAGGGCGCCGTTCGCGCCGACGCCAAGATCGGCATGATCAACTGCTTTACCCCGGTCTATACCAAGGAGAACCCCAGCGAGGCAGACCTCGAGGCCGTGCGTATGACCAGCGGTATCAACAATCGCTGGTGGCTCGACCTTATTACCAAGGGCGAGCTTCCCGCCGACGTGCTCGACAGCCTGGCCGAGGGCGGCGTTAAACTTCCGTTCCGTGCCGGCGACCAAGAGATCCTCAAGCAGGGCGTTGTCGACTGGCTCGGTTGTAACTACTACCATCCCACGCGCGTTCAGGCTCCGGCGAGCAAGATCGACCAGTACGGTCTGCCGCACTTTGCCGACGAGTACGTATGGCCCGACGCCGTTATGAACGAGAGCCGCGGCTGGGAAATCTACCCGCAGGGCCTCTACGACTTTGGCATGGACTGCGCTAAGAACTACCCCGATCTTGAGTGGTTTGTATCCGAGAACGGTATCGGCATCATGGACGAATACAAGAACCGTGACGCCGAAGGGACCATTCAGGACGACTACCGCGTCGACTTTGTGCGCCAGCACCTGGAGTGGGTTGCCAAGGCAATCGCCGAGGGCGCCAAATGCCGCGGATACCATTATTGGGCCGTCATCGATAACTGGTCTTGGGCTAATGCCTTTAAGAACCGTTACGGCTTTGTCGAGGTCGACCTCATGGACGGCTACAAGCGCCGCCTTAAGAAGTCTGCAGCTTGGCTCAAGCAGGTCGCAACGACCCACGTGGTTGACTAGCGACCGGGCGAGCGCCCAGACCGCGCGCCGCCGCGCGCAAAACATGGCACATCTGGTGGCAAAGGGCGACAGACCACCGTGCGCATAGGAAAAGGCCGGATTTGATAGTTAGGAGCAATCATGGCCAGTGAAAACGGAAAGAGCTTCCTCGACAAATTTGCCGAGGTCTCTGCGAAGGTGGGAAACCAGGTTCACCTGCGTTCCCTGCGCGATGCCTTCGCAACCATCACGCCGCTCTATATCCTTGCGGGTATCGCGGTTCTTATTAACAACGTCGTGTTCCCTCTGTTCCCGCTCGATGCGGCGGGTCTTGCCAATCTTCAGACCTGGGGTTCGGCAATTACGCTGGGCACCCTCAACGTCTCTGCCATTGTCTTGGCCGGATTGATCGGCTACAGCCTCGCTAAGAACGAGCGCTTCGATAACCCGCTTGCCTGCGTGGTCGTCGCCATCTCCGCTTTCGTTATCATGATGCCGCAGCAGATCACCGCCACGCTTGCCGCCACGAGTCCGCTGCTCACCGACAAGATCACCTCTGCCGAGGTCACGGGCGCCCTTTCGACTGCCAACACCGGTACCAACGGTCTGTTCGCGGCTATTATCATCGCCCTGCTCTCCGTCACGCTCTTCATCAAGATTTCCGGCGTCGAGAAGCTTAAAGTAAAGCTGGGCGAGGGTGTGCCCCCCGCGGTCTCCAACTCCTTTAACGTCATGATCCCGATGCTGCTCAACCTCTCGATCTTCGCAGTTGCCGCAGCGCTGCTCGCCGTGTTTGCCGGCACCGATCTGTGCACCATCATCTCCACGTGTATTTCCAACCCGCTCAAGAGCATCATGAACGCCGGTCCGTGGGCTGTTATCCTCATCTACACTCTTGCGAACCTGCTGTTCTGCGTCGGCATTCACCAGTCCACCATCTCTGGCGCTACCGTCGAGCCGATCCTGACCATGCTCATCGTCGACAACATGGCTACCTTTGCCGCCGGCGGCACCATCCAGCCCGATCACTACATGAACATGCAGATCGTCAACAGCTTCGCCCTTATCGGCGGCTCGGGCTGCACCCTCATGCTCCTGCTCGATACCTTCCTGTTCTCTAAGAACAAGGCTTCCAAGACCGTTGCCAAGATGGCTATCGTTCCTGGCCTGTTTAACATCAACGAGCCGGTCATCTACGGTTACCCCGTCGTGTACAACCTGCCGCTCATGATTCCGTTCGTGCTTCTTCCCGACCTGTTCATCGGCATCACCTATGGCCTGACCTGCGCGGGCATCATCAGCCCCTGCATCGCCCAGGTGCCTTGGACCATGCCTCCCGTCATTAACGCCCTGCTTGCCACGGGCTTTGACTGGCGCGCCGGCGTATGGCAGGCCCTCGAGCTTGTCATCGGCATGGTTGTCTACCTGCCCTTTATGAGGATCTCCGAGAAGGCCATCGCCAAGCAGGAGGCCCTTGCCGAGCAGAACGCCTAAACGGTTCGTTTTCCCTTTCATTGTTGCGGGCGCCGGTACGCGGTGCCGGTGCTCGCGGCTCTCCCTGCGTAAAGACGCAGGGGGTGGGTACAGTAGCCGCAAGGAATAAAACCAGTTGTCGTCTGCGCGCCGCGCAGTTATAAGGAGGAAACCATGAAGAAGATCATGCTTTGCTGCAATGCCGGCATGTCCACGAGCCTGCTGGTCCAGAAGATGCAGTCCGAGGTCGCAAGCCGTGGTCTGGACATCGAGGTCGAGGCCCGTCCTATGAACGAGGCTCACGATCACCTGGACGAGTGCGATATCTTGCTGCTCGGCCCGCAGATTGGCTACACCAAGGGCGATTTTGAGAAGGAGGCCGCTGGCCGCTTCCCGGTTGAGGTCATCAACATGGTCGACTACGGCCGCATGAACGCTGCTGGCATCATCGACCACTGCGTCAGCGTGATGGGCTAGGTGCAGCGCATGGAGGATATGAACGAGCTGCAGATGACCTGCTTTGAGATCATCAGTTTCGTCGGAACCGCCAAGAGCATGTACATCAATGCCGTGCAAAAGGCCAAGGAGGGCGATTTTGACGCCGCCGAGGAGCTTATCAAGCAGGGTGACGAGGCTTACAACGGTGGTCACGATGTTCACATGGGGCTCCTTAAAAAGGAGGCCAATGGCGAGCGTAACGGCGAGGCCCCGCTGATTCTGCTGCATGCCGAGGACCAGATGGCAGGCACCGAGACCATGCGCGTCATGGCCACGGAGCTCATCGAGGTCCACAAGCTGCTGCAGGCGCGCACGGCCTAGTCGGCGTTATCGCCGCGACGGACCGTTCGGCCCACCAGACAATTCAGTCCCTTTCACGGGCGCCGGGAGCCTCCGCCTTCCGGCGCCTTTATATTTGGCGAAGGCCTTGCGCGAGCTGATGAGCGGGCGTTCGCATTTTCCCAGATAAAACCTGCCAAAACAAACCTGTCCCTTTTTGGCAGGTTTTTGTCTTAGGAGCGGTACCATACAGGCAATGTTTAAACGAGAAAGGTGGGCTCCCATGGAACCTAAGCAGTACTACATCGGCATCGACGTCGGCGGCACTTCGGTTAAGGAGGGCCTGTTCGATGAGGACGGCAACCTGCTTGCCAAGGCCAGCGTACCCACGCCTCCCATCGTTGACGCTGCGGGCTTTGCCGCGGTGACCGAGGCGATCGACCAGGTGGTCGCCAAGGCGCAGATTCCGCGTGCCTTTGTGGCTGGCATTGGCCTGGCCGTTCCGTGCCCCATCCCGGCCTCGGGCGATGCCAAGGTCAAGGCCAACATTGCCATTAACCTGCCCGAGCTTAGGATCGCCATTCAGGAGCACTGCCCCGACGCGGTCGTTAAGTACGAGAACGATGCCAACGCTGCTGCCATGGGCGAGGCCTGGCTCGGCTCTGCCAAGGGCGTGCAGAACGTGGTGATGGTCACCATCGGTACCGGCGTGGGCGGCGGCGTTATCGTCAACGGCGACGTGGTGTCGGGCGTTGTGGGCGCCGGCGGCGAGATTGGCCACATGTGCCTGAATCCCGACGAGGAGCGCACCTGCGGCTGTGGCGGCCATGGCCACCTGGAGCAGTATTCCAGCGCCACTGGCGTGGTGAGCAACTACCTTGCCGAATGCAAGAAGGCGGGCGTCGAGCCCATCGAGCTCACCGGCCCCTCCGATTCCAAGGACGTGTTCCAAGCTTGCCGCGAGGGCGACAAGCTTGCGCTGGCCGCGGCTGATACCATGGCCGATTATCTCGGTCGCGCTCTGGCGCTTATCGCCAACGTGGTCGACCCCGAGATGTTCCTGATCGGCGGCGGCGCCTCCGCCTCGGCCGACGTCTACCTCGACAAGGTCCGCGAGCACTTTAAGCACTACGCGCTTTCCGCCTCGCGCGAGACGCCCATTGAGGTCGCCTCGCTCGGCAACGACGCCGGCATCATCGGTGCCGCTTACGTAGCCCTGCGCGCCGCCGGCAAATAGCTGGTGCAAGGGGGCCAGGTTACTTTGCACCAACATGGTGCAAAAGGGACAGCCTTGGCCTCCATGCCTGCCCCAAAATATGCCGTAGCCCTTCCGTCTGCGAAGGCTCGGCATCGGCGTGCTACCATAGCTACGTCCAAGTACACATATCAAGTGGAGGATATCCATGGCAAACGTTCTTGTCTTTGGTCACCAGAACCCCGATAACGACGCCATCATGAGCGCCGTCGTCCTGTCCCAGCTGCTCAACCAGGTTGAGTATGCCGGCAACACCTACGAGGCCTGCGCCCTTGGTCAGCTTCCGGCCGAGTCCGCCAAGCTGCTCGCCGACGCCGGCATCGCCGAGCCCCGCGTGATCGAGTCCGTCGAGGCCGGTCAGCTCGTCGTCCTCACCGACCACAACGAGTCTGCCCAGTCCGTCGCCGGCCTTAAGGACGCCACGGTCTTTGGCGTTGTCGATCATCACCGCATCGGCGACTTCGAGACCGCCGGCCCGCTGCATTACATCTGCCTGCCCTGGGGCTCCAGCTGCACCATCGTCACCAAGCTCGCCGGCGTGCTCGGCGTTGAGCTTTCCGACGTCCAGGCCAAGCTGCTGCTCTCGGCCATGATGACCGACACGCTCATGCTCAAGAGCCCCACCACCACCGATGTCGACCGCGCTGTCGCCGCCAAGCTCGGCGAGCAGGTGGGTGTCGACCCGGTCAAGTTTGGCATGGAGGTCTTCCTCACCCGTCCGTCCGGCTCCTTCACCGCAGCCGAGATGGTCGGCAACGACATCAAGATGTTCGAGCCCGCCGGCAAGAAGCTGCTCATCGGCCAGTACGAGACCGTCGACAAGAGTCGTGCGCTCGGCATGATCGACGAGATTCGCGAGGCCATGCGCGCCTACGCCGCCGAGAAGGGTGCCGATGGCATTGTCCTGTGCATCACCGACATCATGGAGGAGGGCTCGCAGGTCCTGCTCGAGGGCGAGACCGAGGCCGCTCAGAAGGGCCTGGGCATTGCCGACGAGCACGACGGCGTCTGGATGCCGGGTGTCCTCTCCCGTAAGAAGCAGGTCGCTGCCCCCATCATGGCCGTCTGCTAGGTTTAGTTGACCAAACGCCACGACCGGATCGCGGACGTCCCGCGCTCCGGTCGTTTTTTGTGCACGGCGCCGCGTCGTCTCTTGGACAGGCGTGCCCGTGCCGTTGAGCAAATAATGTTCAACCTGTGGTTCCGCTTTTCGGCCACGCCTGCGTGCTTGTCGTGCAGGGTAGGCTAGATGCAAGCGTAATACGTTGGAGCGCGGCGCCGCCACTTGGGCGGGCCGTGCTTTTTTAAGACGGGAGCTTTCCCGTGAAAGGAGCCGCCCATGGCAGCAACTGAGCAGCTGTTCAACGTTCGTGAGCGCAAGCGCTTTGAACGTCACGACATTTGGGAGCGCATCGCCGAGAACGGCACGATTTCCGCCGCCGTCATGGTCTTCGCCGCTATCGCCGCCGTTATCTGCGCCAACACCGATGCCTACGAGGCCATCCATCACTTTTTGGAGACCCCGCTGTATGTGGGCCTGGGCAACCTTACGGCTGGTCTCACCGTTGAGCTTTTCGTCAACGACTTCCTCATGGCGATTTTCTTTTTGTTGGTGGGCATTGAGCTTAAGTACGAGATGACGGTCGGCGAGCTCAAGAATCCGCGTCAGGCCATGCTTCCCATGTTGGCGGCGGTGGGCGGCGTCGTCGTTCCCGCCTGCATCTACCTGATCTTTAACCATGCCGGCGCCCGCAACGGTTGGGCCATCCCCATGGCAACCGATATTGCCTTTGCGCTGGGCGTGCTGTCGCTTTTGGGCAACCGCGTTCCCAACGGCGTGCGCGTGTTCTTCTCGACGCTCGCTATCGCCGACGACCTGATCTCCATCGCCGCCATCGCCATCTTCTACGGTCAGAGCCCCAATCCGTTTTGGTTGGGCGCCGCCGCGCTTGTGACCTGCGCGCTCGTGTGGCTCAACAAGACGCAGCATTACCGCCTTGCCCCGTATTCGGTACTGGGGCTGCTGTTGTGGTTCTGCATGTTCAAGAGCGGCGTACATGCCACGCTTGCTGGCGTCATCCTGGCCTTCACCATTCCGGCCAAGTGCGGCGTCAAGCTCGATAGTCTCACCGATTGGCTGGGCGAGTGCCTGCCGCTGCTCGATGACCGCTACGACGACGAGGCACACATCCTGGGCCAGCATGACTTTACCGTCTCGACTACCAAGGTCGAGCGCGTCATGCACCGCGTGACCCCGCCGCTTATCCGCATGGAGCGTCTGATCTCCACGCCGGTCAACTTTGTGATCCTGCCGATCTTTGCGTTCGTAAACGCTCAGGTTCGTTTAGTGGGCGTGGACATGAGCACGCTGCTCACCGATCCGGTGACGCTCGGCGTGTACTTTGGCATGCTGCTGGGCAAGCCGATCGGCATCTTTGGTATGACGTTTGCCCTGGTTAAGCTTAAGGCCTGCGAGCTGCCGCACAATGTCAACTGGCACATGATTGCCGGCGTGGGCATTCTGGGCGGTATCGGCTTTACCATGTCGATTCTCATCAGCGGCCTTGCCTTCCCGACGGCCCAGTTTGAGGTTCTTGCAGCCAAGGCCGCTATTCTCGCCGGTTCGGTCACCGCAGCCGTGCTCGGCATGATCTACATGAGCGTGGTCTGCAAGCATCCCTCGCCCAAAGACGAGTAAGAGCGCGAAAACCGGCTCCAGAACCGATTCGGGCGCGTCCAAAATGCGGATTCTGGCGGTGCTTGCCGCCTGCCAGACACGCCAGTGGTCAAAAAACGCCGTTTGTGAGTACTGTCACAAACGGCGTATCATTTTAGGTGCGGAAAATAATGAACAAAGTTATAAGAACTGTACGTTAATGAGTGACCATCGACTTCCAATTTGGCGCTAGCTGACGGTGATTAGGAAGTTTCAAGTCGAGTTTTGCCGATTTCGACCAAAAATCGCTGCTACTAAAAAGGTAACAGTACTCATATTTGCCCTTTTTTGGCCACAAGCCCTAAAACAAGCCTCGCCAAGGTCGGGAAGCGGACCAAATCGCCGGCCTCGAGGCTTATTCCACCGTTCCGTAGACGGCGCCCCAGCCGTGGGCGGCCAAGGCGGAGTTGAGCTGGTCGCAGAGTGACTGGCGGTCGTAATAGCCGGGCGGTAGCAGGTTGACGATTTCCATGAGATCGGGCGCCAGGTCCAAGATTTCGGCCTGTACGATCAGGTCCAGGCGGTCGATGGCATGGCGGTCGTAAAACAGCCCGTCGACCAGGCGCTGCAGGTCGCCGAATTCCTCGGCCCTAAACGATCCGTACTCCATAGTGCCTCCTTGGGCGCCCCACGCCGCCATGCGCGGCGATTCGTAATTCATTGCGATGAACTTAATCTATCACGGCTTCATACCGTTGTGGCGGTGGCGGTCTATACTTAGACGAACTGCAACGTACCGCTTCGCGAAAGGTCGCACCCATGCAGACGATCTACCAGAAGATGGAAACCACCGAACTCGATGCCGCCATCGAGGCGCTCAAAGCCGAGGTCGCCGAGGTCAAGGCCAAGGGCCTGGCGCTCGACATGGCCCGCGGCAAGCCGTCGCCCTCCCAGGTGGACATCTCTCGACCTATGCTCGATATCCTCAATGCCGATGCCGATCTGCACGACGGCAACGTCGACTGCTCCAACTACGGCTGCTTTGAGGGCATTCCCTCGGCACGCAAGCTAGCGGGGGAGTTCCTGGGGTGCCCTGCCGAGCAGACGCTCGTGCTGGGCTCGTCGAGTTTGCTGATTGAGCATGACATCGCCGGTATGTTCTGGCGTTGCGGCTCGTGCGGCAGCGAGCCCTGGGACGCCTACGAGGCCGCGCACGACGGCAAGAAGGTCAAGTTCCTGTGCCCCGTTCCCGGCTACGATCGCCACTTTGGCATCACCGCCGACTTGGGCATCGAGAACGTCCCCGTCGCGATGACCGACAACGGCCCCGACATGGACGAGGTTGAGCGCCTGGTTGCCGCCGACGATTCCATCAAGGGCATCTGGTGCGTGCCCAAGTATTCCAACCCCACGGGCATCACCTTTAGCGAGGACACTGTGCGCCGCCTGGTCGAGATGCCCACGGCCGCGCCCGATTTCCGCATCTTTTGGGACAACGCTTACTGCGTGCACGACCTGTACGACGAGACCGACGAGCTCGCAAATATCTTTGACCTCGCTCGCGCGGCGGGCACCGAGGATCGCGTGGTGGCCTTTGCCTCGACGTCCAAGATCACCTTCCCGGGCGCCGGCATCGGCTTTATTGGTGCGAGCCCCGCGGTTATCGCCGAGTTCTCCAAGCGCCTGAAGGCCGGCCTCATCAGCGCCGACAAGCTCAACCAGCTGCGTCACGTGCGTTTCCTTCCCACCATCGAGGCGGTCAAGGAGCACATGAAAAAGCATGCCGAGTTCCTGCGCCCGCGCTTTGAGGCCGTTGAGCGTAAACTCACCGAGGGCTTGGGCAACACGGGTTGCGCCACTTGGACTCATCCCCATGGCGGCTACTTTGTGAGTTTCGATGGCCCCGAGGGCTCGGCCCAGAAGGTCGCCGCGCTTTGTGCCGACCTGGGCGTCAAGCTCACGCCGGCTGGTGCCACCTGGCCTTATGGCAAGGATCCGCGCGACACCAACATCCGCATCGCGCCGAGCTATCCCACGGTCGAGGACCTGGAGGCCGCGCTCGATGTGCTGGTGCTGGCTGTCAAGCTCGTCGCTGCCGAGCTTGCGCGTGCCGAGCGCGCCTAACGCGTAGGGCCCCGCAAGTCCGCGCCTAGTACTATCCGCACTTTCGATACGTAAAGGAGCGTATACATGGATTTGGGTATTTCCACCAACCCCACGCCAGAGCTCTACACCATTAAGGTGACCGGTGAGATCGATATCTCTAACGCCGATAGCCTGCGCAATGCCATCGACCTGGCGCTCGAGCAGCCCACTGAGGCCGTTGAGCTCGATTTTGCCCAGGTGAGCTACATCGATTCGACGGGCATTGGCGTGCTTGTGGGCGCCGCACACCACGCAGCTGATCATGGTAAGCGTTTTAGCTGCGTCAACGTGCAGCCCCCGGTGATGCGCGTGGTTCAGCTGTTGGGCGTCGACCAGGAGATTTCGATCACCGCTGCATAATCTTTGCCCCCAAAAGGGCGTGCCGTTTGGCATATGTTTGTGATGCGCTCGGACGTTTTGGCGTCCGGGCGCTATACTTGACCGAATGAATAGACGAGTTCCGGCCGAATGGCGCGGTGCGGGCTCGACTCACATCGAGCCTTGGAGGTATGTGTGTTTGGTATTGGAGAGGGTGAGCTCGCGATCATCGTGGTCTTCGGCTTTTTGCTGTTTGGCCCGGATAAGCTCCCGCAGATGGGCCGCACGATCGGCCGTGCCATCCGTCAGTTCCGCGAGACGCAGGAAAAGATGACGGCCGTTGTTCAGTCCGAGATTATCGATCCGGTGAGCGAGGCCGCGTCGGCCCCGGTCAAGCCCAAGAAGGCCGCTGCGACCGACGACGATTCCGATGCGGACGAGGATGCCGCCGAGACGGCAGCGCCCGCCAAGAAGGAGACCTTTGCCGAGCGTCGCGCCCGTCTTGCTGCCGAGAAGGCCGCAAGCGAGGGTGCTGCTGAGGGCGAAGGCGCTGTTGATGAGGCCGAGGGTACAGAGCCTGCTGCTGCCGTCGAGCCCGAGCCTGCTGCAGAGCCCGAGCCCGAGCCGGCAGAGCCCACGACGGCTGACCTCTACGCCCGTCGTCCCCGCAAACGCAAGGCCGTCGTCGACCAGCTCGCTCGCGAGCTCGAGGTCGAGGACGATGCCGAGGCTGCTGCCGCCGACGCCCCGAAGGGAGGCGATGAGTAATGCCGATCGGACCTGCGCGCATGCCGCTCTTCGATCACCTGGGAGAGCTTCGTCGCCGCCTGACTATCGTGGTCGTATCGGTGTTTGCCGCCGCTATCGTGCTGTATTTCGCCACGCCTGTGGTGCTCGATATCCTGGAAGACCCCATCCGCTCCTTTGTGCCGGACGGTAAGTTCTACATCACCACCACGCTCGGCGGCTTTGGCCTGCGCTTCTCGCTGGCCATCAAGATGGCCGTGGTCATGTGCACGCCCATGATCATCTGGCAGATCCTGGCATTTTTCCTGCCGGCACTGCGCCCCAACGAGCGCAAGTGGGTTGTGCCCACGGTGCTCGCCTCGACGGTTCTGTTCTTCCTGGGTGCCATCTTCTGCTACTTCATCATCATCCCGGCGGGCTTTGAGTGGCTCATCGGCGAGACCTCGGCCGTCGCTACGGCGCTGCCCGACCTGGAGAACTACGTCAACATGGAGCTGCTCTTTATGATCGGCTTTGGCGTGGCGTTTGAGCTGCCGCTCATCATCTTCTATCTGTCCGTCTTTCACATCGTGTCCTATGCGGCCTTCCGCAGCGCCTGGCGCTACGTGTACGTGGGCCTGCTCGTGGGCTCGGCTGTGATCACGCCCGACGGCTCGCCCGTTACGCTGGGCCTTATGTACGGTGCCCTGCTTTCGCTCTACGAGATCTCGCTCGCCATTGCCCGCGTGGTCATTACCGCGCGCGAGGGCAAGGAGGGCCTGTTCGTGAGCCGTCTGGACCTGTTCTCGGACGACGAGGACGACGAGGAGTAAAACGGTATGCACGAGGTTGGCATTGTCAACGGCATACTCGATACAGTGATTCGCGCGGCGCGTGGGGCGGGGGCCTCGCGCGCCGTTTTGGTAACGCTGCGTATCGGGGATATGACCGAGGTCGTGCGCGAGGCGCTCGACTTTGCGTGGGGGACGTTTCGCGACGAGGACCCGCTCACGCGCGGCTGCGAGCTTGCCGTGGAGGAGGTCCATCCACAAAGCGAGTGCCTGGACTGCGGCGAGGTCTTTGAGCACGACCGTTTCCATTGTCGCTGCCCCCAGTGTGGCGGCGCCAACGTGCGCCTGCTGCACGGCCGCGAGCTCGATATCGCAAGTATCGAAATCGAAACCCCCGACGATTAGCCCGCTAGCCATCTGGTGATGGGGTATAAAGGAGCCAAAGTAAGGAGCGCTAAGTATGGCCGAGAAAACGATTGATATCGCGTCGCCGATCCTGTCGCGCAACGAGCGCCTGGCAGATCAGCTGCGTCAGCGATTTAATGAGGCAGGCACCTACGTGATCAATGTGCTGTCGAGCCCCGGCTCGGGTAAGACCACCACGATTCTGGGCACCAACGAGCGCCTGCGCGACAAGGCCGGCCTACGCTGTGCCGTCATCGAGGGCGATATCGCCTCGGATGTCGACGCCATCACCATGAAGGAAGCCGGCATGCCCGCCATCCAGATCAACACGGGCGGCCTGTGCCACCTCGAGGGCAACATGATCATGGAGGCCGTCGACGCCTTCGACCAGGCCGTCGGTCTGGAGAACATCGACGTCATCTTTATCGAAAATGTGGGTAACCTGGTCTGCCCGGTCGACTTTGACCTGGGCGAGAACCTGTCCATCATGATCCTCTCGGTGCCCGAGGGCGACGACAAGCCCATCAAGTACCCGGGCATCTTCCAGCACGCCGGCGCGCAGCTGCTCAATAAGGTCGACGTGGCCCCGGCTTTCGATTTTGACATGGATAGGTATACTAAGACACTCGATGACCTCAATCCGCAGGCGCCGCGGTTTGCCGTGAGCGCGCGCAAGGGCGAGGGCATGGATGCCTGGTGCGATTGGCTCATCGGGCAGATTGAGCAAGCAAGGGCGTAAGTCGGCCGCCAAGAGGGCGGGCGCAGCCGCAGACACACGAGATAGGAGCCTCTTTTGAAGCTCATCATCGCTGAGAAAAACGACGCCGCGCGTCAGATCGCCGAGCGTCTGTCCACGGGCAAGCCCAAAAAGGACAAGGTGTACAACACCGCCATCTACCGTTTTGAGTGGAAGGGCGAGGAGTGCGTGACGATCGGCCTTGCCGGTCACATCCTGGCACCCGATTTTTGCGACAGTGTGCTGTTCGATAAAAAGTTGGGCTGGTATTCGGTCACGGAGGACGGCGAAATGCTGCCGGCCGATATGCCCGATGGCCTGGCCCGCCCGCCGTACGACACCAAGCGCAAGCCGTTCCTTGCCGATGGCATTTCCATCAAGGGCTGGAAGCTCGAGAGCCTGCCCTATCTCACCTGGGCGCCCGTCATTAAGCTTCCGGCCGAGAAAGAGCTCATCCGCTCGCTTAAGAACCTCGCCAAAAAGTCCGACAGCGTCATCATCGCCACGGACTTCGATCGCGAGGGCGAGCTGATCGGTTCGGACGCCCTCAACAAGGTGCGCGAGGTGGCGCCCGACTTGCCGGTCGCCCGCGCCCAGTATTCTTCGTTTACCAAGGCCGAGATCACGCAGGCCTTCGATAACCTTGTCTCGCTCGACCAGAACCTGGCCGACGCCGGCGAGAGCCGTCAGCACATCGACCTCATTTGGGGTGCGGTGCTCACGCGCTACCTGACGCTCGCCAAGTTTGGCGGCTTTGGCAACGTGCGTTCCGCCGGCCGCGTGCAGACGCCGACGCTTGCCCTGGTGGTCGAGCGCGAGCGCGAGCGCATGGCGTTTGTGCCCGAGGACTATTGGCAGATTCGCGGCATGGGCGCCGCGCAAGGCGCTGCCGAGGACGATCGCTTTAAGATCGCGCACAAGACGGCGCGCTTTACCGACAAGGATGCTGCTGAGACGGCGTACGGTCACGTTGACGGCGCTACGACGGCAACCGTCGCCGCGGTGACCAAGCGCTCGCGTAAGCAGCAGCCGCCCACGCCGTTTGCGACGACCTCGCTGCAGGCTGCCGCCGCGGCCGAGGGCATCTCGCCTGCGCGTACGATGCGCATCGCCGAGTCCCTCTACATGGCCGGTCTCATCAGCTACCCGCGTGTCGATAACACCGTGTATCCCGCGACGCTCGATCTGGGCGCCGTGGTGAGCGACCTGGCAAAGATCAACCCGGCGCTGGCGCCCGTGTGCAAAAAGGTGCTCGCCGGCCCCATGAAGCCCACGCGCGGCAAGGTCGAGACCACCGACCACCCGCCTATCTACCCCACGGGCGAGGGCGATCCGTCCACGCTCGACGGCGGCCAGCGCAAACTCTATGACCTCGTCGCCCGTCGCTTCCTGGCAACGCTCATGGGGCCCGCGACCATCGAGAACACCAAGCTCGAGCTCGACGTCAACGGCGAGCCGTTCGTGGCTTCGGGCGACGTGCTCGTGACCCCGGGCTTCCGCGAGGCATATCCGTACGGCCTCAAGCGCGACGAGCAGATGCCGCCGCTTGAGCAGGGCGACACGGTCGACGTGTTCGACATTAAGCTCGAGGCCAAGCAGACCGAGCCGCCCGCGCGCTACAGCCAGGGCAAGCTCGTGCAGGAGATGGAAAAGCGCGGCCTGGGCACCAAGTCCACGCGCGCGAGCATCATCGAGCGCCTGTATGCCGTGCGCTATCTCAAAAATGATCCCGTTGAGCCGAGCCAGCTGGGCATCGCCATCATCGACGCGCTGTCGCAGTTTGCCCCGCGCATCACGAGCCCCGATATGACCAGCGAGCTCGACGGCGACATGACCCGCGTGGAGCGCGGCGAGGATACCGAAGAGCATGTCGTGACACACTCGCGCGCGCTGCTGGCCGGCGTGCTCGACGAGCTGCTCAAGCATACGCAGGAGCTGGGCGACGCCATCAGCGACGCCGTCACGGCCGATGCGCGCGTGGGCGCCTGCCCCAAGTGCGGCAAGGACCTGGTTATGAAGACGAGCGCCAAGACCCGCGGCAGCTTTATCGGCTGCATGGGTTGGCCCGACTGCGACGTGACCTATCCGGTGCCGAGTGGCGTCAAGGTGAGCCCGCTCGAGGGCGAGGCCGCCGTGTGCCCCGAGTGCGGCGCGCCGCGCATCAAGTGCCAGCCATTCCGCCAGAAGGCCTTCGAGATCTGCGTGAACCCCACGTGCCCCACCAACTACGAGCCCGATCTTAAGGTGGGCGAGTGCAAGGTGTGTGCCGAGGCCGGACGTCACGGCGACCTGATCGCGCACAAGAGCGAGAAGAGCGGCAAGCGCTTTATCCGCTGCACCAACTACGATGACTGCGGCGTGAGCTATCCGCTGCCGGCGCGCGGCAAGCTCGAGGCGACGGGCGAGACCTGCCCCGAGTGCGGCGCCCCCATCGTGGTGGTCAACACGGCGCGCGGTCCGTGGCGTATCTGCGTCAACATGGACTGCCCGACCAAGGAGAAGAAGCCCGCCCGCGGTCGCAAGACCACAACCAAGGCGAGCACGGCAAAGAAGACGACGGCTAAGAAAGCCACTGCCGCCAAGAAGACGACCGCGAAGAAGTCGACTGCCAAGAAAGCAGCCGCCGACAAGTAACGGCGCAGTCGAAACATTGCCCAAAAAAACGAGCGAGGACCCCGCGATCCTCGCTCGTTTTTTTGACCGGCAGTTAGGGACGTTCCTTTTCTGCCGGCAGTTTAGGAACGTCCCTAACTGCCGGCTCGGGAACGACAAAGCGCTAGTTCACCTCGACAGGCTTAGCGCCGGGATAGCGCTCCTCAAAGTCTAGGCGGTACTTATTGTCATTGGTGCCCGCCACGTTGTCGCGCGACAGCGGCGCCACGATCTCATTCTTGTGGTCCGCAGGCTTGGCGTATTTCAGGCTGATCTCCCAGGCATCACAGATTGCGTCAATGCGGTGATCCAGGTCGTCGTACAGGGCGATGATATCCTTCCAGGAGCTGTAGTTCTTGGAGCTCGTCGGGACGTCCAGGTCCTCGACGATGTCGTAATACTGCTCGATGGTGTCCTCCGTGCGCTCGGCGACGTCGGCGAGATTTTGACGGGTGGTTCGATCCTCTTCCAGATAGTTGCCGTTGAAGTTCTGCGCGCAGCCACGGACCTGGCTGTCGAGATCTTCGAGCAAGTCGTAGTATTCGCTCAGGCGACGGTAGAGGTTCTGCTCGGAGAGCGTTGCTTCGCCGCCATCCTCGTCGTCATCGTCATCATCGTCGTACAGGCTGTTGGGATTGCCGAGAGGCTTTAGGTCATCGTCGTCGACGTCATGGTGCAGCTTAGCTACCTCGGCAGTCGTCTGCGTGGCGGCGTTGTCGAACGGTCTGATCGCAAAGAAGATGACCAGGGCGATGATGATCGCCACCAGCACAACGATAACGGCGATAAGCGGCCCGGTGCCGCTCTTTTTGGGAGCGGGGGTCTGTGGCGAAGCGGGCGCGTATGCGGGAGCCGGCTGCTGTTGGGGCGAGCCGCTCGCGACGGGTATGCGCTGCGTGGTCTCGACGGCTTCGGTCCTTGCGGCGGGGTCGGGGCTATAGGCGAGGGGGTCGTCCGCCTTGGCTTGCGGCGTATCAAGGGAGCCGGTCTGCTCAAAAGCGGGCTGGCTATCGCTCGCGGCTGTTTGCTCAACGGGTGCACCGCACGAGGTGCAGAACTTGGCATTATCTTCAAGAAGCTTGCCGCACGAGGCGCAATACCGAGACATTGCCACTCCTTTCGCCACATTTCAATGCAATACGACGATTATACCCAGCATCCATAATTCCCCATCATACGTTGCGGTGAAATAGGGACTGTTTGGCGGTCTCAGAGCTTCAATCAGTCCCTATTTCACCGCAACTTTGGAAAGGCGCCTTTAGCCATTGGGGACGTGCCGAGCACTGGGGTATCATGGCTTGGTTGCTATAACTCGCATTTACGCGCCTTGTAGGAAGGGGCTGCGCCCATGGCTTTTGAGCCTGCTCAACATAGCTTTATCACGCTCGAGGGCGTCGACGGTGCCGGCAAGTCCACGCAGGCGCGCCTGCTTGCCCGTGCGCTCGACCTTGCCGGCTACCAGGTTGTGACCCTGCGTGAGCCGGGCGGCACTGCCATCAGCGAAAAGATTCGCGCCCTGCTGCTCGACCCTGCCAACACGACGATGGGCGATACCTGCGAGCTGTTGCTCTACGAGGCTGCGCGTGCCCAGCTGGTGCACGAGGTCATCGCGCCCGCCCTCGCTGCCGGCAAGGTGGTCCTGTGCGATCGCTTCTACGATTCCACGACCTGCTACCAGGCGTTTGCCGATGGCCTCGATCGCCAGATAGTGCGCGACGCCAACAACCTGGCCGTCGCGGGTACGCACCCGGCGCTCACACTCGTCTATCACATCGCGCCCGAGCAGGCGGCGCTGCGCATGGCAGCCCGTGGCGCGGCAGATCGCATGGAGGCAAAAGGCGTGGCATTCCAGGAGCGTGTCTACCAGGGCTTTTGCGCAATCGCTGCCGAGGAGCCAAACCGCGTAAAGCTCATCGACGCCACTGCGACCGTCGAGGAAGTCTTCGAGAAGACGGTCGAGCAGGTTCGCGCGTATGGTCTCGACATTCCGCAGGAAGCCGTTGCCGCCGCGCTTGCCAAGGAGGCCGAGTAGCATGGCCCCCGCTCAGGCAAGCCTGCTGGCCAAGCTCGACACCCAAGAGCGCGTGCGCGACTTTTTGACCAATGCCGTCGCTAGCGGTCGCGCGTCGCACGCCTACCTGTTTTTGGGCGCGCCCGGCGCGGGCAAGCTCGACGCCGCGTGGGCGCTCGCCCAAGCCTTCCTGTGCGAGCAGGACGGCTGCGGCGCATGCGACAGCTGCGTGCGCGTCTCTCGACATACGCATCCCGACGTGCACTATTACACGCCCGAGAGCGCCACGGGTTACCTCATCGCCCAGACCCGCGAGCTGCTCGACGACGTGCCGCTGGCGCCCATCCGCGCCAAGGCAAAGGTCTACATCATCGACCGTGCCGAGCAGCTGCGCGCCAACACCGCCAACGCGCTGCTCAAAACGCTCGAGGAGCCGCCCGAGGGCGTCATGTTCATCCTGTTGGGTACCTCGGCAGACGTGATGCTGCCCACCATCGTGAGCCGCTGCCAGTGTGTGCCGTTTCGGCTGGTGTCTCCCACCGTGGCCGCGCAGGTCGTGAGCCGCGCCACCGGGCAGGATCCCGCGCGCTGCCGCATGGCCGTCGCCGTGGCGGGAAGCCCCACGCGTGGTATCGAGTTCCTCAAGAGCGCCGAGCGCCAGGACGCCCGTCGCCAGATGATCCGTGCCATCGACTCACTCATTGCCGCCGACGAGGCCGATGTACTCAGCCGTGCCAAGTCGCTCATCGTCGCCGTCAAGGCGCCGTTGGCCGAGGTCAAGTCCACGCAGGAAAAGGTGCTCGAGCAAAATGCCGACTACCTGTCGCGTGGAGCATTGAAGCAGCTTGAGGACCGCAACAAGCGCGAACTCAACGCGCGCGAGCGTTCGGGTATCATGGAAGCGCTGGCGAGCGCGCGGACGCTCATGCGCGACGTGCTGCTGACGCTTCAGGATGAGGCGGCCGACGTCGTGAACGAGGATGTGCGCGACACGATCGGTCGGCTTGCCGCCGCGACCAATGTTGCGGGTGCCACCCAGGCGCTCGAAGCGGTCGCAACCGCCGAGCGCAACATCGCCAGAAACGTTACTCCCCAGCTGGCCATCGAGGTCATGCTGTTCGATATCAGGAAGGCACTGAAATGCCGTTAGTCGTACCCGTTAAGTTTACCTACGCCTCGCGCGACCTGTGGTTCGACCCGCAGGATTTGGATATCCTCGAGGCCGATTATGCCATCTGCTCCACCGAGCGCGGAACCGAGATCGGCCTGGTCACGGCCGATCCCTTCGAGGTACCGCAGGACGAGATCGGCCAGCCGCTCAAGCCCGTGCTGCGCGTGGCGAGCGACATCGACCTGCAGCTTGCCGATGATCTGGCCATCCAGGGCGACGAGGCCATGGTCGATTTCCGTCGCCTGGTCAAGGAGCTCGACCTCGAGATGAAGCCGGTCGGCGTGGAGTACCTGTTTGGCGGCGAGAAGGCCGTGTTCTACTTTGCGGCCGAGGAACGCGTCGATTTTCGCCAGCTCGTCAAGGATCTGTCCTCGACGCTGCACATTCGCGTCGACATGCGCCAGATCGGCGTGCGCGACGAGACTCGCCTGGTGGGCGGCTATGCCCAGTGCGGCCAGGAGCTCTGTTGCACGCGCTTTGGCGGACAGTTTGAGCCCGTCTCGATCCGCATGGCAAAAGAGCAGGACCTGCCGCTCAATTCCTCCAAGATCAGCGGCGTTTGCGGCCGCCTGATGTGCTGCCTGCGCTACGAGTTCGAGGCCTACAAGGACTTTAAGAGCCGCGCGCCCAAAAAGAAGACGCTTATCGATACGCCGCTCGGCAAGGCGCGTATTCAGGAATATGACACGCCGCGCGAGCAGCTGGTGCTGCGCCTGGAGAACGGCAAGGTCTTTAAGGTCAACCTGGCTGATATGACCTGCTCGGAGGGCTGCAAAAAGAAGGCCGCCGAGCAGGGCTGCAGCTGCCGCCCCGACTGCGTGACGCGCGACGTGCTCGAGCGCATCGAGTCGCCCGAGATGCGCCTGGCGCTCATGGAGCTCGACCGCGAGAACGGCGTCGACGTGGGCGATGGCCTGTCGAGCGCCGACCGTCTTGCTGGCACGTCGATGCCCAAGCGCCGTCGTCGCGATGCCGATTCCGATGCCCGCGCCGGTCAGGGGCAGGGCGAGGGTCGTGGCCGCGGAAAGGGCCGTGGCAATGCCGCAACGCCTGAGGCCGAGGAGGCCGCCGGTGGCCGTCGTCGTCGCAAGCGCGCGGGCTCGGGCGATGTCGGCGAGGCCGCTCCCGCAGGCAAGAATTCCCCCCGCGAGCGCGAAGCTCAGCAGCCTCAACAGCAAAATCGCGGCGGTGGCATGAATCCCACGCGCCGTCGCCGCCGCCATTTGTCGAGCGAGGAGCGCGAGGACGCCTTCCGCGCCGCAGCCGCTCGCGAAGCCGGTGCCGCCCCCAAGGGTGGTTCGGGTTCCGATACGCCTGCCGACAAGGGTAGCAAGCAGCGCAACGATGACGAGCGCGCCCCGCGTCCGCGTCGTCGCCATTCCTCGGGCACGCAGCAAAAGCCCTCGGTGCCCTCCGTTGCCGATCAGGTCTCGGATGGCGAGGTCAAGGTCACGCGTCGTCGCCCCGGAGATGGCGGAGGGGCGGCTGCCAAGGCCGCGCGCGGCGCTGCTCGCGACGAACGCGAGTCGCGCGAAGATCGTGGTGGCGAGGGTTCGGCCGACCAGGGCCAGAAGCGCCGTCGCCGTCGTCGTTCCCGCAAGCCGCGTCAAGATGGTGGCGAGGGTTCGACCCCGTCTTCGTCTGCACCACAACCGCCTACCGGCGAATAGCGCCCGCAAACGGATTTAACCTGCCTGACCCCAAACGCGTCGGGGTACCATAGCACTGAATCAACAACCCTCCCTGCGACCGAACGTAGGGAGGGTTGTGTCGTGAAGAGATATTTGAATGTGTTGGGATGCCTGCAAGGTGCCGGCATCCTGCCGTTTGCGGACGAATTGCTACCGTTTGCCGAGCTGGCGGCGTACGAGGCGCTTGAGGCGTTGTCGCCTACGCGATGCGCCGGCTGCGAGCGCTCCGGCGCGCTTATTTGCCAAGACTGCTTGGCGGCGCTTGCGCTCATCGACCCGCGGCATAGCTGCACTCGATGCGGCGCCCCGTTTGGAGACTTGCTGTGCACCGAGTGCTCGGTCGAGGGTTCGTCCTCGGCGATGGCCGAAGCACTCGACCGGTGCCTGGCATGTGCCGTTTACGCGCATCCGCTGCCGCGGATCATTAAAGCGTACAAAGACGCGGGCGAGCGACGCCTGGCGCCGTATCTGGCAGAGCTGCTATACGACACCGCCTTACATGCCCAGGTCGCGGCGCCCGAACGCTTAGGCGGTGTGTTGTCCGGCGCCGATGCGGTGGTGTTTGTGCCCGCGACTGCGGCGGCGTTTCGGCGACGCGGCTTCGATCATATGGAGGCCATCGCGCGCCCATTTTGCGAGCTGTCGGGTGTTCCGTTGCTCGACGCCCTCGTTAAATACGGCCATGGCGACCAGCGTGAACTCGGCCGTGAAGAACGCCGTGAACGCGTCCGAGGCATGTACGAGACCGTTGAGGACGTGCGGGGCCGCCGCCTGCTGCTTATCGACGACGTTATCACCACGGGTGCGACGATGGCAGCGGCTTCGGCGGAACTCAAGCGCGCCGGTGCCGCGGCCGTTGATGGCCTCGCTATCGCACGTGTTTGGTAGGGGTGGTTTTGTGGCAGTGAAGATTGAGCGGCGCAACGAGCCGACAGGCGAACAGCTAGCGGCTTCCGTAATCCTAACAGGCGCTTCAGCGCTGCGCATGATGCGCGCCGAGCGCCGGCAGATGGGCTATATCAGCTGGAAGGACCTCAATCCCGATGAAGAGCGCCGTGTGCTGCGCACGTCGTCGCCCTCGACCGAGGACATCTATCTTCCCGACTTGGTGCGAATTGGAGCCGCAAGCGGCGAGGTGCAAGAGGATTTGTGCTTGCTGGTGGGATCTGCGGCGCAGCGCCGCCGCATGCCTAGCGTAGGCTGGTCCGTGTGTTCCGGGTTGCCCGCCGGCTCGATTCTAGAGGTGGAACCGGGGGTGTACAGCTTGTCTCCCGAGGCCCTCTGCCTTGCCGTTGCGCGCGAACTTGGCTGTATCCAGGCATTTGCCCTGGCCCAGGAGCTGTGCTCTAAGATTTCACTGAGCGACCGCGGGAAGTATCTGCCTCCCTACACCTCGCCTGTTACGAATAAACTTGCAAAGGACAAGGACCAGCCAGCAGACGTGGGCTACTTTGAAGTCGAGCCGGCGCTGACGCCCGATCGCCTGGCAGATTACCTTGCGGCATGCAAGGGGAATGTGGCCAAACAGCTGCTGCGTCTGTGTCCCTACCTGTCAGAAAACCTGCTCTCGCCCATGGAGTGCATCATGCTCGCTCTGTTTTCGCTTCCGTTTTCCTATGGCGGATTTGACTGCGGTCCCTTTAAGACCGACTACAAGATCGAGTTCGATGACCGCGCGCAGGCAATCTCGGGGATGCCGCATGCAGTTTGCGATGCGTATCAGGAAGCAGCCCGGTTTGACCTGGAATACAACGGTGAGCTGGGCCATTCCTCCCGGAGGGGACGTATCCATGATGAAAAGCGCAACACGGGCTTGATTACTATGGGAATCGAGGTCGCGACGGTCAACAACGAAATGCTCTGTGACATGGAAGCGATGGAAGCACTCGCATGGCGCATCCACCAGCGTATGGGTAAGCGATATCAGAATCGCGTAGAGGCTCGTCGAAAGAGGCAAGATGCTCTGCTGAATACGCTCCGAGCGTGCTTTGGGCTCAAACCAGCGTAAAACTATGGCTTTATAGGGGGTCTGTTTATATGCTCTGTGCAAAAAACGGCAAATATGAGTACTGTTACTAGATTAGTGACAGCAAAAACAAAGAAACTTGGGCCGATAATCTGGATTCAGCGAAGAGATAATAAACGAATGTGGAATATCTTGGCGCCAAGCAGGCTGTGCGGAACTCAAAAAGGGCTCGTGAGGCGGTAATACGCTGCTACTAAATTGGTAACAGTACTCATATTTGCCGTTTTTTGCACACGGCACCCTGAGACGGGTGCCCCGGAGCTCCCCGTGGGGGAGCTCCGGGCTTCATGGGGGCACGAATGATCCGCCCCGACCTGCGAAATCTGTACTCGCGATGCGAATGACGCCCCTAACCTTAAACTTTAGCTTGAACTTAGCTATAATGCGCTTCGTTCCTACCAGGCTGTGGTTGCGGACGGACGAAATGCCCGTCCTAGTCCAAGACAGACGCGGTCAAAGGGATCCACGTAAGCGACCGCGTGCGCGCGGCGCGATCATGGCGCGTCCTAGATGTAAGCCGCACCGTCCGTTCTACTTTCTTTGGGGCAATACCGCCTCGCGGGCGAGCGGGCCAGTCGTGAAGGCGGCTACGGCCTCCCGAGCAAACACCCCGGTGCGCAAGTGTGGGGTCAAATACCAGGTCAGCTGGTGGGAACAACCTGATATTTCGCGCAACGCACGGATCGTATACGACACAGAAGGCAGGGTAGTGGACATGGTGAGGGGCAGCTTGATGCACGCGGCTCGGTTAGGTGCTGGGGCCGCAGCGGTCATCGCCGTTTTGGGCCTGAGCGGATGCGCGTTCAACCCGCTGTCTACGTTCACGACTCCCACGATCGACCAGATCGAGTACAAGACCGTCACGCCGGCGGTGTCGGACGATGCCCTGGTTACTCCCGGAACCCTGACGGTTGCCCTCGATACTTCCGATGCGCCGCAGGCCATGCAGGGCGCCGACGGCGAGCTCACGGGGTATGCGGTCGACGCCGCCCGCGCCCTCGCAAGCCGCATGGGCCTTAAGGTCGCCTTTGTCGATGCGTCCTCGGCAGGTTCCGCGCTCGCCGACAAAAAGGCCGATATCTTTATCGGCGAGATCAACTCCACAGACGGGGACGTTAGCTCGCTCGGCACCTGCCTGTACGATGCCGCTTCTGTGTTCGGTAAAACCAGCGATGGTGGGTCGCTAAGCGTTTCCACCGATACCCTTAACACGTCTACCCTGGGTGTCCAGATGTCCTCGGCCTCGCAGGAGGCGCTTGCCAAGCAGAGCATCACCGCCAACCAAAAGACCTACTCCAACATCAACGAGTGCTTTGAGGCGCTCGAGTCCGGCGAGGTTGACTATGTGATCTGCGACTCCACGGCCGGTGGCTACCTTGCACGTCTGATGAGCGAGATCTCCTATGTCGGTGCGCTCGAGGCGCCCTCGACGCTCGGTGTTGCGGGCCTCTCGTCCAATGACGAACTGTGCCGTGCCGTGAGCGATGCCCTCGACGACATCACGGTCGACGGCACGCTCGAGGCAGTTCACTGCGTCTGGTATGGCAGGATGCCCTACGACCTCACCACTAAGACGGTTTCGGGCGCTAACGTGCAGCCGGGCGACTCTGAGTCCAGTGAGACCACGTCCTCCGGCAGCGAGTCTTCCGATTCCAACAATGAGACCGCATCCTCCGAGGACAAATCGTCCAGCCAGGAAGGCACTATCACCGACGACGACATTAACAAACTCAATAGCTAGTTATTGCTAGGGGTGGTGTCTCCTATACGTTGGAAAGGAAACCTCTTCACGGTTTCAACACGCACTGCCGGGTTTCTCCAATAGGGGAGCCCGGCTTTTTTATCCCTATAAAACCAGCAGGTCAAAGCCAATTTTCGGGACCAAATACAAAGTCGCCGACGCCCTCCCATAGCGCACTTTGCCACGGAAAAGTACGAGACTTCGGTATGCGGTATCAAGCAATCGTTATTCGGGTCTTTAGGAATCCGCGTGATTAAATGCACGGCAATGGGTACATAGCCAGTACAGTAAGTCCCCGAGGCAGATTGGAGCCACGTATGGATATCAAGGTTTCTGGACGCAAGACGACGGTAACCGATGCTCTGCGTGCGCATGTGGATGAGAAGATCGGCGAGGCGCTCAAGGTTTTCGATATCGAGCCCATGACAGTCGACGTCGTGCTTCGTTATGAGAAGAACCCCTCGAACCCCAACCCGGCAATCGTCGAGGTCACGGTTCGTGCCCGCGGCTCTGTGATTCGCGTTGCCGAGCACGGCGCAGATATGTATGCCGCCATCGACCTCTCCGCCGATAAGGTTACCCGCCAGCTGCGCAAGTTCAAGACTAAGGTCGTGGACAACCGCCAGGGTGGTGCCAGCGCCGCGGATGTCGCACCGGTCGAGCGCGTCGAGGATCTGGCCGACCTGCTGCTGCCCGAGGAGGAAGACGACCTGCTCGTCCGCGAGAAGGTTATCGACGTCACTCCGATGACTGAGGAGCAGGCGCTGGTGCAGACCGATCTGCTCGGTCACGACTTCTACGTGTTCGAGAACGCGACGACCGGCCTTATCAATGTGGTGTATCACCGTAAGAATGGTGGATATGGCATCATCAAGCCCCGCATCGAAACACTTGACGAGTAAAATACGTTAACTTGCATGAGTTAACGGCTGGCGGCCATCCCATGCGGGTGGCCGCCTTTTTACGTAAGGAGTCGCTTTGATGGACAAGGCCGCATCCGCCGGTCATTCGGACCGTTGCCGCATCGTCGTCGATACCTGCTGCGACTTTAGCCCCGAGGTCGCCGCGAACCTCGATGTCGATATCCTGGGTTTCCCCTTCATTATCGATGGCGAGGAGCGTACGGACGACATCTGGTCGAGCATGAGCCCTAAGGAGTTCTACGACCGCATGCGCGCCGGTGCCCGCGTGTCCACCTCGGCTGTGTCGCTCGGTCGCTATATCGAGTTCTTTACCGAGTGCGCCAAAGAGGGCACGCCCACGGTCTACCTGTGCTTTACCTCGGCGCTGTCGTCGAGCTACAACTCCGCGTGCCAGGCGGCAGATGCCGTGCGCGCCGAGTATCCCAACTTTGAGCTCTACGTGGTCGACAACGCTCTGCCCTGCGCGACCGGCGCGCTCTTGGCGCTCGAGGCCGTGCGCCAGCGTTCGGCGGGACTGACCGCCAAGCAGCTGGTCGACTGGGTAAACGAGGCTAAGACCTATGTCCACGGTTACTTTACGCTCGAGAGCTTCGACGCACTGGCTGCTGGCGGCCGCATTCCGCCCGCGGCGGCGCAGCTCACGGCAAAACTCGACGTCAAGCCCGAGCTTTCCTACGACCTTGCCGGCTCGCTGTCGCTGATCGGCGTCAACCGCGGCCGCAAGAAGGCGCTCAAGTCCATCCTCAAGTCGTTCCGCGAGAACTATGTGCCCGATCGCACCATGCCCATCGCCATTATGACGGCCGATGCCGAAAAGGACGGCGACTGGCTCGAAGCCGCCATCCGCAAGGAGGAGGGTTGCGCCGACGTCACGATCATTCGCAGCTCCGTCGGTCCTACCATCGGCTCGCACGTGGGCCCCGGCATGGTGGCCTGCGCGTTTTGGGGTAAGAACCGCGCCGACAAGGCGTCGCTTTCCGACCGCATCGCCCGCCGCGTGCGCGGTCAGTAGGCAAGTAACGCGGCCGTAATCGATCCCAACTCACAGCCCAAACGCTGGCACCGAGTATTCAACCTGGTAATAACACCCAACCCAAAAGGAAAGGCTTCATGGCAAACAAGCTCTCTGTCGCATTCATCGGCACCGGAATCATGGGTGCCCCCATCGCCGGCCACATCCTGGATGCCGGCTATCCCGTCACGGTCAACAACCGTACCAAGTCCAAGGCCGTCGCGCTTATCGAGCGCGGTGCCGTTTGGGCCGATACGCCGGCAGATGCCGTGGCGAACGCCGACGTCGTCTTTACCATGGTGGGTTATCCCTCCGAGGTCGAGGAGCTCTACCTGGCGGGCGACGGCCTGCTCGCGTGCACTAAGCCCGGCGCGGTCCTGATCGACCTCACCACAAGCTCGCCCGAGCTGGCGCGCGACATTGCCGAGGCCGCCCAGGTTTCCGGCCGCATGGCGTTTGACTGCCCCGTCACCGGCGGCGAGTCGGGCGCTATCGCCGGTACGCTCACGGCTATCGTGGGCGCTACCGAGAACGACATCGCGCCGGTCCGCGACATCCTTGCCACCTTTGCGGCCAACATCTGCTGCTTCGACGGCGCCGGCAAGGGCCAGGCTGCCAAGCTCGCCAACCAGGTGTCGCTGGGCGCCTGCATGGTCGGCATGGCAGACGCCATGGCATTTGCCGAGCTGAGCGGCCTTGACCTGGAGAAGACCCGCCAGATGATCCTGGGCGGTACCGGCAAGTCCGGCGCCATGGAGAGCCTGGCTCCCAAGGCGCTTGACGGCGACTACAAGCCCGGCTTTATGGTCGAGCACTTCATTAAGGACCTGCGCTTGGCGCTCGCTTACGCCGATGACCGCGAGCTCGCGCTGCCCGGTGCCGACGTCGCTTTTACGCTCTACGACATGCTCGACGCCATCGGTGGCGCCAAGCTGGGCACCCAGGCCATCACGGTTCTCTACAAGGAGGAGGCCGACGCCATCGCCGCCGGTCTGGACTGGTCGCAGTATCGCCCCGAGGAGCATGGCGCTCACGAGGAAGGTTGCGGTTGCGGCGAGCACGGCGAGGACCATGAGTGCGGCTGTGGCCATCACCATGGCGAGGACCACGAGTGCTGCGGCGGCCACGGCCATGACGACGGCCACGAGTGCTGCTGCGGCCACCATCACGGGGAGTAGCGCCCATGAGCTGGACGTTCGTGGTGCTTGCGCTGGTACTCTTTCTCTTTGCGATCTACATCGGCTTTCTGTGCGGCCAGTGGGCGTGCGAAAAGCGTGTCATCACCAAGCGCGACTACTGGATTGCCAACTTTGCAGGAGCGGCGGCGGTCGTCCTACTGACCTGGGTGTTCTCGCTGTTCCCGCTGGTGCAGTTTGCGCCGATCGGCTGGCTCGGCGGCTTTATCGCCGGCCTTAAGATGAGCTTTGGCGAGTCCGTCGGTCCATGGCGCAAGCACGACGAGGTTTTTAACGTCAACAAGGCTCATCGCGCCGCCGCCGACGCGGGCGACGCCGAGGAGCGCCGCCGTGCACGTCGCAATGGCGCGGCCGACCGGCAGCTCATCTCGGTCACCGATGACAGCAAGGGTGCTGGCAAGCACGCCAAGAAATAAAAAGAAGAGGTAACTATGGCAGAAAACAAAGACGAACAGCTCACCGACGAGGAGCTGGCACAGCTCCAGCTGGCAGAGGAGAACGAGAACGCCGTCGACCGTCTGGTCCAGGAGCTCGGCTGCCCCACGCGCCGCATCCGCCAGTTTGCCGCCCGCGTGCTGCACCTGCTTGCCGAGCGCGATCCGCAGCGCGTCGTGCCCTGCGTGCCCGCGTTGATCGAGGCGCTCGACCGCCCCGAGGCGCAGACCCGCTGGGAGGCCCTCGATGCCCTGACGGCGCTCGCCACCACCTGCCCCGAGCAGCTGGGCGATGCCTTTGAGGGCGCCGAGACCGCACTGTTCGACGAGATCTCCTCCACGCTGCGCTATGCCGCCTTCCGCCTGCTGTGCGTGTGGGGTGCCACGAGCGTCGAGCGTTCGCGCGAGGCTTGGCCCATCCTGGACGAGGCCATCCAGTGCTACCACGGCGACCTTGAGTATCGCGACATGCTCGGTTGCCTGTACGAGTTTTGCCAGGGCGAGATCGACGCCGAGGTTGCCGAGAAGCTTGCGCTGCGCCTTAAGTTCGATGCCGAGAACGGTAAGGGCAGCTATCTTAAGGCCCGTTCGAGCGAGATTTGCGAAATGCTTGTTAAACGTTTTGGCCTGGATCTCTCCAAAAAGAAGAAGCGTGCTAGCGTAAAAAAATCTGACGACGCCGAAGACGAGGAGTAACAGATTATGGCGCACGATGTAGTCCTGATTCCCGGTGACGGTATCGGTCCCGAGATTACGCAGGCCATGCGCCGCGTGGTCGAGGCCACCGGTGTCCAGATCAACTGGAACGTCCAGGAGGCCGGTGCCGGCGTCATGGACGAGTTTGGCACGCCGCTGCCCCAGCACGTGCTCGATGCGGTCGCCGAGACCAAGGTTGCCATCAAGGGCCCCATCACCACGCCGGTCGGCACGGGTTTCCGCAGCGTTAACGTGGCCCTGCGCAAGCACTTCGACCTGTACGCCTGCGTGCGCCCCTGCCTGTCGCAGCCGGGCGACGGCTCGCGCTTCCGCGACGTCGACCTGGTCATCGTGCGTGAGAACACCGAGGACCTCTACGCCGGGATCGAGTTCGATGAGGGCGCTGCCGAGGTCGAGGAGCTCTCACAGCTTGTCGAGCGCTCGGGTCAGAAGACCTTCGCCGCCGATTCCGCCATCTCAATTAAGCCCATCTCCATCGCCAAGAGCCGCCGCATTGTGGAGTACGCCTTTGAGTACGCCCGCCGCTGCGGCCGTAAAAAGGTGACGGCCGTGCACAAGGCCAACATTATGAAGGCGACCGATGGCCTGTTCCTGCGCGTTGCGCGCGAGGTGGCCGCCAACTATCCCGATATTGAGTTCAACGACAAGATCGTCGACGCCACCTGCATGGGCCTGGTCCAGAACCCCAACGACTTCGATGTCCTGGTGCTGCCCAACCTGTACGGCGATATCGTCAGCGACCTGTGCGCCGGCCTGGTAGGTGGCCTGGGTATGGCCCCCGGCTCCAACATCGGTGCCGACTGCGCCATCTTCGAGGCAACGCATGGCTCCGCGCCCGATATCGCTGGCCAGGATATCGCCAACCCCACGGCCGAGATTCTGTCTGCGGCTATGATGCTCGATCATCTGGGCGAGAACGATGCGGCCAATCGTATCCGTGCCGCCGTGTCCGCCACGCTCGACGAGGGTAAGCAGGTTACCGGCGACGTGCGTCGTGCCCAGACCGGCTCCGTCGAGGGCGCCGTGGGCACGCAGGCCTTTGCCGATGCCGTTATCGCGCACCTGGCCTAAGACATGCAGGCTGCAAACGCCTAAATAGTACTTAAGTGTTTGCGTATAACCTAAGAATCAATACGCCCGGCACTCTGTCGGGCGTATTCTATTGAAGACTATGTTTCCTAACAAGGAGTAACTGATATGGGTCTGATTCAAAAGAAGGACGAGAAGGACGAGATCGACGGCATCCAGATCATCGAGCGCGGCGAAGGCCCCGACGGTGACGAGGACGAGAAGATCGATCTGGTCGCCGGTACGTCTGCCGAGCACATTGCCGCCGGCACGACGGCCGAGGAGGAGGACGCCCGACTGGAGGCTCAGATTGCCGCGGATGCCGCTGACGAGAATCTGATGCCCGAGGCCCAGGATGAGGACGACGATATTCTGGGTTCCGATGAAGACGACCATGCATCCAGGCACAAGAAGACGATGATTGCCGCCTTTGTGGTTGCCGTCGTGATCGCCGCCGTGGTCGGCTTCTTTATTGGCAATGGCGGCTTTGGCGGCAAGGGTGTCGGCTCGTCGACCCTGACCGAGGACCAGCTCGATTCGACCGTGGCAAGCTATAGCTACAACGGCAAGAAGAGCGACATCACCGCGCGCGAGGCCATCGAGAGCCAGTACAGCCTCGACACCGTCAAGGATAGCGATGGCAACTACACCGCTCCTTCTGCCGACGTCATCCTGTCCTACGTGCGCAACAAGATCCTGCTCGACGCTGCCGAGGACGAGGGCATTACCGTCTCCTCTAAGGAGATGAAGCAGTACGCCGAGGAATCCATCGGCACTTCGGACTACAAGACCATGGCCACGCAGTATGGCGTGTCCAAGGACCAGGCCAAGCAGATCGTCCGCCAGTCCGCGACGCTGCAGAAGCTCTACAAGAAGAAGGTGGGCGATAGCTCCGCAAGCATGCCGACCGCCCCGACCGAGCCTGCTGACGGCAACGAGGAGACCGCGAGCAAGGACTACGCCGATTACATCATCAAACTTGCCGGCGACGAGTGGGATAGCGAAAAGGGCACCTGGAAGGACGCCGATAGCACCTACGCTAAGGCCTTCGCTGACGATGCCTTTACGGCTGATAGCGCTACCTACAAGCAGGCCATGACCGCCTATTACACCGCCTACCAGCAGTACTCTTCGCAGGCTTCGAGCGCCAGCTCCAAGTGGACCGAGTATGCTAACGGCCTGTATGCCAAGGCCAACATCAGCATCTATGGTCTGTTTGCATAAAGATCTGTCTGAGCCGCCGAGCGCGTAACCGAAATATCTGAATAAGCCCGCTAGAACGGATGTTGTTCTAGCGGGCTATTTGCGTTTAGGCGCTGGTGGCTAAATTATGCCTATCAATCTTTACGTCCAAAAAGGTTATCGGCTTCATCGTCAGGCATATATTCCAGTACATCGCCCGGTTGGCAGTCGAGTGCCCGACATATCGCGTCAAGAGTTGAAAAACGTATGGCAGAAACCTTGCCCGTCTTAATGCGTGACATATTGACCTGGGAGATGCCCACGCGTTCCGCAAGCTCTTTGGATGAGATCTTGCGTTCGGCGAGCATGCGGTCAAGCCGCAGAATAATCATGGATTCCTCCTAGAGCAACTCGTCATCTTGTTTTTGCAGGATATACCCGTAGCGGAAGATGCTGGCAATCAGGCAAATAATCAGGCCTGCAAAGAGCATGGAGGGCTCGAATAACTGGCCGGCGAACGCATCCGTAAAGCTGCCGCCAAATCCTAAGAGTATCATTCCCGTGATTACGGCACCAAGAAGCCTCACGGCAACGCCGCCGATAAGGAATAAATGTCCTACTCGACGAAGTGTCTGGTTACATTCAAGGTCAAAGGGCCTGCCTTCCTTTTCAATGTTGAAGAAAAGCCTGCGCACGCTTATCGCGATGGTAAGCGCGAGGCATGTTATCAAGAGGCTCCCTATGGCAGTGTGGCCATCGTGTGCGACGAGCATAAGTGGGGCCTGCGCATCGGTACCGACAATAGCCAGGCACGGCCCTTCGCCGGCTTGAAGTTCTACGGATTGGAGGCACGACCCTTGGGAGAGGCCGGGCAATATAAGTAGAAGGTCAATCGCAATGACTGCGAGGAGTCCCAGAGCGAGCGCTGTGGTAATGCAGATTGTGGCCCATTTGCAGATGCGAGCGAGCTTCCTCAGTTTGGCTATCGTCTGTTCGCGGCTGATGGTTTCATTCGATATAGATGCGTTTCGGTGGACCATAACCTCTCCAATCGGCGTTTTGGATGATACTTGTATCATATCAAAATTAACGATAAACGATAAATAATTACGTATACTGAGTAAGTAATGATTGAAAACGATTAGCGTGAGCTATTAGCTCATTTTGGATGCCGGAGTTTGGCGTTCGGGGGATGAGGACAAATGCCAAAAACTTCCCGTGATCGCGCAAGCGCTCCATCGCGCTTCCCTAATTCATCTGGGAAAACAACTGCAAACGATTGCAAGTAACCGGTGAACGGTCGAAAACTACCGTTCACCGATAATCTCAAAACTGGTTCTAACTGGTATTAAGTCAAAAAGACCAATTCGCATATCTTCACAATGACCTGCAATTTTTCTTCACGCTATTTTTAGCCGCCCTGCGTTGTTTAGACACAGGAAAAGATCCGATCTTTTGCCATAGCATTTCGAAACGGTTTCAAAACCGCAGGTAGAAGTGTTAACGACCGGTAAACGGTCGATTTATCACCGTGAGCGGTGCAAAAACGTTTTACCGTATGAATCAAGGAAAGCGACCTCTTCTGGGGTGATATAGTGACAACAACACGTCACGTGGTTACTACCAGTTTAGAAACCACTGGTCTTCAAAGAACGCTTTCCAAGAAGCTTTAAGGGCGAGCGCCCGCTGGCTTCCGAAAATCATCGGACTCAGATTGTACACACCTTCGGAAGGGAAATTTGAATGGTTGGCTTTATTCTTACCGGTCATGGACAGTTCGCACCCGGCCTTGCAAGCGCTATCGCGATGGTTGCCGGCGACCAGCCTGCTTTTACCGTCGTTCCTTTTGAGGGCGACCAGGCCGCATCCTACGGTGAGGATCTCCGCGCCGCTATTACCGCCATGCGCGAGGAGTGCGATGGCGTGCTCGTCTTTACCGACCTGCTTGGCGGCACCCCGTTCAACCAGTCGATGATGATTGCCCAGGATGTCGACAACGTCGAGGTTCTGACTGGCACCAACCTTCCCATGGTTATTGAGCTTCTGTTCCTCCGAGGCAATGCCACGCTCGCCGAGCTTGGCGAGCAGGCCGTGACCGTTGGACAGACGGGCGTCACCGCCCAGACGGTCGCATCCGTTGCCGGCTCCGAGGAAGAGGATATCTTCGGCGACGAGGACGGCATCTAATGGCCGATTTCGGAGCCAACGTCCTGAGCTCCTCGGTCGCCCTTTTAGGCCTGCTTGTCATCATGGGCTTGATTTACACCATCTGGTCGCAAATCAACATGAAGAAGAAGCAGAAGTACTTCAAGGAGCTGCACACCGAGCTCAAGCCGGGTCAAGAGGTTCTTTTCGCCGGCGGTATCTACGGAACCGTCAAAGGCATCGAAGGCGAGAAGGTCCAGATCAAAGTCCGATCCGGAGCCGTCGTAGATGTTTCGCGTTACGCGATTCAGGAGATCAAGTAACTGTCGTCAGCAAATAACGAAAGGAAGCTGATCAACATGGCAGAACCCAACATTCTTCTTACCCGCATCGATAACCGACTGGTTCATGGTCAGGTTGCCACCCAGTGGAACTCCACCCTGGGCTCCAACCTCATCCTCGTCGCCAACGACGACGTGGCGTCCAACACCATGCGCCAGAACCTCATGAAGATGGCCGCTCCCGCCGGCGTCGCTACGCGTTTCTTCTCTCTGCAGAAGACCATCGACGTCATTGGCAAGGCGAGCCCGCGCCAGAAGATCTTCATCGTGGCCGAAACACCGGAAGACGTGCTTACGCTCGTCAAGGGCGGTGTGCCTATAAAGAAGGTAAACATCGGCAACATGCACATGTCGGAAGGAAAGCGCCAAGTCGCCACCTCCGTCGCAGTTAACGACGAGGATGTCGCTGCGTTTAAAGAGCTGCAGGAATTGGGGGTGGAGTTGGAGATCAGGCGCGTTCCGAGCACGCCTGTTGAGGACACGAGCAAGCTCTTCTCGTAATCCTCGTGATCCACGTTGTCAGGAGTGAAACCCTGACGTTCTGTACGTGAAATCCAAAGTGCGTACATACATTTTGAAAGGAGGAGCAAGATGGAATACTCGATCATCCAGATCGCTCTGGTCTTCGTCGTCACGTTCATCGCGGCAATCGACCAGTTTGACTTCCTCGAGTCTCTCTATCAGCCCATCGTCACCGGCGCCGTCATCGGTCTTATCCTTGGCGACCTTAACACCGGTCTTCTCGTGGGTGGTACCTATCAGCTCATGACGATCGGCAACATGCCGATCGGAGGTGCTCAGCCGCCTAACGCCGTCATCGGCGGCATCATGGCAGCCATTCTCGCTATCGCCACGGGCCTCGAGCCCAACGCGGCAGTCGGCCTCGCCATTCCGTTCGCTCTGCTTGGCCAGCTTGGCGTTACCCTGGTCTTCACGCTTATGTCCCCGCTTATGTCCACGGCCGATAACATGGCTCACAACGCGGACACCAAGGGCATCGAGCGCCTGAACTACTTCGCCATGGCTCTGCTCGGCCTGATCTTCGCTGTCGTCGTCACCCTGTTCTTCATCGCTGGCGCTACCATCGGTCAGACCATCGCTTCTGCCATCCCGACTTGGCTGCAGACCGGTCTCTCCGCTGCAGGCGGCATGATGCGCTTCGTCGGCTTCGCCGTCCTGCTCAAGGTTATGATGAACCGCGATATGTGGGGCTTCTTCCTCATGGGCTTTGGCCTCGCGCTCATCACCGTTGCCAACGATTCGCTGGCAACCCCTGCTCTGCTCATCCTCGCTCTCATCGGCTTCGGCATCGCTTTCTGGGACTTCCAGCAGCAGACCGAGCTGAAGGGTGCAGCTGTTTCTGACGGAGGTGACTTCGAAGATGGCATCTAATGAGTATGTGATCCCGGAGCACTACGAGGATCTCACTCCTGCTCCGCAGCTCGACCAGAAGACCCTCAACAAGATGGCTTGGCGCTCCTGCTTCCTGCAGGCATCGTTCAACTACGAGCGCATGCAGGCCGCTGGCTGGCTTTACTCCATCATCCCCGGTCTGGAGAAGATCCACACCAACAAGAACGACCTCGCGGCTTCCATGAGCCACAACCTGGAGTTCTTCAACACCCACCCGTTCCTTGTCACCTTTGTTATGGGCATCGTGCTTTCGCTCGAGCAGAACAAGGTTGACATCCCCACGATCCGCGCCGTCCGCGTCGCCGCAATGGGCCCGCTCGGTGGTATCGGTGACGCCCTGTTCTGGCTGACGCTCGTGCCTATCACGGCCGGCATCACCTCCAACATGGCCATCAACGGCAACGCCGCTGCACCGATCATCTTCCTGGTGATCTTCAACGTCGTCCAGTTCGCTCTGCGCTTCTGGCTCATGAACTGGTCCTACAAGCTTGGCACCAGCGCTATTGACGCTCTGACCGCCAACATGCAGGCCTTCACGCGTGCCGCTTCCATCATGGGCGTCTTCGTCGTCGGTTGCCTGGTCGTCACCATGGGTGGCACCCAGATCAACCTCCAGATCCCCAACGGCACCACCCGTGGTCTCTCCGCTACTACCGTGATCGTCTCCGAGAAGGAGGCCGAGAACTTCACCGGTATGGAGGGCATCGATACCGAGACCGCTGAGGCCGGTACCATCGCCATGACCGATAAGGACGGCAACGCCCTTACCGCTTCCGATGCCGACGGCAACGCTGTCGAGTGCGGCGTCACCGATCTGGGTAACGGCATGGAGTCCGTGACCTACGGCACCGTTACCGAGGATCCGGTCAACTTCTCTGTTGCCGACACCCTCAACACCATCGTCCCGAAGCTCGTCCCGCTTATGCTTACGCTGCTGCTTTACTACATGTTCGCTAAGCACAGCTGGACCCCGACCAAGGGCATTCTCCTGCTCTTCGTCCTTGGCATCCTGGGCGCTGGCCCGCTTGGTCTCTGGCCGAGCATCTGGTAAGGCTCTAGCTTGAGGGGTGTGTCCCTACGCGGCTCACACCCCGACCCCTTAAGCCATGTGTATGTTAAAAGCCGCGTGCTCGAAAGAGCGCGCGGCTTTTGTTTTCTTAATGATTCGGGTGTGGCAGACAGATAATGCATAACACCCTAGGTAGTTAGCCGAATTCGAGCAAAAGGGAGGATAGGATGGCGATCGGAGCGCGTAAGCAACCGCTGTACGATCAGCTGGTCGATATTCTGACCGAAAAGATTGACCATGAATATCGCGCCGGTGACATGATTCCTTCCGAGCGCGAACTTTCGGAGCGCTATGGTCTCTCGCGCACTACGGTACGCCTGGCTCTGCAGGAACTGGAGCGTTTAGGACTGGTGGTTCGGCAGCACGGTCGCGGTACCTTTGTGACCGACCGTTCGGCAAAAGCAACCAATCTTATGCAGTCCTACAGCTTTACCGAGCAGATGCGCGCGATGGGTCGAGAACCCGAGACCACGATTCTCGAGTTTTGCGAGATGGAGGCCGATAAGAATCTGGCCGAGCATATGGGATTGCGCATCGGTGATCGCATTTTTAAGCTCAAGCGTCTTCGCTCTGCCGACAACATGCCCATGATGGTCGAACGCAGCTATCTACCGGTTCGTCAATTTCTGTCCCTAAAGCGACCGCTGCTGGAGCGTAAGCCGCTTTACGATGTGATTGAGCAGGACTTTCAGCAAAAGATTCGCGTGGCCGAAGAGGAGTTCTATGCGAGCATAGCCCGTCCCACCGATGCCCACCTTTTGGGAATTGTCGAGGGCTCGCCTGTGCTCGATTTGGTCAGGACTACGTATAACGAGTCAAACGAGGTAGTGGAGTACACACTTTCGGTTGCTCGTGCCGATCAGTTTAAATACAAGGTTTACCACCAGCGCAGTAACTAGTGCTCGCATCGTTTCCATATGGTGATTCTTTGCATTTAACTGGTTACTACCAGATAACCAACCGAAGTGTATAATTGCACGTCAGAGGATTACTTCTAGAGAGAGGTATTAGAAATGTTCGAGAAGAGTGTCGAGGAGCTCACCGAGCTCGGCGCCCAGATCACCACGGCCGAGATTGCTCAGCAGCCCGAGCTTTGGCGTGATACGCTCAACATCTATCGCGAGAACAAGGAGGCCATCGAGGCCTTCCTGGCCGAGGCTCGCGCTATGGGCGAGGGTCGTCTGTCCGTTGTCTTCACCGGTGCCGGTACGTCCGACTACGTTGGCGATACCTGCGCCCCGTACCTGCGTCACGCTGGCAACACTGATCTCTACGACTTTAAGCCCATCGCCACGACCGACATCGTGAGCGCCCCGCGCGACTTCCTGCGCGCCGAGGATCCCACGCTCGTGGTTTCCTTTGCCCGCTCTGGCAACAGCCCCGAGAGCCTTGCCGCCGTTGCCGTTGCCAAGGAGCTCGTCCACAACGTCAAGTTCCTCAACATCACCTGCGCTCCCGAGGGCAAGCTTGCCGTCGAGTCTGCCGATGATCCCAATGCGCTGACGCTGCTCATTCCGCGCGCCAACGACAAGGGCTTCGCCATGACCGGTTCTTATTCCTGCATGACCCTGCTCTCCACCCTTATTTTCGACACTGCCTCTGACGAGCAGAAGGCCGAGTGGGTCGAGACGATTGCCAAGATGGGCGAGGAGGTCATCTCCCGTGAGCCCGAGATCGCCGATTACCTGGCTGGCGATTTCAACCGCGTGACCTACTTGGGTTCTGGCTCCTTCGGTGGCCTTGCTCAGGAGAGCCAGCTCAAGATCCTCGAGCTCGCTCACGGTCTGGTCGCTACTTCCTACGACACCTCCATGGGCTATCGTCACGGACCTAAGTCCTTCGTCGACGATAAGACGCTCGTCTTCGTGTTCGTCAACAACGACGCCTACACCCGTCAGTACGACATCGACATCCTCAACGAGATCGGTGGCGACGAGATCGCTCAGCACACCATCGCCGTTCAGCAGGAAGGTGCCACCGTCTATGAGGGTGAGTCCTTCACCTTTAAGGGCTACGAGGCACTTCCCGAGGGTTACCTTGCTCTGCCGTTCGTGATGTTTGCCCAGGCTATCAGCCTGCTCAACTCCGTCCGCGTGGGCAACACGCCCGATACGCCGAGCCCCACCGGCACGGTCAACCGCGTGGTTAAGGGCGTGACGATTCACCCCTTCACCGCTTAATCGCGTCCCCCTGTAAGGGCGCCCGTCCGCTCATAACGGCGGGCGGGCGCTTTTTGTTTTACGTGAGCTGGGTATAAGCATTACCACAGTCAACTGCTTTAGAAGCGAGGAGTGCATATGAGCACGTACGCAATTAAGGCTGACAAGTTCTTCTTGCCGGCAGGCCCGCAACTGGGCGGCTATCTTATGGTCGAGGATGGCGTTTTTGGCGCCTGGCAGGCCGACGAGCCCTCTTGCGAGATTAAGGACTACACGGGATCGTGGATCGCACCGGGTATGGTCGATACTCACATCCATGGCTTCTACAACCACTCAACTACCGATAACGATCCCGAGGGCATCGATATCAGCTCAACCGAGCTCGCCCGTCGCGGTACCACCAGCTGGCTGCCCACGACGTTCACCGATGGCGTCGAACAGATCAAGGACGCCTGCGCTGCTATCGCCAAGGCGGACGAGGGCCGCGGCCCCGACTTCTGCGGTGCCCGCATTCAGGGCATCTACCTTGAGGGCCCCTTCTTTACCATGAAGCACGTGGGCGCGCAGAACCCCGCTTACCTGATTGACCCCTCCGAGGAGGTTTTCGACCAGTGGCAGGAGGCTGCGGGCGGTCGCATCGTTAAGAGCGCCATGGCCGCCGAGCGCGACGGTGCCGCTGCTTATGCGGCTGCTCTGAACGCCAAGGGCGTGGTGACCAGCATCGGTCACTCCGACGCCACCTACGATGAGTGCATCGCCGCTATCAATGCCGGTGCCAGCTGCTTTACGCATACCTATAACGGCCAGCGCGGTCTGCATCACCGTGAGCCCGGTGTCGTGGGTGCTGCCATGTCCACGCCCGAGACCTACGCCGAGATCATCTGTGACGGCAAGCACGTAAACCCTGCCGCCATCAAGGCACTGCTGCAGGCAAAGGGCTGGCAGCACACGGTGCTCATCACCGACTGCCTGGGCTGCGGCGGCATGCCCGAGGGCAGCTACACCAGTGGTGGCATGGACGTCATCATGAAGGACAACCTGTGCTGGCTCGCCGACGGCAAAAGCATTGCCGGCTCGGTGCTCACGCTTGCCCAGGGCGTCAAGAACATTGTCGATTGGGGCATCGCCAGCGCTGATATCGCCATTCGCATGGCAACCGAGGTGCCGGCTCGCTCTGCGCACATCGAGGATAAGTGCGGCAGCATCATGCCGGGTCGCGACGCCGACTTTGTCGTGTTCGACCATGAGCTCACCCTCGTCGAGACGTATGTTGGCGGCCAGAGCGTCGGCAACGCCTTTACCGATTAACGATAGAAAAAGACGGCGGGCCCGAATCTGCTCGGACCCGCCGTATGGGTTAAACGCTCAAAAGCACCTTAACAGTTACAGCTTGTTAACGATCTTCTTTGCCGTGCGCTTGACGCCGGCCACAAGACCCCCCGCGGGATGCTCCTTTTCGTATGCTAGACGCTTCTCGCGCTTGGCGTACTCTTCGACGATGATGTCGCCATACTCGTCTTCGATCTTGTCGAAGAAGTCGACGGCGCCCTTAATTTCCTCAGCGGTCGGGTGTCCCTTCTGGACGCCGCCGGTGAGTTTGAACGGCCCCCACGTATCAAAGCCGGGACAGCCGTAGACGCCCATAAAGATGGCCTGCCTCATGCGGCAGATGCCATCGATATCCTTGCCGTACCACTTGTTTTTGCCACCGTAGGTCATAAGGCCAAACACCTTGTCCTGCGGCTGCAGCACGTTCGTGAGCACGCGTGCCATGTCCTTGTCGATCTCGGAGTAATAGATGCCCGTGGCGACACCGATCAGATGGTATTCGTGCAGGTCGGGGTACTCGTTTTTACCGAGTGACTTCACGTCGAGGGTATCGATCTCGGGGTGCGCCTCGACGATGGCGTCCACGAGCTTTTTCGTATTGCCGTGGTGGTGTGAGGCATAAAGGATGATGGTTCGCATAAGAAGGCCTTTCAGCTGTAATTGCATCAATGTCTGTATGGTACCCCGTTGCATGGCTGGGAAACCGGACGCATCGATGAACGTGCGGGTTTGTCCTTTGGTCAGGGCCGAGACGGGTTCTTGCGAGCAAAAAGCAGTTGTTCGAAAGGATGGACAATGGAATACGCTCTCTCCAACGATTCGATTTCTATCAAGGTCTCCACGGCCGGTGGTTCGTTTACCTCGATTGAGGCTGGAGGTCGCGAGTACTTGTGGCAGGGCGATCCCGCCGTGTGGTCCGGCCAGGCACCGATTTGCTTCCCGATTTGCGGAGGTTTGCGCGATAACAGCGCCATGACGTTTGCCGGACATCATGTGAAGCTCGCCCGCCATGGGTTTGCGCGCAAACAGGAGTGGAAGCTGCTGAGCCAGAGCGAGAACGAGCTGGCGATGTGCCTGGCTTCGGAGGATAACGCCGCGCTGCTGAGCGATTATCCGTATCCGTTTAAGCTTGTCGCCCGCTATACGCTCGAGGACGCCGCCGTGCGCGTCTCCTATGAGGTTACCAACGAGGGCACCGAGGACATGCCTTTCTTTATCGGTGGACACCCCGGCTTTAGGTGCCCGCTCGATGAGGGCGAGGCCTATACGGACTACGAGTTGCGTTTTGAGAAAGACGAGGCTGCTGAGCTTTGCGCTGCCGTCCCCTCGACTGGCTTGATTGACGTGACCAACCGCTCCAAGAACCCCATGGTGGGAAAGACGCTGCCTCTGTCACATGAGCTCTTCGATTTTGCGGAGACCATCTTTGACGTGCTCGAGAGCCGTCAGGTCACGCTTTCCAAAAAGGGCGAGGACAAGGGTGTTCGCCTGAGCTTTGAGGGCTTCCCGTACCTCATTGTGTGGAGCAAGCCCGAGGGTGATTTTGTGGCAGTTGAGCCCTGGGGCGGTCTTTCGACCTGCTCCGATGAGGACGACGTGCTTGAGCACAAGCGCGGCTGCCTTATCGCCAAGCCCAAAGAAACCATCGTGCGCTCGTTCACAATCGAGATTCTGTAGTCGCATGTAGCCAATTCGTTTTGCAAGGCATAAGGAGCCTGCGAGATAAGGAGCTAGAAATGATCCTCACCGTTACGATGAACCCGTCCGTCGATACGCGCTATCAGCTCGATGAGCTCATTATCGACGACGTCAACCGCGTGACGCCCGAAAAGACCGCCGGCGGTAAGGGCCTCAACGTGGCCCGCGTCCTGGGCCAGCTGGGCGACGATGTCGTGGCAACCGGCTTGCTTGGTGGTCATATGGGCGCCTATATGGCCGAGCTCATGGATGCTAACGGCATTAAGAATGATTTTGTGCCCATCAAGGGCGAGACTCGCATTTGTCTCAACATCCTCCACGCCGGCAACCAGACCGAGCTGCTCGAGAGCGGCCCGACGATTGCCCCCGAGGAGCTCGATGCCTTTACCGCCAAGTTCGCCGAGCTTGCGAGCAAGGCCGATGTCGTTACCATCTCGGGTTCGCTGCCCCGCGGCGTCGAGGCGGACTACTACGCTAAGATCACGGGCATTGCAGAGAACGCCGGCGCCAAGGTGCTGCTCGATACCTCGGGCGCCTCGCTCGAGGCTGCGCTCAAGTCCGAGGTCAAGCCTGAGCTGGTTAAGCCTAACCTGACCGAAATTAACGGCCTTCTGGGCACGAGCTTTACCACCGACGATGTGGACGAGCTCCGTTCCGCGCTCGCCTCTGACGCCCGCTTCTCCGATATCCCCTGGGTCGTCGTATCTATGGGCGCTGCCGGCTCCGTTGGTTTCCATAACGGCCGTGCGTTCCGCGCCAAGACCCCCGATATCCCCGCCGTTAACGCTACGGGCTCTGGCGATTCGACCATTGCCGGCTTCGCACATGCGATTGCTGCCGGAGCCGACGACGAGACGGTGCTGCGTGCCGCCAACACCTGCGGCAAACTCAATGCCATGGATCCCATGACTGGCCACTTGGTTATGGATCGTTGGGACGAGGTTTACAACGGCGTTGTCGTGACCGAGCTGTAGGAGCTTGTGCTGCGGCCCCGGCATCGGTTGCCAGCTCATGTCGACGACAAGTGCAGTAGCATTATGCCGGGGCGCGACGCCGACACTGTCGTGTTCAATCCCGACCTTGCCCTGGTCGAGACGCATGTGGGTGGCAACAGCGTCGGTAATGCGTTTGCCGAGTAGCCGCCAAAGAAACGATCCGAGAGGGGATTTAGATGATTTACGGTGCATTGGGCGATATCGAGGAGTACCGTGGAATGCTCAAGGGCCTCGACGTGCTGATCGACTGGCTCGAGGAGAACGATCCGGCGAAGCTCGAGGTCGGCAGCCATCCGATTCTGGGCGACAAGGTCTTTGCGAACGTCATGGCTCCCACGACGCGTCCCGAAGCCGAGGCTCACTATGAGACGCATCAGCGCTATCACGACCTGCAGATCGACGTCGAGGGTCGCGAGGCCTTTAAGGTTGCCACGGGCAGCCTGACGCTGGTTCAGGAGTTTGACGAGAAGGACGACTACGATCTGGTCGATTCCGACGCCTCGATCGCCGGCGATCTTGCTGACGACAAGTTTGCGCTGTTTGTTGCCGGCGAGCCTCACATGCCCACGCTCGAGTTCCAGGGCGATGGCGCGCAGCCGGTCAAGAAGATTTGCTTTAAGCTGCTTGCAGATGCTTACTGGGAGGAGTAGCGCGCTGCTCGGCTGAGCTGTTCGTGTTGCGAGCGTTATCCCTTGGGGGAGCTCGCTTGGGCCCCGCTGAACGCGGTTCCTTTGGGGATTGCGGTTGGCGGGGCTTTTGTTGAGTAGGAGAGTTTCCGGCGGCGTTGTGCTTGGATTGGCGGAAGCGCGCCCGAAATCAGCAACAAAAAAGCCGCCCGAAGGCGGCTATCTTGTGCAATGGAGCCAGCGACCGGGCTCGAACCGGTGACCCCCGCTTTACGAGTACGTGAATTCGGCATTTGACGAGATGAGGCCAATTTCACTGAATTAAAAGGAAGCGCAGGTAGAAATAGGTAATTAACAATTATTGAGCTAGCTATTAGAATCATATTTCCCACTATTTTCACACTTAGAGAGACTTGAAAGTGTGAAAAGTTTCGATTAGGCTTGCTGGCAAAGCTTTAAAGGCTTTGCCAGCAAGCCTAATCGAAAACCTAACGAGGGATATGATTGCAGGGATTGATAAAAAAGACCGCTCGCGGCACATCGGAATGCATCGATAAGAGCAAAGGCGTCTATCGGATTTATTTTTCCCTGGGAAAAGATCCGGAGACAGGACGGTACCGCCGTAGTCCGTCACGCAGGGTTCACTGCAGAAGCAAGAACCCGAAAAACTGGCCGAGTGAAGTCGCCAAGGCGCTGGAGGCCTATAGAGCTGAACTTGAGGGCGCTTCCAACCGTGGCAATGGTCCTCTGGGCCTATCAGATTATGCGGACAGGTTTCACGCGAACAGGGAGTCGACCATGGGATCACCTCTTGCTTATGAGCGTGAAGGTTTGGACATTCGTCACATACGCGAGCTGTTCGGCAATCCCGATCTCACTCGGCTTAAATCGGATGACGTTCGCACTGCTTATGCCAAGGCTAGAAAAGAAGGCCGATTCAGCGAAAGTGAAATTCGCCGCATCCACATCAAGCTCAAACAGGTAATGGAGGATGCCGTCGATAACGACCTCGTGGGCAAAAACCCTTGTAGGGGAGTGAAACTGCCCAAGCAGAATGTCGAGGCTCGTAAGGCGCTGAGCGCCGATGAGGCGGCAAGGCTTCTTGCGGTCCTTTTGGAGGAGAAGCCATCTTCCTTTATCACATGCACAATGCTTCTACTTCTCTGCGGTTTGAGGAAGGGGGAGGCCCTTGGTCTCTCATGGGAGGATTATGACCCCGACGCCAAGACTCTGAGGATAGTAAAGCAATATACGAACGACAGGACATTGAGGCCGCCTAAATCAAAGATGAGCAGGCGTAAGATTTCGGTTGGAAATGAACTTGCCGACTATCTGGACAGGTGGAAAGCCATTCAGCGGAGTGAGTTCGATTCCTTTGCAGTGGGGCAGACTGGAGAAACGCCCATTGTCCATTCCATTGGGATCGTTGACGCCGCCAACGGCAAACGGGCTCTTGTGACCCGGATGGATGGACATAACTATTCAAGGGCGTTTAGGCTGTTTGCGGCGAAAAACGGCTTCGGTACTTTTAAGGAGAGTAGGGAAGTCATTGGGAGTGACGGCGTCAAACGTACCCGCTATACGGGTTATAGCGGGCTGAAGCCTCATGAGCTTAGACATACGCAAGCGACTTTGCTCGTTGGTGCCAATGCGGACATTAAGACGATCCAGGCGCGTTTGGGCCATGCTAGCCCATCGACGACGCTGTCTATCTATAGCCACTTTATCGAGGCAAATGACCAGAAGGCAGCATCAGTGCTGGATGATCTGCTGAAGGGCTAAAAAGGGCTAAAAAGGGGGGTGCGGACGATTTCTTGGACCGCGCCTAGGCGTATCCAAGCTTCCTGCGGT
>DXZW01000024.1 GCA_019419455.1 Collinsella sp. | reverse complement strand
GGTGCCCTACCGGGAGTAGCATCGAAGGTTGACAAAACTATAGGAACACCCAACGACTACCCAAAGCAGCCTGTCCCCATTGCGCCAAGCGGCGTGTGCCGTTAAGCGGGGAGGCGTATTGCTGACCCATCGTTTGGGCATACAATGGCTATTGGTTTGCTGCGGTGAAGGCCTGTCCGCTCCGCAGCTTTTTTCTACGGTTAAAGGAGTATGTATGTCCGTTGAGGTCATGAGATCTGTGATCGAGGCCGCCGAGGGTCGTGTGCCCGTTGACACGCTGTTTGCCAACGCACAGATTGTCGATGTGTACGGCCAGCGCGTGGCGCCCGGTAGCGTTGCCGTCAAGGATGGCGTGATCGTCGGTGTGCTCTACGATGGTCGCGACGATGCCGCCGGTACGTATGAGGCTGCCGAGGTCATCGATTGCCAGGGCCGCTATCTTGCCCCCGGTTTTATTGACGGACACTTGCATATCGAGTCTTCGAACATCCGCCCTGCCGAGTATGCGCGCATGGCGGCGACGCGCGGTACCACCACTGCCATTGCCGACAGCCACGAGATCGCCAACGTTTCCGGCCTGGACGGCCTGCGCTTTATGATCGAGGACGGCCGTCGCGCGCCCATTTCCATCAAGTACATGATGCCCTCGTGCGTGCCCGCGCTGCCCGATGAGCAAGCAGGCGCTGTGATTACCGCCGCTGACATGCAGGCGTTTTTTGCCGAGCATCCGGGCGATGTCTTTGGCCTGGGCGAGATGATGAACCTGCCGGGCGTCTTTATGGCCGATCCCGAGACCTGCGCTCGAATCGACGCTGCCAACCAGACGCCGTCCAAGCAGGTTGACGGTCACGCGCCGCTCGTTGCCGGCAAGGACCTCAACGCCTATGCCGCAGCAGGTATTATCGCTGACCATGAGTCGACGATTCCCGAGGAGGCACTCGACAAGCTGTCTCGCGGCATGTACGTGATGCTGCGCGAAGGTACGTGCAGCCATGACCTGGCCAACCTGTCGCCGATGCTGCTGGAGAATCCTGCCCGTGCCCGCCGTTGCTGCTTTGCGACTGACGACCGTGCTCCCTCCGACGCGCTTGCGACCGGCATGATCGATAACGCCTGCCGCGTGGCGATTGAGGCCGGTATCGACCCCGTGGTCGCTATCTCTATGGCGTCCCTGTCCACGGCCGAGGCGTTTGGCCTGGACCACGGTTGCCGCGACCCGCACGAGCTGCGTGGCGCCATCGCCCCGGGCAAGCGTGCCGACCTGCTGGTGCTCAATGACCTGACGTTTGCCACGGCTCCGCATCGCGTATATGCCGCCGGTGCCCTGGTGGCGCAGGACGGTACCTTTGTGGGCGAGATTGCACCCGAGATGGCCGAGGTTGCGGCCCTTGCCGATGAGCTGCGCGCCTCCGTTAAGCTGCCGAAGCTTTCGCTCGACGTATTCGACTATGCCTTTAAGCCGGGCGAGGCCGTGATTGACGTGGTGCCGGGTAAGGCCATCACGGGTATGGCTCGCCCCGAGAGCGCCGAGGGCCTGCGTCGCATTATGCTGATCGAGCGCCATGGCCGCGGCGTGTCGTTGCAGGCCGAGGGCGCCGACGGCGATGGCCCCGCTGGCCTGGGCCTGGTCGGCAAGCATATCGGTCGCGGCTGGGTGCGTGGCTTCACCATCACAGGCGGTGCCATCGCCTCGACGATCGGTCACGACTCGCACAACGTATGCGTGGTGGGCGACAATGCCGCCGATATGATGGCTGCCGTCGAGGCCGTGGGCCAGGGCGGTCACGTACTGGTGCGCAACGGCGAGGTCGTGGCGCGCATCCCGCTGGCGCTCGGCGGCCTGATGAGCGAAGGCACGGCCGAGGATGTCGCCGCGCAGCACGACGACTTTATGGTCAAGGCGCGCGCCATGGGCATCGAGCCGCCGCTCGACCCCATCATGGGCATCATCTTCCTGCCCCTGCCGGTTATCCCGACGCTCCGCATCCGCCCCGAGGGCATGTTCGACGTCACAACCTTCACCTACGCCGACTAGTCATCGGGGACGTTCTTAAACGTCTAGTCGCCTGCGACACTCTTTGACGTGTTGCCTGACGCTGCGACCGTGGGACCTCTGACGCGCGTGAGCTATTTGCTAGGTCCTTGTAACGTTTGCGCCCGCGGAGTCTTACCTGAGCTCCCTTTGGGTACGTTGGAATTGGATACACGTTCGATTCCAACAAGTCCGAAGGGAGCTTTTCCATGTTTAAACTGATTGCATCCGATATGGACGGCACGTTGCTTGACGAAAACAGCCAGGTGCCTCCCGAGACCTACGAACTGATTCTGGCGCTACACGAGCATGGCGTGCATTTTGCCGCATCGTCAGGTCGCCGCTACGATCGCCTGTGCGAGTTCTTTGCGCCCGTTCGCGACAAGATGGACTTTGTCGCCGCTAACGGTGCCCAGGTCTACGCCGACGGCAAAATGGTAGACCGTGAGGTGTATTCGCACCTGGCGATTCGAAAGCTCGCCCAAGCAGTCGCGACGTTTCCCAATCTGCATCTTGCGCTCTTTGACCGAACCAAGTCCTTCCTGCTCGATGACGAGTGCAAGTTCGTGCGTGAGGTCGATAAGGACCTTCCCAATGCCGAGCGTATTTGGGAGCTGCCCGATCCCAGCGTAAATATCATCAAGGCGAGTATCTTTTGCGATGACGGTGTCGTTATGGACAGCGCCTACGTGCTACAGCGCGAACTTGGTCAGCTCTTTACTTTTGCGCCTTCGGGCAACGCGTGGATCGATGCTATGCAGCCCGGTGTGTCGAAGGCCTCGGGCATCGCGCAGCTCGCGGAACACTACGGCATTGGACGCGACGAGGTCATGGCGTTTGGCGACTCGATGAACGACTACGAGATCATTCGCTTTGTCGGCACGGGCTGCGCGATGGAAAACGCGCGCCCCGCGCTCAAAGCGGTTGCCGATCGCGTCGTAGGCTGCAACCGCGACCACGCCGTTCAGCAGGAGCTCCGTCGCGTGCTGGAGAGTCTCGCCTAATTCGGCAGATGGAGACGTTCCTTTTCTGTCGGCAGCCGGGGACAGTCTTTGCGGCGCCCCGCGAGGAGTGTCCCCAACGACTACTTAGCTACCCTGCCGGGTTGATGCTGCTAGGCGAGGGCGGCCATGATGGTGCGGGCGACGCCGTCGTGGTCGTTGTCGTATTCGGTGATGGCGTCGGCGGCCTCGTGGTCTTCGGGTTCGCCGTTGATCATGGCCATGCCGTGGCCCGCTGTCTGCAGCATGGGGATGTCGTTGATGTTGTCGCCGAACGCCCAAGCGTCGGCGAGACGCTCGCCCAGGTGCTCGCATAGCCACGTGAGGGCCGTCCCCTTGGTAGCGCCCGCGCCCATGACCTCGATATTCATGGCGTACGAACGCGTGACCTCAATGCCTCCGAGCGTGTCGAGCTCCGCCGCGATGGCGTCGCGATCGTCCGGGTCGTGCCAGTACATGGCGATGCGCTCGAGCGTCTCGACCTCGTCGATCTTGCTGTCGATATCCAGGTCAATCGGCGTTCGTGTGCGCTTGAGCGAGGCCGCGATGTGGGGGGTCGCCGCCGCAGAACTCATCCAGGCGCGTGTAGAGCGAGCGGGGGAGGAAGCACTGCCCGTCCGCGAAGATATCGAAGGTCACATCGTGGCCGGCGGCGATGCGATGGATGCGATGGGCAATGCCGCGATCGAGCGGACGGCTCAATATGCGCGTGGCGCGCGAGGCATCGTTGGGCACATCGTCGTCGAGCTGCCAGACGCTGGCGCCATTGGCGCAAACGGCATAGTGCACGGCGGGATGGGCGAGGATGGGTTCAAAGATGCCCGACAGCGGACGTCCCGTGCAGGGTACAAACTCAATACCGCGGCGCGCAAGGTCGTCGAGCATCGCCCAGGTGGCATCGCTCATCTGCTTATCGCTCGTCAGCAGCGTTCCATCCATATCGGAAAAAACAATCATTTGATGTAGTCCTTTCTGCTGGCATAAAAAGCGTGGCCGAGGGCGGTGATGCCCTGGCCACGCTCGAGTTCTATAACGGTCCGCGTCCTAGCGGTCGGCGAGCGGCTTGTACTCCAGCGGCTCGATCACCGGACGATAGGCCGGGCGAATAATACGGTGTGCGCAGAAGAGCTCTTCCATGCGGTGTGCCGACCAGCCGGCCATGCGGGCGACGGCGAATAGCGGCGTAAAAAGCGTCTCGGGTACGCCGAGCATCTTGTAGATAAAGCCTGTGTACAGGTCGATGTTGGCGCAGATGGGCTTGGTCATGCCGTGGTCGCGCATCACCTGCGGTGCCAGGCGCTCGATGCGCTCGATGAGCGCGAACTCATCGCCCAGATCTTTCTTGGCAGCGAGCGAACGTGCGTAGTGGCGGCAGACCTCGGCGCGCGGGTCGCTGAGCGTGTAGACGGCGTGGCCCATGCCGTAGATGAGACCCGTGCCGTCGAAGGCCTGCTTGTCGAGAATCTTGCCCAGGTAGGCTGCGACCTCGTCCTCGTCCTCCCAATTGGAGACATGCGCACGGATGTCCTCGTGCATGGACACGACCTTGGCGTTGGCGCCGCCGTGGCGCGGGCCCTTGAGCGAGCCGATAGCCGCGGCGTAGGCGGAATACGGGTCGGTGGCCGAGGAGGACAGCACGCGGCAGGCAAACGTGGAGTTGTTGCCGCCGCCGTGCTCGGCATGCAGCATGAGCATCACATCGAGCAGCATCGCCTCATCGCGGGTGAATGCCATGCCGCCGCGCAACACCTGCAGGATGGTCTCGGCGGTGGAGAGACCGGGTGTGGGGTGCGGTACATGAACCTCGGAGCCGCGGCGCTTGGCGACCGAGGCCATATGCGCGAAGGCGGCGATGCGGGGGAGACGGGCGAGCATGGAGATGGCGACGTCGATTTCGTGCTCGGGTGTAATGGCGTCGGGCTCGGCGTCGAAGGCGTAGAGCAGCAGCACGGCGCGCTGAAGCACATTCATGATGCTCGACGACACCGTGGTCATGGGGAACTCGCGGACGTATTCGTCGCTCAGGTGCCTAAAGGCACCCAGACGTTCGCAAAAACCGTCAAGCTCTTCCTTAGTGGGCAGAGAGCCCGTAATGAGCAGATAGGCGACCTCTTCGTAGCCGTAGCGGTTCTCGGCCTGGGCGTTATTGACCAGATCCTCGATGCTGTAGCCGCGAAGCGTGAGTTTGCCCTGATCGGGCACGACCTTACCGTCGACCTTGTTGTAGCCATGCACATCCGAGATGCGGGTGAGGCCCGCGACCACGCCCGAGCCGTCGGCATTGCGCAGACCGCGCTTGACGTTGTGCTCTACGAACAAGCCCTCGTCGTACGGGGCGGTCGGCAGGCCGTGGTAGAGGTTTTCGCTTTCGGGCGAAATCTGACGGCTCGCCTCGTAATCCAGAACCAGGCGGCTCAGGTGATCGTCGAAGCGGTAGTAGATTTTCTTGGCGTCGTAGGCCATGTGCGCTCCTCTCCGGTCCGCTTTGGGGCGGCGCGCTTGGACGATATGACGTCAAGCTGCCCCGAGCGGCTTGTTCGCTACAGGCGGTACATAAAGTTAAAGACGTCCTCGCGCTGAATGGACACGTTGACGCCCGAAAGCTCGCCTGCCTCGGCCAGGGCCTTCTGCAGCTCGGCGAAGTCGAGCTTGGACTCGGCGGTGTCGGCCAGCATGGTCATGGTGAAGATGTCCTCGATAATGGACTGCGTGATGTCGCGGATGTCGACGTTGGCCTCGCCCAGAACGCGGGTGACGCCGGCGACAATGCCGGGGCGGTTCTTGCCAAGGACGGTGATGACGATGCGGGAGGACGAGATCTCGGCCATGGGAAACCCTTTCGCGTGGTTGCGGCGCGCGGGGGCGCTCCGCTACGGTACAGTGTTCATCATTGTACCTGTCTGGCGCCAAAAGGGGCACCTTTGCTGCGGCGTTACACGTCTGCAACATGGGAGAAGGGGCAAAGGCGCCCGTTTGCCGCGATTCGTCGTGTCGTCTGCTGTGTCTTGGGCGCGATGCACAGTACAAAGACCGTGAACCTTTTGTGGGACGCTCGACGCCGTGGTACCATAGCCGAGTTTGTTGTCTTGGTCGGAAACCAAGACGCCTTATGCGCTGATCGGTAACCAGCGCCTGACCAATAAGGAGTCCTACCATGAAGCAGGGTATCCATCCCCAGTATGTCGAGTGCACGGTGACGTGCTCCTGCGGCAACACCTTCAAGACGCACGCTACCGTGTCCGAGATGAAGGTCGAGCTTTGCAACGAGTGCCACCCGTTCTACACCGGCCAGCAGAAGTTCGTCGACACCGGTGGACGCGTCCAGCGCTTCGCCGACAAGTTCGGTGGCGCCGCTGCCGCCCAGCTCAAGAAGGCCGAGGAGGCCAAGGCTGCCAAGGCCGCCAAGGCTGCTGAGGCCGAGGCCGCTCGCAAGGCCGCCGCTGAGGCTAAGGCTGCCGAGAAGGCCAAGCGTGCCGCTAAGTTTGCCGAGGAGGCTGCCAAGCAGGCCGCCGAGGCTCCCGCAGAGGCTCCCGTCGAGGAGGCCGCTGCCGAGGCCGAGACCACCGAGGCTGCTGAGTAAATAGCTTGCCGAGCAAACACTCGCATTCATGGCAAAAGGGCCGCGCATCCATTTGGGTGCGCGGCCCTTATCTTTTTATTGGTGCAAACCAACCTGTCCCCATTGCACCAGGTTGGCGCGAAGGGGACAGGTTGGTTTGCACCAAATGGCAGAGAGGCAGCGTTTTCCCAGATAAAAGCTGCCAAAATAAACCAGTCCCTTTTTGGCAGGCTGTCGTAGTTATTACGTGGTCGAGCGTGTCGACCGCATAGGCGGCGCCTTGTTTGGCTAAAGTACAAATATCTGTGTTTAACTCGTCCAAGGTTTCATGCCACGGGCGATGGCCAAAAAGGAAAACCACATGGGATTCATGTCAAAGCTGCTGTCCTTTGGATCCGATAAGGACCTTAAGCGCTACTACAAGATCGTCGACCAGATCAACGGTCTTGAGCCCCAGTTTGAGAAGATGACCGAGGAGGAACTCCGCGGCCAGACCGATAAGTTCCGCGAGCGTTACGCCAACGGCGAGTCGCTCGACGACATGCTCCCCGAGGCCTTTGCCACCGTGCGCGAGGCTTCCAAGCGCACCATGGGTATGCGCCACTTTGACGTGCAGCTCATTGGCGCCATGGCGCTGCACGAGGGCCACATCGCCGAGATGAAGACCGGCGAAGGTAAGACCCTCGTCTCCACGTTGGCCGGCTATCTCAACGCTATTGCCGGCAAGGGCGTGCACGTCGTCACTGTCAATGATTACCTTGCCAAGCGCGACTCCGAGTGGATGGGCCGCATCTATAAGTACCTGGGCATGACCGTCGGTCTGCTCCAGAACAACATGCCGCTCGAGCTCAAGCGCCCGGCCTACCAGGCCGACGTCACCTACGGCACCAACTCCGAGTTCGGTTTTGATTACCTGCGCGACAACATGGTCACTCGTCCCGAGCAGCGCGTGCAGCGCGGCCACAACTACGCCATCGTCGACGAGGTTGACTCCATCCTGATCGATGAGGCTCGCACCCCGCTGATCATCTCGGGCGCTGGCACCAAGTCCGCCAGTACCTACAAGGACTTCGCGCGTGCCGTGCGTGGCCTTGAGCGCGGCGAGGACGTGTCGCACGACATGCTTACCGCCACCGAGGACGTTGAACCCACGGGCGACTACGTCATGGACGAGGCCAAGCACACCATCGCCGCCACCGAGCGCGGTCTTAAGAAGATCGAGCGCCGCCTGGGTATCGATGACATCTATGCCGATCTCTCCGGCCAGCTGGTCAACCACCTGCAGCAGGCGCTGAAGGCCCAGTACATGTTCCACCGCGACAAGCAGTACGTGGTCACCAACGGCGAGGTCAAGATCGTCGACGAGTTCACCGGCCGCATTATGGAAGGCCGCCGTTACTCCGAGGGCCTGCACCAGGCCATCGAGGCCAAAGAGGGCGTGCTCGTACGCGAGGAGAACCAGACGCTGGCCACCATCACCTTGCAGAACTACTTCCGTCTGTATGACAAGCTCTCCGGCATGACCGGCACGGCACTCACCGAGGATGCCGAGTTCCGCGAGATCTACAAGCTGCCCGTCGAGGTCATCCCCTCCAACAAACCCGTTCAGCGTGTTGATCACGAGGACCTGGTGTACCGTACCATTCAGGCCAAGTACAACGCCGTCGCCGACGATGTCGAGCAGCGTCACGCCAAGGGCCAGCCGGTCCTGGTGGGCACCGTCTCCATCGAGAGCTCCGAGAAGCTGTCGGCCGCCCTTACCAAGCGCGGCATCGCGCACGAGGTCCTCAACGCCAAGCACCATGAGCGCGAGGCTCATATCGTTGCCCAGGCCGGACGCTACGGCGCCGTGACCATCGCTACCAACATGGCCGGTCGTGGTACCGACATCCTGTTGGGCGGCAACGCCGACGAGCTGGTGCGCGAGCGCCTTGAGTACGAGGGCCTGACCATGGAGGACGTGACGCCCGAGCAGCTTGAGCAGTTTAACGCCGAGGCCAAGGAGACCTGCAAGGCCGAGCGCGAGCGCGTGCTTGCCGCCGGCGGCCTGACCGTTATCGGCACCGAGCGCCACGAGTCCCGTCGTATCGACAACCAGCTGCGCGGCCGCTCCGGCCGTCAGGGCGATCCGGGCGAGACCCAGTTCTACCTGTCGCTCGAGGACGACCTCATGCGCCTGTTCGGCGGCGACAAGATGGACCGCGTCTCCAAGATGATGGTCACGGCCGACATGGGCGACGACATGCCCATCCAGCACAAGATCATCTCCAAGGCCGTCGAGAGCGCCCAGCACAAGGTCGAGAGCATCAACTTCTCCATGCGCAAGAGCGTCCTTGAGTACGACGACGTCATGAACAAGCAGCGCCAGGTCATTTACGCTGAGCGCAATAAGATTCTGGACGGCAAGGACCTGACCGACCACATCACCGAGGTCATGCACGACACCGTGTACCGCTGCGTTCAGGAGTTCTGCACCAAGGACAGTCACGATGGCGAGCGCGACCTGGAGGGCCTGCGCAAGTGGGTTGTGGAGCTCACCGGCCACATCGATACGCCGAAGTTCCCCGACGAGGATTATGAGGCTCTGGCTGCCGATGTCCTGGCTTACGTAGAGAAGTGCTACAACATGAAGGCCGAGCGCTTGGGCGAGGACCTGATGCGCGAGCTCAACACCCAGGTCATGCTGCGCGTCATCGATACCCGCTGGATGAACTACCTGCAGGAGATGGACTATCTCAAGACCGGCATCGGCCTGCGCGGCTTTGGCCAGCGCGACCCGCTGGTCGAGTACAAGACCGAGGCCTACGGCGCGTTCCAGATCCTCGTCGACACCATGTACGAGGATTACCTGCGCACGGTTCTGCGCATCGAGATCAAGGCTGCCCCGCGTGCCGTGGAGCACAAGGAGGAGCCCGCGCTCGAGCGTGCGCACTTCTCCGGTCCTGCCGAGGTCGATGGTGACAACGGCGACTCGGTGCTGCGCAAGCAGGCGCAGGTGCAGGCCCGCACGGCTGTCCAGGGTGGTCCGGCTGCCGTCAACAACGGTGGCAAGGTGACCACCTATCGCAAGTCCGAGAGCGACGATCCGTACGTCAACGTGGGCCGCAACGACCCGTGCCCCTGCGGTAGCGGCAAGAAGTTTAAGTACTGCCACGGCAGGAATCGTTAATGGCTGAGGCTTTAGAGGTAACGCCCGCCGAGCTGGACGCGTTTGCGGACCGGCTCGGCGAGGTCGAGTCGTATCTCCACTTGGACGAAAAGCGCACGCGCGTGACCGAGCTCGAGGCCAAAAGCGTGGCCCTCGGCTTTTGGGATGACGCCGACGCCGCCCGTGCCACCATGGAGGAAATCGCGCGCACCAAGGAAGATATCGCTGCCGTGGACAACGCGCGCGGCGAGCTTTCCGATGCCCGCGCCGCGCTGGAGCTTGCCGAGGAGATGGGGGATGACCCCGATGCCGCCGCCCTTCGCGAGGAGGCTACAGCCACGGCTGAGCGCCTGGCCCGTGCCATCGATGAGTTTGAGCTTTCGAGCTGGTTTACCGGTGAGTTCGATCACGGCGATGCCATTGTGACCATCAAGCCCGGACAGGGTGGTCTGGAGGCCCAGGACTGGACCTTCATGCTCTTTAAGATGTACATGAAGTACTGCCAGCGTCGCGGCTGGAAGGTCACGATTAACGACTGCCCCGCTGCTGAGGTCATCGGCATCGACCGCGCGACCTTTACCGTCGAGGGCAAGGACGCATTTGGCATGCTGCGCGCCGAGGCCGGCGTCCACCGCTTGGTTCGCATTAGCCCCACCGACGACAAGAAGCGCCGCCAGACCACGTTTGCCGGCGTCGAGGTCATCCCCGTGCTACCCGATGATATCGACATCGAGATCAGTCCCGATGACATCCGCGTGGACGTGTACCACGCGAGCGGCCCGGGCGGTCAGGGCGTTAACACCACCGACTCCGCCGTGCGCGTGACGCATTTCCCCAGCGGCATTGTGGTCACCTGCCAAAACGAGCGCAGCCAGATCCAGAACAAGGCCGCGTGCATGCAGATCCTCAAGGCTCGCCTGTACGAGATTGAGCTCGAGAAGCGCGCCGAGGCCCTGGATGAGATTCGCGGACCCAAAACCACGATTGGTTTTGGCAACCAGATCCGCAGCTACGTGCTCTACCCGTATCAGATGGTTAAGGACCTACGCACGGGCGTTGAGACCAGCAATGTCGAGGCCGTTCTTGACGATGGCGACCTGGACCCGTTTGTTATTGGCTACCATCGCTGGGCCACTGGCAACGCTGACGCGGAGATCCCATCTGCATAAACCGCCCGGTTTATGTGGAAATGGATAAAACCCTCCGAGCAGGGTGGTTTTGTATCCAAAGCAAACCCTGCGCAGGGGTGGTTTTTGTTCGGCGAATCGGTAGAATCGAATACAGCAAGAAGTTCGAAGCGCATCCGTTTGGGTGCGCTTTTTTGAGGGAGGTAGCATGGCATATCGTCTGGACATCAAGCGCATTCTATCGATGAACTTCTTTCACGACCTGCCCCAGATTATGTTGGGGTGCGCTCTGGCCGCTATTGCGACCGACCTGTTTTTGATTCCCAACGGCCTTGCTGCCGGTGGTGTTACGGGCCTTGCCACCATTATCCAGGCGGTCGGCGCATCGCGCGGCATATCGCTTCCCGTTGGTATTCAGACGATCGTGATGAACGCCTTGCTGTTGCTGGTCGTTATGCGCGAGGGCGGCATGTTCTACGTGGTGCAGACCGCGACGGGCTTTGTGCTGCTGGGCTTCTTTACCGATCTGTTCGCCCCGTTTGTAGCACCTCTGGCGGATGCGGACCTGATGCTCCCTGCCATGTGGGGCGGCATTATTACAGGCATCGGTTACGGCATGGTGCTGCGCGCCGGCGCCAACACCGGCGGCTCGGACACGATTGGCCAAATCATCTCGCGTAATACCTCGCTGCCCGTGGGCTCGACCGTCATGGCGATCGATGTTGCCGTATGCGCGCTGTCGGCTCCGGTCTTTTCAATCGAAAATGCACTATATGCAGGCCTTTCGATGGTCATTAGCGGCTACGTGATCGATGCCGTGGTCGATGGTGGCAACAAACGCCGTATGGTACTCATCATCTCGGACAAGTTCCCTGATATCGCTGCCGATATCATGTATGGCCTGGGTCGTGGTTGTACCAAGTTTAAGGCGACTGGCATGTATTCGGGTGCCGAGAAGCCGGTGATCATGGTCATCGTGAACCGTCGAGAGCTCAATACCCTCAAGACGATCGTGCGCGAGCGCGATCCTCACGCCATTGTGACGGTCGCCGACGTTACGGAAGCTTTCGGCGAGGGATTCAAGGACATTAGCGCGTAGGGCCGACCGCGTCCCATCCAAAAGACGTTCACATTGATAAACCGTTTCATCAGCGGTTCTGCCTGCTAAATTGTTCAAATAATGATAAAAACTCTGGTAAAGCCATCAGTTTCCAGCATAATGAATGACGTACGTGCATTGCGGCTGTGTTGGGATTACCTTCGGTGCCGTGCGCATTTTGTCTAATGAGGATGAAAGGAAGGCACAATGAGCGACGAAGAGCTCAAAAAGGTTGCCAACGAGGTAAGGAAGGGCATCGTCACCGGCGTGCACGCTGCCAAGTCCGGCCATCCGGGCGGTTCGCTCGGCGCTGCCGACATCATGACCTATCTGTACTTTGAGGAAATGAACGTCGACCCGGCCCATCCCCGCAAGGCCGACCGCGATCGCTTTGTGCTTTCCAAGGGCCACTGTGCACCTGGTCTGTACGCTGTGCTCGCCGAGCGTGGGTTCTTCCCCAAGGAGGATCTTGAGACGCTGCGCCACATCGGCAGCCACCTGCAGGGTCATCCCAACATGAACGACACTCCGGGCGTTGACATGTCCACCGGTTCGCTCGGCCAGGGCATCTCCGCCGCCGTGGGCATGGCCGTTGCCGCCAAGCACTGGGGCGATACTTATCGCACGTACGCCCTGCTGGGCGATGGCGAGAGCGAGGAGGGCCAGGTCTGGGAGGCCGCCATGTTTGCCGGCAACCAGCAGCTCGATAACCTCTGTGTGATCGTCGACCACAACGGCCTGCAGATCGACGGTCCCGTCGAGGAGGTCAACGACCCCATGCCGCTCGCCGACAAGTTCCGCGCCTTTAAGTTCCACGTGGTGGAGCTTGCCGACGGCAACGATTTCGATCAGATCCGCGCCGCCTTTGCCGAGGCTCGCGCCACCAAGGGCCAGCCGACCGCCATTATCGCCGAGACCCTGAAGGGCAAGGGCGTGTCCTTTATGGAGAACCAGGTTGGTTGGCACGGCAAGGCCCCCAATGATGAACAGTTTGAGCAGGCCATGGCAGAGCTCACGGCCGCCGGAGAGGAGCTCTAGGATGGCAGACGTCAAGAAAATCGCCACGCGCGTAAGCTACGGCGAGGCCCTCGTCGAGCTCGCCAACGAGCACGATGACTTTGTGGTCCTCGACGCCGACCTGGCCGCCGCCACGCAGACCGGTAAGTTTAAGGCCGCCTGCCCCGACCGTTTCTTCGATGTGGGTATCGCCGAGAGCAACCTGATGGGTGTTGCCGCCGGTATCGCAACCACCGGTCGCGTTGCCTTCGCGAGCACCTTTGCCATGTTCGCCGCCGGCCGCGCCTTTGAGCAGGTCCGTAACTCCATCGGCTACCCGCACCTCAACGTTAAGATCGGTGCCACGCACGCCGGTATCTCGGTGGGCGAGGACGGTGCTACGCATCAGTGCTGCGAGGATATCGCCCTGATGCGCGTCATCCCCGGCATGACCGTTATCGTTCCGGCCGACGATGTCGAGGCCCGCGCCGTGACGCGCGCCGCCTACGAGTGCGACGGCCCCGTGTACATGCGCTTTGCCCGTCTGGCCTCGCCGGTTATCAACGACCCCGAGACCTACAAGTTCGAGTTGGGTAAGGGCATTGTCATGCGCGAGGGCGCCGATGTGACCATCATCGCCTGCGGCCTGATGGTCGGCGAGGCTCTCGAGGCCGCCGAGCAGCTTGCTGCCGAGGGCATCGATGCCGAGGTCATCAACATGCACACCATCAAGCCCATCGATGCCGACCTGATCGTCAAGAGCGCCACCAAGACCGGCCACGTCGTGACCGTCGAGGAGCACTCTGTGATCGGTGGCCTGGGCAGCGCCGTTGCCGACGTCCTGTGCGAGCAGTGCCCGACGCCGCTCAAGAAGATCGGTGTCAACGACACCTTCGGCGAGTCCGGCCCGGGTGCCGAGCTCCTGCACAAGTACGGCCTGGACGCCGCCAACATCGTGGCGACCACCAAGGAGTTCTTGGCATAAGGCAAGACGAGGCAAAGTATCGTCTCAACAACCACATCCAAGCCAGAACAGGGGTATCCCCAAAGAGGGCGCCCCTGTTTTTGTTGAATTTAAATTAGAGTCCTGCCAAGCAAAGGTCCCATGGGGAAACGGGCCCATCCCAACAAAGTGCAATTCAGACCCTTCCAACTTTGTATGCGCAGCATCTCAAGTTGGTGCGTCGGCCCCATAGTAGCCGCAGGCCGGGCGCAGGGTTACCTCCCAAATCTTTCCGCAGCGCATGGCCGGCGTTTGTCCGCAGCTCCGCAGGAGCAGGACAAATGCCGGCCATGCGCGAGGACGATTTGGGAGGTAACCCTGCGCCCGGTCGGTGAGACCCAAACCCCGCCATGCTTCTTATGTGCAGCAAAGCTAATGCTGCTAAAATACAAAGCGCTCATGTAGTTTAAACGCACGACGATAAGGAGCACCAGTGGGTAACCACTTCCGTACCTCCGGTGCGGGCGATGATGCCCCCAAGACGCAGACAGGCGTCCAGGGCAGTCGTTTCGCCACTCCGGATTCAGAGGGCCAGCCTGTTGCTCAGGCCCCCGCTCAGCCGGCAGATCAGGCACAGCCGGCATCCGATCCCTTTGCCTACAATCCCACCAGCGATGTCGCGCTTTCCGGCACGGCGGGTTTTGAGCCCGTTCAGGCCGTGACCGCTCGCGTGGAGCAGCCTCAGGCTGGCGCCGCCACGCCGCAGCCTACCATGGCCGGCATTCCCGACTCCATGGCCCCTGCGACGCCGGTTCCTCAGCCTGCGCAGTCCGGTCTCTTTGCCGCTATTCCCGATCCCACGCAGCCTGCTGCCCCGGTGGTCGAGAGCGATCAGGCCGCCGAGGTCGCAAGCCTCGATAACGCGCTCAACAACCCCGATTTTACGTCGGTGTTTGCGCCCATCGATCCGCAAGCCAGCCGCAAGAAGATGGCCAAGCAGGCCGGTGTCGAGCCCGTCATCCTTATGGAGCATGTCACCAAGATCTATCCGGCACAGCCCAACAAGCCTGCACTCGACGACATCAACATCGAGATCTATCCGGGCGAGTTCGTCTTCCTGGTCGGTCATTCCGGCTCGGGTAAGACCACGCTGCTGTCGACGCTCAACCGCGACGTCAAGCCGACGAGCGGCCGCATCTTGGTTGCCGGTCAGGACCTCATGAAGATCAAGAACCGCAAGGTTCCGTTCCTGCGCCGTCAGATTGGCGCCGTGTTCCAGGACTTTAAGCTTCTGCCTCAAAAATCCGCCTACGAAAACGTGGCGTTTGCCCTGCAGTGCATCGGCAAGCCCAAGGGTGTCATTCGCAGCCAGGTTCCCGAGGTGCTGCGTCTGGTCGGCCTGGCCGATCAGATGGACTCGCTGCCCGATCAGCTTTCCGGTGGCGAGCAGCAGCGCGTTGCCGTTGCCCGCGCCATGGTCAACCGCCCGCCGCTGCTTATCTGCGACGAGCCCACGGGCAACCTCGACCCGGCGATCTCGCTGGGCATCATGAAGCTGCTCGAGCGTATTAACCGCACCGGCACCACCGTGATCGTCGCCACGCACGACCGCGAGATGGTCGATAGCATGCACCGTCGCGTGATCGCCCTCGAGGGCGGCCACGTTATCCGCGACCAGGAGAGGGGAGGTTACGGCAACTATGGCACCAACTAACGTGGGCTACTCCTTCAAAGAGGCAATCAGTCACTTCTTCCGTAACTGGACTACCTCGCTCGGCGCCGTCATCACGATCTTCCTTTCGCTGTTTATCATCGGCCTGTTCATCATGGGCTCCGCGATGCTGAACTCCGTGATCGGCACCGTCGAGGATCAGGTCGTCATCAACGCCTTTATTAGCGATGACGCCGATCAGGCCGATGTTCAGGCTTTTGAGGCTGAGCTCAAGACGTGGAGCAACGTCAAGTCCGTGACGTACAAGGACAAGGACGACGCGCTGGCCGAGTATACGAGCAAGATGTCGGGCAACGCCGACGCCACCATGAGCGCGCTCGATGGCCAGAACCCGCTGCCGGCTTCGTTTGCAATTGAGATGGACGATCCGTCCAAGGTCGAGAGCACGGCCCAGAAGCTCAAGAAGAACGCCGACTTCCAGAAGATCGCGGATGACGGCGACGTCAACGCGAGCGTGCTGTACGGCCAAGAGGAAGTGAGCCGCCTGTTCCAGGTGACCAACTACATCCGCATCGCCGCCGTGGTGCTCGTTGGCCTTTTGACCTTTATCGCATTCATCTTCATCAACAACACGATTCGCCTGTCCATCACGGCGCGTCGTCGTGAGATTGCGATTATGCGTCTGGTCGGCGCCAGCAACGGCTTCATTCGCGGCCCGTTTATCACCGAGGGCGTACTGCAGGCCATTTTGGGCTCGCTGCTTTCCATCGGCGTTCTGGAGCTGCTGCGCAATCTGATGATTCCGCGTTTGCAGGAGAGCATCGGCTGGATGTCGTTTGCCCTGCCGATGCAGTACTACCTGGTGACCTATGCTGCGCTGATTCTGGTCGGTGTGATTATCGGTCTCTTTGGTTCTGCCATAGCCATGCGCCGCTACCTGCGCGTGTAGGCATGCCTGGAATTCATCCCTTCCAACGGGTCGTCTCTTATGGGGCGGCCCGTTTTTTGATCTCTAGGGGACGGCAGGAAAGCGAATCATTTGGGTAGACTCTTTGGAGTTCGTCATCGATAGCAAGGAGGCGCCATGGGGCGCAATAACAAGCATAAGCGCGGTGCTCGCAATAAGCGTGGGCCGGTGCGCAGCGAACGCCGTCCGAGCCTGACCGGGCGCGTGCAGCTCCATGAGCATGGCGCCTATGTCATAACCGAGAGCGGCGACTACAAGGTTATGGGCCGCGGTAAGCGCGAGATCATGGACGGCGACACCGTTGCCGTGAGCATTAAGAACAGCCCGCACGGTGAGCGGCGCGCCGTGATCGAAGGCGTGGTTGAGCGCGCAGCCATAAGCGTGGTGGGTACGTACCAGACCGCTGGTCCGCTCGGTGTGATCGAGCCGCTCGATTCGCGCCTGAAGGCCGACTTCTTCATTCTGCCCGAGGATACCTCGGCGGATCGTCTGGGCGTCCACCCGGGTGATGCCGTTGTCGCGCGCATTTTGACCTACCCGACGCGCCTGGAATCGGGCACCGTGACGATCGAACGCCGCATTGGCGGAGATGACGCGCCCGATTTGGGCGTTCAATACGTGATGGCGCGTTACGGCTATACCGATAGCTATCCCGAGGCCGCGCTGGACGAGGCCGAGGGGCTTTCGCTCGATGTGTCCGCGGCGCTTAAGGACCCGCTCCGCCGCGATCTGCGCGACCGCTTTGTCATCACGATCGACCCGGTCGACGCGCGCGACTTTGACGATGCCATTTCGCTTGAGCGCACGCCCGAGGGTGGCTACAAGCTGGGTGTGCATATCGCTGACGTTTCTCACTATGTGGCTTGGGACGGGCATATCGATCTTGAGGCTCGCCATCGTACGACATCGGTGTATCTGGCCGATCGCGTGCTTCCCATGCTGCCCGAACGCCTGTCCTGTGACCTATGCTCTCTTCGCCCTGACGAGGACCGTCTTGCGTTTACCGTTGACATTGAGCTCGATGCGCAGGGTCGCGTGCGGCATTACGATCCGTACCCCAGCGTGATTCGCTCGCGTGTGCGTATGGACTATGACGGCGCCGAGGCGCTGCTGGTGCGTGCCGACGCTGTTGAGTATTCGGTGCTGGAAGGCGCCGCTGAGGATGTTGCGGCTGCTGAGGCCTCGCGCGAGGAGGCGCTTGAGCGCGGTCTTGCGTGCGAGGAAACTGCTCGCGGCTATAACGTCGACCTCGGCGATTTCCTTGTCGCCGCCAACGAACTCGCCGAACTTCGCCGTCGTATTCGTCGTGCCCGCGGCTCAGTCGATTTTGACACGGCCGAGATTCGCGCTCTATTGGATGAGGACGGAGTGCCCGTGCAGATTGTGGCGCGCGAGCGTTCGTGTGCCACGTCGCTTATCGAGGAAGCCATGCTACTCGCCAACGAGTGCGTTGCAGAGTGGCTGGCAGACCGTGATATCGAGGCCTGCTATCGCGTGCATGAGGATCCGAGCCCCGATAGCCTGCACGGTGCCGCCGTTGCGCTGGCGCAGCTAGGCATCATCGACGATCGCCGTGCTGCCGGTATCGCCCTGGGGAGTCCCGATGAGCTACAGGCTGCAGTTGATGCTGCCGCCGGTACGGCCAACGCACCGCTCGTCAACACGCTGCTTCTGCGCAGCATGCAGCGCGCACTGTACAAGCCGCGCAACGAGGGTCACTTTGCGCTCGCCGCGCCGTGCTACTGTCACTTTACGAGTCCCATCCGTCGCTACCCCGATCTGGTGGTGCACCGCGTGCTCAAACTGCAGTTGGCCTATGAACAGCTCGGCGGCAAGGACGCCCTGGTCCGTACGCCGCGGCTGATCGGCAAGGGGCGCGAGTCGCTGCCGCGCATTCTGCCGCAGATCTGCCGCGCATGCAGCGATGCGGAGCGTGCGGCCGATGCCGCCAGCCATGCGACGCAAAAGATCAAGATTGCCCAGTACCATGAGGACCGTCTGGGCGAGCGCTATGCCGGAACCGTCTCGTGGGTTAGCAGCATGGGCCTCTTTGTGCGCTTGGACCTGACGCAGGTCGAAGGCTTGGTTTCGATCAAGAGCCTGGGCAACGAGTGGTTCGAGTTCGACGAGGATGCGCTTACGCTGACGGGCGCCGACACGGGGACTCGCTATGAACTGGGCCAGCGCGTGATTATCGAGGTCTCGCGCGTCAATACCACGCGTGGGCACTTGGACTTTAAGCTTATCCATTAGCCAAATCTCGACTCATGGCGGGAGAGCGGAGGGCGGTCTTTCGGGGCCGCCCTCCGCATTTGGATCATGGCTACCTTGCCGTCTGCTCGGCCGCCCGCTTACCTGCTATTTGAGAGGTAAAACCTACCAAAATAAACCTGTCCCTTTTTGGCAGGTTTACAAGAAAGCGGGGATGAGATGGCGACGGTGTATGGTTATGCGCGGGTGAGTTCGCGCGATCAGAATCTTAATCGGCAGCTGGATGCGCTGGGCGCCTATGGCGTGGGCTCGGCGAATATTTAGGCTCTGTTAGACCAAATTTGACACGATCGGCTGTTCGTCGAACCGGAAAA
>DXZW01000023.1:75276-133302 GCA_019419455.1 Collinsella sp. | reverse complement strand
CGATTGGCGAAAATACGTTGGTGAAAATGGTGAAAAATATATTGACGCTAACATCGTACTGCGGCATAGCCCCGAGGGTGAGGAGCTCCGGCACGTCGGTGAGGTCGGTCAGGGCGTCCAGGCGCGGCGACGCGAGGCTCAAGTCGCTGCTGATCTTCTCGTGCAACAGCCTGGTGAGGTCCTCGGGGCGCTACGGCGAGTACTACCGGGCCTGCAGGGCGCGGGGCATGGGGCACGGGCGGGCGCTCAAGGCCGTCGCGAGGAAGCGGCTCAGGGCGATATACGCCGTGATGCGCGACCGGGTGCCCTACCGGGAGTAGCATCGAAGGTTGACAAAACTATAGGAACACCCAACGGCTAAGCTCTTGACAGGCGTGGAAACGTCTCAGGTTGAGCATAAGTCAGCGAAAACGCCCCTAAGCGAGCAAGGTGACGTGAAAGAGGAGGGAAGCGTACTTCGGTACGCGACCGACGATTGAACGTCAGATTGCCGCTTAGGGGCGTTTGCAGCGTCGACCGGTCCGCCGTTCGCTAGAACGGCGGAACCAAGGGCGCAGCGTCGGCCCGTTACGCGGTTTGGTAAAACCGCGTAACTTACATGACCATAACGTAGCGCGATCCCACGTAGTACTGCTTACCCATCAGGACCGGCTCGCCATTGGGGCCGATAAAGCCGGCACGCAGGTTGAGCAGCGGGTCGTGCGGGGCAATGCCCAGCTCGGCGGCCTGCTCGGCGTTGGCGCGAACGGCCTCGACCGTGCGGTAGCCAACCGAGACAATCGGCGTTCCGCCAACACGCTCGACCTCGGCAAAAATCGACTTGTCCTCAAGATCGGCCGTCAACAGCTCACGGTAAGCGTCAAACGGCACAAAAATGTTCTCCTCAAAGATGGGCTCGCCGTCCGCCGTACGCACGCGCTTGATATGCAGCAGTAGCGCATCCTTCTGCAGGCCAAAGAACTCCATCTCGTTTTGGCGCGCCGGAACGATCTGGCGATCGACCACATGCGCACCGGCCTTCATGCCGTTGCCGGCACACAGCGCGGTAAACGTCTGCAGCGTCGAGGCATGGAACTGACGATTGATGTGCGGTGTGGAAACAAAGGTGCCGCGGCCCTGTTGCTTAACCAGGTAGCCATCGGAGCACAACTCCTCGACGGCGCGACGCACCGTAATTCGGCTCACGTCGTACTGCTCGGCAAGCTCGAGCTCGGACGGAATACGCTCCTTGGGTGCATAAACACCTTTCTCGATCGCATCTTTGATTTCGTCATAAATCTGCTGGTAAAGCGGTGCATTTTTGGGTGCAGGCATATCTAATCACTCTTATCGAAATATCGAAATAACTAATACGTATATAACGTCTAGTTTCATGTTACCTCATATTGATAAAACGATACACCCCACCTACCAAAAAGCGACAGCTTCATTTTGGTAGGTTTTATCTGGGCAAACGAAAGTCCCTCGAAAGCAACGGGGCTTTCGAGGGGCTCATGCGGAAGGGTTGCGCCGGGCCGGCAAAATGCCAATACCCTACTTGCCGTCGTCCTGCTGCAAGCTTTCCTGATCGTGCAGACGGGCCTGCCTGCTGGCCATGCGCGCGGGCTTGTCGGGATCGGGAACGGCCGTGGGCATGGGCTCGTCGACATGGCCGCCCCACCAGCCGCCCACAAAGTTAAGCGTGTGGAACACATTGATCACGGCGCCGGGATCAATGTCGCACACCAACTTGATGATGTCCTGGCTCTCGTAGGTCGAGACAACGGTGTGCAGCAGGTACATCTTTTCGCGGCTGTATCCGCCAACGACCTCGGCGCAGCTGATGCCGTGCTGAAAATGGTCGATATAGGCGTTCATGACCTCGTCGGCCTTGCGCGTCGTGATCTGCAGCGTTACGCGGTCATAGCGGCGGTAGAAGCTGTCGATGGTCTTGGTCGAAATAAACTGGAACACGATGGAGTACGCCGCGTTGTCCCAGCCAAACATAAAGCCAAAGATCGCCAGGATAAAGCAGTTGAAACCAAAGATAACGCCCCAGATGGTCTTGCCCGTGTGGTTGGAAACCCACAGCGCGATAAAGTCGGTACCGCCGGTGGATGCGCCGGACTTAAGCGCAATGGCAGCGCCCAGACCCGAGACCACGCCGCCAAAAATGATGAGCATGATCTTGTCGCCCAAAAACGGGGCGAAGTGAAAGATATTGAGAAACAGCGACGAAAGCACGACCTGCATCATCGAGAAGATGACGAAGCGCCTGCTGATGCCGCTCCAACACAGAAGCGCCACGGGGATGTTGAGCGCGAGCATGCCGAGCGAGATGTCGATATGAACGCCGCCGAGCGAGGTAACGCGATCGAGCAGGACCGCGACGCCGGTGAGACCGCTCGGAAGCAGGTCGGCGGGGCGAATGAACGCCTGGATCAGGAATGTCTGGAGAACGGCGGAAATTGTGACCGCCACAGCAGTGATGGCGCGGCGGACAATGGTAAGGCGGCCGAGCACGAGCACGCGGTCCGTGAGCTGATCGATGGCGTTCGCCACGTAGGCTCCTTTCGAAGGCAGATGTAGTTGTGGGGCATGTCGGCGATTGTAGCATGGAGCGCGAAAGGGCGCTTCAATTCACCCGCTCTCGACAACCAAAACGAGCCAGCATCTCCCCAACCAAAGAGCCCAAATTCCAAGTGAGTAGACTATTCGCGACCTCCCGAGCACAGCCAATAACAGCCACCTCTGTGACCTGCGGTTTTACTAAGTCAGAAACGCTTTGTGCTCGGCCTGCGCCAAAAAGTCTACTCACTTAGCCCGAATCGAAGCCAAACGGATCTAAATTGATGCCAAATTAAGCCAATCTGCAGCAAATGACGCGTGAACCAGTGCTTCTCGCGGTGGATTGACACTACAGAGCGGCCAAAATGTCGGTCAGGTTGTCGATGACGACGTCGGCGGCGGACTGGTCCAGGTTGACGCCCTCATGCGGACGCAGTGCCAGGACGCGGGCGCCGGAGCGCTTGCCAGCCTCGATGCCCAAAGGCGAGTCCTCGATAACCAGGCACTCGGAAGGCTCAACCCCCAGCGCCTCCATAGCACGCAGGTAGATCTCGGGGTCGGGCTTAAACGCACTGCACTCGTGGCCGCTGATGGTGTAATCCAGCACATCGGCAATGTCAGCGATCTCCACCAGCTCGTCAATCAACTCACGATACGACGAGCTCGCGATGGCACACTTCACGCCGCGCTCGTGCAGCTCGCGCATCACCGGCTCCGTCTGCTCGTTGAGCAGCTCGGCATACGGAACGGGGTGGTCCGGGCTGTAGACCTGCTTGTACTCCACGCGCAGACGCTCGCGCAGCTCAATATCGTCGGGCACCAGCGCCTCCCAAATGGCAGGCTCGTTAGACCCCGAAAGATCGGGGATCTCGTCAAAGTGGAACCCCTTCTCTTCCATAAACGCCACGCGACGGCGGTTGTAGAACCACTCGGTATCGACCAGCACGCCGTCCATGTCAAACAGCACTGCCTTAATCATACGCATCTCCTCCCACCTGCCAAAAAGGGACAGGTTTATTTTGGTAGGTTTTATCTGGGATTTTGTGAAGCGACAGACACGCCCTCCCCAGAGCAAAAAAGGGGACGGGGCGCAAACCCCATCCCCTCTCAATCAACCCGTAAGGTCTACTTACTTGTGATTAGTAGGAAAGCTTCCACATGTAGCGACGCATGGTCAGCGGGTGCTGACGGGCCTCGGCGATCTGGTTGCCGTACTCGCGCATAACGGCGAGGTGCAGCAGCGGGTTGAAGTAGGTGACGACGCTCGCGGGCACGGCGTCAGCCAGGCCGTAGTCCTTGGAGTCGATCAGAGCGACCTTGGCGCCCATGCGCTTAAGGAAGGTGAGGGCGCGGGCGTCCATCGGACGGGTAGCGCCATCGGACATGAAGAAGACGTAGGGCTTACCCTCGGTGGAAACCTCGAACGGGCCGTGGAAGTACTCACCGGTGTTGTAGGCGGCGGCGTCGATCCACTGCATCTCGGTGAACAGGAAGGCGGCGTGAGAATAAGCCATCTTCTCGGAGGCACCGGAAGCCATGAAGTAGATCATCTTGTCGTCCTTGAAGTCCTCGGCGAACTTCTTGGCGAGCTTCTTGCAGGACTGAGCAGCGTTCTCGCAGAGCTCAAAGACGTTGGTGAGGCCGGTGATCATGTCCTCGTAGTGGTCATAGCCCTCGGTCTGCTGAAGGATCTCGACAGCAAGAGCGATGGCGTAGCCGGGCTTCTCGCACTTGGCAGCGAAGTTGGCGTGGAAGCCGTGAACGATGACGTAGTCAGCGTCGACGGTCAGAGCGGAGCCAGCCTTGTTGGTGAGGGAGACGACCGGGCAGTTGTGCTTCTTGGCGGTCTTGTTGGCCTCGACGGTCTCGGGCGTGGAGCCACCGAGGGAGCAGGTGATCACGAAGGTGTGCTCGTTGACCCAGGAAGGCGTGTCGTAGTTGAACTCGTTAGCGGTGAAGATCTGAACGTTCAGCTTGTCCGTGTTGTTGGCCAGGAAGTACTTGGCGGGGTAAAGGTCGGACATGGAGGCACCGCAGCCGACGAAGGCGACGCTGTGGATCTCGTGGTTGGACAGGACGTCAGCGACGATCTGCTTAGGGAGGTTAAGGTCGATCTCGTACATCTGACACATTCCTTTCAATTTTTGCGGCGCCACATTGCCGGGCGCTCGCAGGGTTACCGTGATTTGGACCGAGTCGCCGGTCCGTTGAGGATGTGTCAAAGGGACTGCCCTTTGACACATTTAGGGATGGAAGCCTGCCTGGGGTATGGGATGCCAGGCAGGCCCCCGGGGGAAAGCGGTTAGGCGCTTAGTCGCGACTAGGCCAGGATGCCGACCGCGGAGAGGGCGATGCCGCCCACAATGGCAATCACGAGAAGCCAACCGGTGTTGACGTTCTTCTTGATAAGCCAGTACATAAGGCCGGTGAGGCCAAGGGAGATCATCTGGGGCATCATGCTGTCCAGGATGTCCTGGATAACGACGGTGCCGTCAGCGAACTGCAGCGGGGTGGTGGCGCCGATCAGCGTGGCGATCATGCCGCCCACGGACATAAGACCCACGATGCCGCAGACATACATGAGCTTCTCCATGAGGTCGCCGCCCTGAAGCTTGCTCAGGTACTCGTGGCCGCCCTGATAGCCCATCTTGGCTGCGAACCAAGTAATCAGCACGGAGGGGACGATGGAGATGAGAAGGGCCAGGATCGGGCCCATGATGGAGCCCTGCTGAGCCAGCTGAACGCCCAAGCCAAAGGCGATAACGCGGATGGTGCCCTGGAAGAAGGAGTCACCGATGCCGGAAAGCGGGCCCATAAGGGAGGTCTTGACCGCGTTAATCGAATCGGGGTTGAAGTTCTCGGGATCCTTGGCGTACTCCTCCTCCATGGAGGCGGCGAGGCCCAGGATGAAAGCGCTCGTCTGCGGGGTGCAGTTGTAGAACGCCATGTGACGGTGGTAAGCCTCTTTCTTAGCAGCAAGCTGCTTGGGGTCGGACTCGTCCGGATAGAGGCGATCGAGCGTGGGAACCATACCGTAGAGGAAGCCCATGTTCATCTGACGCTCGTAGTTCCAAGAGGCCTGGATGGCCCAGGAGCGCCAGAAGAACTGGCTGACCTTCTTGTTCAGGGACACGTCCTTGGTTGCGGTTGCCATAGTGTGTTCCTCCTTAGTCTTCGTCGTCTTCGAGCGGATCGTAGTCGGAATCGACACCGGCGGCTGCATGGGAACCGTTGAACTTGAAGCCCATGAAGACGACAGCCAGGCACACACCGATCAGAGCGACCGCGATGACGGACAGGTTGAGGTAAGCGGCGAGCAGGAAACCGATGAACAGGAACGGAGTCATACCCTTCTTGATCATCATGGTGAGCAGCAGGGCCAGACCGTAGGCGGTCATGATCTTGGTCGAGACGTTCAGACCAACGGACAGCCACTCGGGAACCATGTTGACGATGGCTTGGACCAGGTCGGTACCGACAAAGACGGCCAGGAAGATCGGCAGGAAGTACATGATGGCGTACAGACCGGAGCCGGCGCAGATGTGCATGCGATAGGCGGTCTTGAACTTGCCGTTATCAATCGCGCTATCGGCCACATGGGTGAGGGCGGCGATGATGGAACGGAACACGATGCCGAGCAGCTGACCCAGGACGGCGACCGGGATGGCGATCGTCATGGCGGTCTCGGCGGAAGCATCGGTCAGGCACGCGAAGGCAGCGGCCACGATGCCGCCCAGGACCATATCGGGCGGAACGGCGGCGCCGACCTGCACCAGGCCCATGGACACGAGCTCGACGGCGGCACCGACGGCAAGGCCGGTGGGCACATCGCCCAGCAGCAGACCGACGAGCGTAGCGCCAACGAGGGGCTGCTCGAAGTTAAGACGACCGAGCAGGCGGGAGTCCCACATGCAGAACACGCCGACGAGGCCGACGAGCACCGCACTGATGAACGTATTCATACCCTTCTCCTTTCAGTCAGGCAAAAGCCTGGTTGATTACAGCTTGGCGTCGATGTCGACGCTCTGATACGTAGGGGTCTGCTGGACGTAGAGCTTAATGCCCATGTCGAGCAGCTGGTTGACGTCGGCCTTCTGGGTGGCGTCGAAGAAGACGGAGCTGTCCTTGCCGCCAATCTGATCGGCACCGTCGTGGTTGGCGGTGGCGCCCAGGTTGATGGCGTCGAGCTTGTAACCCTGGCAGAACTGCAGCATCTCGGCAGTGTTGCCAAAGACAAACATGACGCGCTCGCCGAGGGTGTTGAGCTTGTCCATCTTGGCGAGGGCACGCTCGACGGTGAAGACGTTCAGGCGCACGCCCTGGGGCTTGGCCAGCTTAAGAGCGCCCTTCTTGATCTCATCGTTGGCGGCAGCGTTGTCGACGACGATGATGCGCTCGGCCTGAACCTTGGTGGTCCAGGTAAAGACGACCTGGCCGTGCAGCAGACGGTAGTCAAGACGTGCGAGGACGATCTTGGCGGGACCGGAGCTGTGACGGGACGCCTTGGCCTTCTTGGCGGGAGCCGCGACGGCCTCGACCGGTGCGTTGGGGTTGGTCAGACCGGTGCGGGCCTCGTTGATGAGGGCCGCGAGCTCGGCACCCTTGATGGGGGCGGGGCTCATAGCGAGCGTCAGCGCCAGCGGAATATTGAAACCGCTGACAACCGTGAACTTCGTGCCGTTCTTGGAAAGCTCGACCATGCTGTTGTTGACCGAGCTGCCGAGCATATCGGTCAGCACATAGACGGTGTCGTCCGCGTTGAACGTGGCGATCATGGCGTCCACCTTGTTGGTGATGGGCTCCTTGTCGTCACGAGCAAGCGACACGACGTGGACGTTCGACACGTCGCCGAGAACCATCTCGAGCGTGTCTTTGGCGCCTGCGGCCAGGCCGCCATGAGATGCGAGAATGATCTGATTCATCTTGCCTCCTCCTTTTCGTTATGGTCATTATAACGTCTTATACGTTGCTTATATTGCTAATTAGTATAAAGACCGTTCGCGGGTGAAAATCGACCGTTGACGGGTTTAACGTACTTGAAACGTTGGGGCTGGATAGGCCGGCGCTGGCTGGATAACCCCAGGCCAGACGCCGTGCACAATCCTCTATCGCACGAAGTACCAGGGGCTTTCCTGCACGGTGGGCTCCAGCGCGATGCCAGTGCGTTCCTTAAACAGATCCATGTCCTGAGATTTTTCGGTCCACCACGCGTTGGGCTTAAAGGTCATGCTCTCGACAATACGTTTGACAATGACGCTGTTGCGCAGCCTGGGGAAGTCGGTGTTCATGATCAGGATGGACGCGAGCACCAGCACGATGCCCAGGACCTTGATCGCGCCGGCGGGCTCGGCGTAGACACCAATGCCCAGCAGTACGGTGACGACCGTCTCGAATGACATTACGACGGGAACTTTCGACGTCTCGAGCCCCATGGACAGACCCTGCATATATAAGACATAGGCCACGGCTGTGGGGATGAGTCCAAAACCAAAGAACAACAGCAGCAGCTGTGGCGACATTGCCGCGGCGACATCTGGCCACGGAGCCGCGATAGCCGCCATAACCGCACCGCCAAAAACAAGGCCCCAAAACGTGACAGCCAGCGGGTGGACCGTCTTGGTTGCTATCCGGCTAAACACCGCGAGCGACGCGCCACAAAAGCCCGCGATCACGCCCGACGTGACCCCCCAAACCGAAAAATGGAAACCGGAAAGGTCGCCATTGGTCACTGCAAGTACACAGCCACCGATATTAAAAGCGATGGCAACGAGCTTGTTGGGAGTCACATCCTCGCGATAAAGCACGCGGCCGAGCATGACGCCAAACACCGGCGAGGTGTAGAGCAGCACCGAGGCCGTGGACATGCCCACCTCGCCCATACACTCGTAATAAAGCGTGTTAGCGGTGGCGAGGCCGATAATGCCAAGAAGCGCACAGGGAACAAGCTCTTTAGGACTTGCCTTGAACAGTGCCAGGGGACCCGATGCTTTTCCCTCACGATCGCCTCTCTGGCAACCCATGAACGCCAAGACCGGAGCCATTAAGACGGCACCTGACAACAGGCGAAAGGCCGCCATGCTCTGAGACGAAACACCCAGGGCCGAGATGCCTTTTACAAAGATTCCGATGCTGCCCCACATAAGCGCGGCGATCAGCACCAGCACATAGCCCAGATTGCTTTTCTTCAACGCAGCCTCCTCGGTATTGTTTCCAATATGTTTCACACTACGTTATAGTCGTTATATACATTTTTCAAGGCACAAATCGGCGAATGGAAAATCTCTCACACAAGGAGTGTCCCCAAGTGCCGGCCAAAACACGAGAGTGGATAATCTCCCACTTTGAGCCTACACACATGCCAAAAAAGGGAGATTATCCACTCTCACTCTGCGGGCACTCATTTAAGTCTGTCCCCAATGAGTAGTCGTTTAAGAACGTCCCCAACGACTACCCCTCCCCACAGCAACGGCATCGTCGATGTTTTGGCAATGTCAGCGAAAACCCGCCAGAGCGAGCAAGGTGCCTTGAAACGAGGCGGCATTGACCTTCTGGTCATGCCGCCGAAGCTGAAAGGCAGATTGCCGCTCTGGCGGGTTTGCAGCGTCGACCGGTTACGGCGTTTGGTAAAACGCCGTAACTAATAATCAAGCTTCCACATGTAGCGGCGCGTCATGTAGTCCTTGTGGGTGACGGCAGAGAGCGCACGCATGTACACGTTGTTGAGGATCGGGGCAAAGATCAGGTGGTTGAAGTACTCGCTCACGCTGTCCTTGATGTCGTTGAGGCCGAGCTCCTTGGCGTCGAGCTGATAGACGCGCTCGCCACCGTACTGGTTGACGAAGCGGATGCCGCGCTCGTCGTTGCAGCGGCTGCGACCGACGCTGATGAGCTGGAACAGCGAGGTGCGCTTGTCCAGGATCTCGAAGGGGCCGTGGAAGAAGTCGCAGGTGTTGATGGTGCAGGAGTCGATCTGCAGCATCTCCTGCACGTTGCAGATGCTAAAGACGTAGGCGGCACCAAAGAGCGGGCCCTGAGCCATCACGTTGATGCAGGGCTTGTCGGCGTTCTGCTCGGCCCACTTGGCAGCGAGCGGACGGGTGTACTCGACGGCCTTGCGATAGATGGGGTCGACCAAGTCGAACGCGGCCATAGCGGTCTCGTACTCGGCATAGCCCTCGGTCTGCTGCGTGAGCTCCATGGCGATCATGGTCACGACGGCGGAGTTGGTACGGCCCATGCAGGACTCGTCGACGGCCAGGCTGTCATACTGGATCTTGTAGTCGCAGACCTCGGTGAGGCCGGACTCGTCAACATAGATGGCGATGGTGCTGGCGCCGTGGTCCTTGGCGACCTGGGCGGCGACGATGGTCTCCTTGGTGCCGCGCATGGACACGACGACGGCCAGGGTGTTCTCGTTGACGTAGGCCGGAGTGGCGTGCACGAACTCGTTGCTGGTGTAGCTGGAGCTCACGACCTGCGTGGCCTCGTGCTCCATAAAGTACTGGGCAGGATAGTTGCCGCCGTTGGATCCGCCAGCGCCAATCCACACGACGCGCTTGATGCCGCCCTTGTCTGCCTTGTCAGCCAAAACCTGGGAGACGACATCCTTAACCTGTTCCTGAGTAGTCATCGTGCATCAGCCTTTCTTCTCGTTTGATGCTCATCACAGGCATACAAGTTACATACATGTTTTGGTTATGTCGACTAGTTGTATGCTATATTTGTCTTAGAAATTTTGCTGATGCTGTTTTCGATAACTAGCTACCAGCGGTTTTGTTGTTGTATTGGATACATGCTTAATTAGATTCGCATACAGGTTAGATACAGGTTGATTGCATGAATGCTTCGTCTAAAAAGAAACTGGCCCAATACGAGCGCTTGGCGGGCATGCTGCGCGACCGCATCGCCGCCGGCACCTACGCGCGCGGAGACAAGCTGCCGTCCGAGATGGAACTCATGGACGAATCGGGTCTGTCGCGCAGCACCGTGCGCCACGCCCTTAAGGTGCTCGTTGATGAGGGCCTGGTGCGCACCGAGCGCGGGCGTGGCGCCTTTGTGGCCGACACGCCCGCGCTCCACGAGAACAACCTGGTGTTTTCGAGCTATACCAAGCAGGTCGAAGGCCAGGGAATGAAGCCCACCACGCGCACGGTGGACTCGGGCTTTACCAAGGCGGGCGGCAGCATAGCTAAGTTCTTTGACGCCGCCGTGGGCAGCAAGCTCGTCAAACTTGTCCGCCTGCGCTACCTGGACGACGTGCCGCTGTGCCTGGAGACCACCTACCTGCCGCCAAGCTTCGAGACGCTCATCGATCGCGATATCAACGGTTCGCTCTACGCGACGCTGCGCCAAGAATTCCATCGAGCGCCAGCACAGGGACATAAGACCTTTGAGGTGTGCTATGCCTCGCAAAACGAGGCGTTTTTGCTCAACGTTGAGCGCGGGCAGGCGCTGATCCTAATCACCGACTACGTCTACGACACCGACGGCCGCCCGCTCCATGTCTCCAAGCGCATCCAGCGCACCGACCGTGCCAAATACACCGAGCCCATCGGCTAACCAACACCAAAACCACCACAAAGGTGCCTGTCCCCATTGTGGTGGTTTTAGGCGAGGAGGTCGGGGAACCAGGTTGGTTTGGGTTGGTTAGGGACGCGCTCGGCCAGGACCAACTCCATCCAGCACATGTCGTACCAGCGGCCGAACTTCTGGGCACAGCGGTTAAACGTACCCACCAGGCGGTAGCCCATATGGGCATGGAAATCCTGACTGTTGTGCGTCAGATACTCGTCGTCCTTGTCGTGCGGCACGGCGATGAGCGCGCACATATTGGTGATGCCCATCGCGATCAGGCATTGCTTGAGCGCATCGTGCAGCTTGCGGCCCAGCCCGCCGTGGCGCACATCGCGCGCCAGGTAGATCGATGTCTCGACCGACCAGTCGTACGCCTCGCGGCTGTTAAGCGAACTCACGTAGGCATAGCCTACCGGACGCCCGTCCAACTCCATCACCAAATATGGATAGCGCTTGAGCGTACGCTCGATGCGCCCAGCGAACTCCTCAACGCTCGGCACCTCGTATTCGCAGGTAATCGCCGTCTGGCGCACATACGGCTCATAGATGGCAAGCAACGCCGGCGCATCATCGGGCGTCGCCAGGCGAATCGTCGGCTCGGACATCTCGGTCATACAACCCTTCTCCCCAAAAGCAAAGGCCGCCCTGCGCCAAGCTCAGGCGCAGGGCGGCCCCTTGTCATTACATCAGGCTACAGGACAGCCGCCAACGCGTCGATATCCTCCTGCGTCGTGGCCCAGCTGGTGCAAAAGCGCACCACCGTGTGAGTATCGTCGTACTTTTCCCAGTACTCGATCGAGGCATGCTCGCGAATGCGGGCCATGTCCTCGTTGGGCAGAATCACGAACTGCTGGTTGGTCGGCGTCTCCAAGAAGAACTGGTAGCCGCGCTCGTGCAGCACGCGACGAAGCGCCTGAGCGGTCTCAATCGCCTGGTGACCAATCTCAAAATACAGGCCATCGGTAAAGAGCGCCTCAAACTGCACGCCCGTCAGGCGACCCTTGGCCAGCAACGCACCGTGCTGCTTAATGCGCGGAATGGGATGCGCCGGAGCGCGCATGCCGCAAAACACCACGGCCTCGCCGCAAAGCGCGCCGCACTTGGTGCCGCCAATGTAGAACACGTCACACAGCTGCGCCAGCTCGGGCAGGGTAATGTCGCACTCATCGGCCGCCAGCGCATAGGCCAGGCGAGCGCCGTCCACAAACAGCGGAATCTCACGCTTCTGGCACACCGCATGAATCGCCGCGAGCTCGGCCTTGGAGTACAGCGTGCCGTACTCGGTCGATAGGCTCACGTACACAGCGCCCGGGAACACCGTGTGCTCGTAGCTCTCGTTTTCGTAGAACACCTGGATATAGTTCTCGAGGTCCTCGGCGTGCATCTTGCCCTCGTAGCCGGGGATGGTGAGCACCTTGTGGCCGCCAAACTCGATAGCGCCTGCCTCGTGACAGGCGACGTGGCCAGTCTCGGCAGCAACAACGCCCTCGTAGGGCGCGAGCAGCATGTCAATCACCGTCGCGTTGGCCTGCGTGCCGCCCACCAGAAAAAACACGTCGGCATCGGGGGCCTGACAGGCCTCGCGGATAAGCTGCTTGGCACGCTCGGTGTGTGCATCGGTACCGTAGCCGGGCTGCGGCTCCATGTTGGTGTCGACGAGCGCCTGCAGCACTGCCGGATGTGCACCGTGGGAATAGTCGTTGTTGAACGCGAGCATGATAATCCTCTCTAGCCGGGCGCGGGCCCGATGATTCAGGTGCCGCTATTGTACGCCGCCCGGATAGGCAATGCGCGCGGCAAGGCACTCAAGCGCCAGCACCAGGGCAAAGCCGCAGCTCACGTCACTCAAAAAGTGCGCGCCGATCACGATACGGCCAAAGGCGACGAGCGCCGCAACCACAGCCGCCGCCCAGAAGATCACACGGCGACGCGAAGGCTTTTCCTTAAAGGCCGCCACGGGAAGCCCGGCGAGCATAAGGCCAATCGCCGCGTGCGCCGTGTGTCCACTCGCAAACGACTTAAAGCCATCCTTGACTACACCGGCGGCAATATAGGTCCACTTGTCGGGATTGCCGATCACCCACCACGGCTGAAAATTGAGCCCCGGCGTGACCTCGATCACACGCATGCGTGGGCGCGACCACAGCGGCTTAACAATGACGTTGAGGATGATGGCTTGAGCGGCCCACACGGCCAGCACCATCAACGCCCAGCGTGTGAGCTCGTCAGGCGCGGTGCCGTGCGTAAGGCGGTAGGCGATGAAGTTGGCTGCGATGACCAACGCAAACGTCAGTACCAGCTGCAACGCGATGAGCTTACCGCCGACGCGCAACGATCCGATAATCTCGTAGCCGACCAGGCCCACGTTGATCAGAACGCCCAGCGCGGCGAGCCACTTGCTCGCCTTGGAATCGGGGCGTGCCGAGCGCACGAGCATAACGCCCGCGATGCTCGCCGTCAGCTCGAACGGCAGCTCGCCGGCCGCCTCGACAAAGCGGCCGAACAAGCTGGACGAGTTGAACAGCGCACTCGAGATTTGGTAATCGAAAAACGACCCAACGAGCAGACAAAAGGCCAGGATAACCGCGATAGCAGCGGCGTCTTTCTTATAGATGTATCCGAACATGCTTTCCTTTCGGTCGGGCGAAGGGTCGACCCGCAACGTGGTGGGACAAAGTTATCAGTAGTTTTTGTCCCATAAATACCCTTATAGGTTGAGCATAAGTAAGCGAAAACGTCCCATTTGTGGCAAGGTGACCCGAAGGAGGAGGGAAGCGTACTTGCGTACGCGACCGACGAGTGAGGGTCAGATTGCCCAAATGGGGCGTTTGCAGCGTCGACCCGTTAGTCGTCGTCGCTCGCACCCAACTGCTGCAGCAGCATGAGCGCCGCGGCCACGGGGCCGGTGCCGTCGTTGGCATCGAGGCCACGGCCCAAGCCGCTGCCCGCACCGGCGCCCGCCTTGTAGGGCACCGACAGCTTGCGGCTCTTGGGGAAGTTCACCGCGCCATAGCGGGTCTTAAGCTCAAAGGCCACCTTCTTGGGCACGTCTACGCCCAAAAACGTGATGCGGCCGCCACTGAGCGTGACGCTCTCGAGCCCCAGGCGCTCGCCGCGAATGCGGATGCGCGCGCGATTGAACAGGTTGAGTCCCGCCAACGGCAGCTCGCCATGCGCGGCCTCGGTCTCTTCCTGCACCTCGTCGATGCTCTCCAGGTCCTCGGCCGCTGCGAGCTTACGGTACACGAGCACGCGCTGGTCCACCGCCGGCAGGTACTCCTCGGACAAGAAGTAGTCGGCCGGCAGGTTAATACCCACGCTCGCCGCCTCCACGCCGGCGTCGTCATCGCCGCGCGCCTCGGCCACGGCCTGACCCAGCATCTGCGTAAACAGGTCAAAGCCCACGCTCGACAGGTTACCGTGCTGCTCGGCACCCATGAGCGAACCGGCGCCGCGGATCTCCAGGTCGCGCATGGCGATACGCATGCCGCTGCCCAGGTCCTGGAACTCGGAAAGCGCGGTCAGGCGTGCCGTGGCCTCCTCGGTAAGCGGCAGCTCGCCCGGGAACATAAAGTACGCGTAGGCCTGCGTGGCAGAGCGACCCACACGGCCCTTGAGCTGATAGAGCTGCGCCAGACCCAGGCGTTGCGAATCCTCGATGATCAGCGTGTTGGCGGTCGCGTTGTCGATACCGCTCTCCACGATGGTCGTGGCGATGAGCACGTCGATCTTTTTGGTCGCGAACTCGATCATCACGTCCTCGACCTCGCGCGGACTCATCTTGCCGTGCGCCACACCCACGCGCGCCTCGGGCGCGGCCTCGTGCACGCGCGCCACGGCGTCGTCGATGGTCTTGACGCGGTTGGACACGTAGTACACCTGGCCGCCGCGACCCACCTCCAGGCGAATCGCCGCGCTCACCACATCGGGGTCGTACTCCCCCACGTGCACGATCACGGGACGACGCCCAGTCGGCGGCGTGGTGATCAGGCTCATGTCGCGCACGCCACTCGTAGCCATCTGCATGGTACGCGGGATGGGCGTTGCCGAAAGCGTGAGCACGTCAATCTGCTCGCGCAGGTTCTTGAGCTGCTCCTTGTGCTGCACGCCAAAGCGTTGCTCCTCGTCGATGATCACCAGGCCCAGGTTCTTGGGGTTCACATCGGCCGAAAGCAGACGGTGCGTGCCGATGAGTACGTCGATCGTGCCCTCGGCAAACGCCTTGAGCGCGCGCTTTTGCTGCGCCGGCGTGCGGAAACGGCTGAGCACCTCGACCTCAAGGCCAAACGGGGCAAAGCGCTCAAAGAACGTCTCGTAGTGCTGCTGGGCAAGAATGGTCGTGGGGCAGAGCACCATGACCTGGCGGCCGGAGTCCACGCACTTAAACGCCGCGCGCAGGGCGACCTCGGTCTTGCCAAAACCCACGTCGCCGCACAGCAGGCGGTCCATGGGCTTGGGCGCCTCCATATCGGCCTTAATGTCGGCGATGGCCTCCAGCTGGTCGCGCGTCTCGTCGTAAGGAAAGCTCTCCTCCATCTCGATCTGCTCGGGCGTGTCAGGCGGGCAGGCGATACCCGCGATTGATGAGCGGCGCGTATACAGGTCGACCAGGTCAAACGCCAGCTTTTTGGCATTCTTGCGCGCCTTGTTGGTGGCGCGCGTCCAGTCGGCTGTGTTGAGCCTGGTCAGGCGCGGTTTGTCGCCGTCGGGGCCAACATAGCGCGTGATACGGTCGACCTGCTCGAGCGGCACGTAGAGCTTGTCGCCGTCGGCATATTCCAGCAAAAAGTAGTCGCGCTCTTTGCCGCCCACTTCCTGACGCGCAATCTCGCTAAAGAGTGCGATGCCGTGAGTGGCGTGCACCACGTAGTCGCCCGGCTTAAACGGGAAGGTGATCTGCGTAATGTCCACCTTGCGGCGGCTGCGCGCGCGGTTGGCATCCATACGGGCGTTGAGGTCGGCGATCGAGAACACGGCCAGGTTGGCATCGGGCACCACCACGCCCTGCGGCAGGGCGGCATCGACAAAGGTCACGCGCCCGCGCGAGATGGTGGGCACGGCGGCACCGGCGGCAGCCTGGGCCGCGCCCGCCTCGAGCGAGCGGGCGTTGAGTGCGTCGGCCTTACGCTCGCGAATGGAAGCGTGGGCCTCCTGGCGTGCGGCACGGTCGGCGGAATCCGCCGCTGCCACGCGCACGCGGTCGCCGATAGCGCCGGCATTTTCGGGCGCCGCGGTCAGCGATTCCTCAAAGGTAATGCCCTCGTCGCCAAAGGTGAGCTCCATCGACTCACGCGCGCCGCGGTCGGGAATGGCAAACACGCAGGCATAGCGCTTGCCCACGACCTCCTGGATGCGCGTCATAAAACGGTTGTCCGAGCCTGCGATGGCAGGCTGCTCAATCTTGAGCTCGGCCGTCACCGCGCCGCCGGCACGAATGAGGCTTACGTAGTTCAGGCGCTGCTGGGCACCAAAATCGAGCTGTTGAGCGCGCACGTACAGACCGTCCAGGCGGTCAATCCCCGCCTCGCCGGCACGGGCCTCGATATCCTCGTAGGCACGCAGGCAGTCGTCGAACAGCGAGCGCGGCTCGGACAAAACCACAAGCGCCTTGCCACTCACGTGTGCCAACGGGCTCACGGTCTGGCCGTACATCACCGGCAAAAAGCGGTCGAGCTCGGGCGTGACGATGCGCGCATCCACCATCTCGAGCAGCGCCGCCAGCTTGCTATCGTCCTGGCTGGCGCGGTAGAGCGCCACGTGCATGTTGTGGACCGCCTCATCGGTAAGCGCCAGCTCACGGCAGGGGAAGATCTCGATACTGTCCTCGTTGCCGATGGTTTGGCCCGTGGAGCTCACCATGCGGCGGATGCGGTCAATCTCGTCGCCAAAGAACTCGATGCGTACGGGCGCCTTTTCCTGTGCGGGGAACACCTCGACGGTGTCACCGTGCACGCGGAACAGACCGGGCGCGTCGGCGGCGCCGGCATTGGTGTAGCCCATGCCCACCAGGCGCTGCGGCACCTCGTCAAAAGGAATCTCCTCGCCCACCGCAAAAGTGGTGGACTCCCAATAGCGACTCTCGACCGGCGGCACGCAGCGCAGCAGCGCACGGGCCGAGGCGACCATAATGCAGTTGTCGCCGCGCACGATGCGTCCCAGGGCCTCGCAGCGCTGCGCCACCACGGCGTCGTCGGGCGCCTGCTCGCGCCAGGGGTAGTCCTTGCGCTCGGGAAAGCGGCACACGTGCGCCAGCCCCACATAGGCGGCCAGGCTGCGCGCGGCGCGATCGGCCGCGTCCTCGCCGCTCACAATGTAGACCGTGGGGCGCGGGCGGCGCGCAAACTGAGCTGCCGCCATGAGCGTGCGGCCCGACTGCGACACGGCCAGCGTCACGTCCTCGCCAGCATCGAGCCCGGCCTCGACGGTCTGCAGCGCCTCGGCAGTGTAGAGCTGCGCGGCTATACGGTGAATGAGCATATGGTCCTCCGGCATCGCAACGCCAAAAGCCCGCCGGGGCAGGCTCGGCGGGTCGTACGTCAAATACATTGTCTGTCATGGTAGCGCATGGAGAGGACTCCGGCTCAAGGGCAAACCCAGCCCCGCAAAAAACGCCAGACGGACGAGCCGCCTGGCGTTATCAGAGTGAGCTATACGCCGAGTCTAATCATAGACGCCCATTTTAAGCAGTGTGAAGGTCGGGGCGCCGTCACCCTTCGCGACGCGGACCGTGCAAGTCTCAGTACGGCCCCTGGATGCGTCCGCTTGAATTGCGGCGATGAACTGGTTCTCTGGCAGGCCGTAGGTGCTCTCGGGGATGTCGGAAGGAAGTAACATGCCGCCAGCACTGTAGACCTCATAGGTGAGCTCGTAGATGTTGTCGCCAAGGTCAGTCGCGCTCGTAACGATGGCACACGGTGGGTTGTAATTTCCCTGGCCATATTCCTGTTTCAGATACAAGTACCCACCATGCGCTTCGGCCGAATCAGGAATCGCCTGCCCCTCCGGCGTTCTGTCATAAGTCATATCGGCATCGGAAAGCGTCAGACCCGTCAAGCGGTTGAGTTCCCTATTGACCACATCAGTCGCTATACGCTGGAGATTACCGTTGTCATAGTCACCTTTCTCGATTCGATACGGCGCGTTGTCAATAAAATGGCACCAGATAAACTTGACCAGCTTGTATTTCTCGTCATCATAAAGTCCGTCAGTCGAATCGAAAGCACCTGTCTGATACCAGTCCCGATCGAAGTGTTCCTCCGTAAAGTTCGACAGGAACAGGTTCGCGGCGGCATAGGTTGCCTGGTCATTGAGGTCGACCTTAACGCTGGGGCAAAGGTCTGCCAGCGGGCACTCGTCGCACTTGGGCTTGCGGGCGTCGCGCAAACTGCACGGCTGCCATCAGCATCCGGTCCGCTCACCCAAAACGCGCATGCCCAACGCCCTCTGCACAAAACAGTCTGAACGGACAGCATCAATTATCAGCTGCCACCTGTGCTACTTTGTAATTATGGCAATTCCTACTTTATAGTTGTGGTAACTTCTAGTTAGCAATTATGGTTGTTTTGCCTTGACAATGTGGCAAATCCCGAAGACCTGCCACGAAACCCGGCGGATACCGACAAACTCGTCACGAAGCTTTCGAACCAAAAGCATGCCTGCGAGCATGCGATGCAAGACACGAAGGGCATTAAAAATGATTGAGCGAACCATGGCCCATAAGCTACGCGACATGTCAGAATGGTTCCCCGTCGTCTCGCTTACGGGGCCACGCCAAAGCGGCAAGTCGACTCTCATCAAGGCCGTCTTTCCTGAATATGAATATCTCAACCTCGAGAACCCGGAAGTCCGTCGCGCCGCACTCGATGACCCCGTCGGCTTTATCAGCAGGCGCCCCGATCATCTAATCATCGACGAAGCCCAATATGCACCGGAGCTGTTCAGCATGATTCAGGTCGCCTCCGACGAGCGCGGAAGGGCCGGCCAGTATGTATTGTCCGGCTCGCAAAACTTTTTGCTCATGCACAACATCCAGCAATCGCTTGCCGGGCGCGTCGGCATGCTCAAGCTCCTACCCCTCTCCTACCAGGAGCTTGGCGATACGCAAATCGCGCTTGACACCTACCTGATTCGCGGGGGATACCCACGCATATACGATGCAGGTATCCCCACCGATGTGTTCTTTCAAAATTACCTTATGACCTACGTGGAACGCGACGCGGGCGGCCTTCTCGACGTGCGCAATCTGAGCTCCTTTAGAAAAATGATCGGACTGTGCGCGGCTTGCGTGGGAGGGCTGCTCAACCTGTCAAGACTCGCCGCCGATGTGGGAGTCGCCACGGCGACGATCAACTCGTGGCTTTCGATCCTGCAATCAAGCTATTTGGTGTTCCTGCTTCAGCCTTATGCCGGAAACATGCGCAAGCGGCTTACCAAAGCGCCAAAACTGTACTTCTACGACACGGGGCTTCTTTGCCATCTGCTTGGCATTCACGACGAGCACAGTCTCATGAACCATCCCCTAAGCGGGGAAATTTTCGAAAACCTCGTTGTCTCGGAACGCCAGAAGGCGTATCTCAACAGAGGTATCGAGCCAACGCTCGCCTTTTATCGCGACGACAGCAAACGAGAGATCGACCTCATCGATCTAACAGAGCCGGCTCGCCCTCAGGCGTTCGAAATCAAATCGGGCGCTACCTATCGCGACTCATTCGCTCGACACCTACGCTCCGTTGGTTCCGAACTTGGCATTCCCGCAAAGGACCGAGCCGTCGTATATCACGGCTCCGAGAGCTACGATACCGAGGGCGCATCGGTTGTGCCGGCAGAAGAGTTCTTGCTTCGGGAGTCGTAGCGAGCGTCGCGGGAACCGGCCACGCCTTGATTTGTGCAGCTTGGAGGCACGCAAGGGCGGAGGCGTCACGCCCTTGCAGTCTAGCTCACCCGTACGCTGGGGCAAAGGTCTGCCAGCGGACACTCGTCACACTTGGGTTTGCGGGCGTCGCAGATCTCGCGACCGAAGGTGATCCACTGGTGGTTGACCGACTCCCAATACTCGTGCGGCAAAATCTTGAGCAGATCCTGCTCGGTCTTGAGCGGTTCCTTGGCATGCGTCTTGGGACTCAGCATCAGGCGGTGCGCAATGCGGTTGACGTGCGTGTCCACCGCAATACCCTCCACGATGCCATACCCCACGTTGAGCACGATGTTCGCCGTCTTGCGTCCCACGCCCGGCAGCTTCACGAGTTCCTTCATGTCGGCCGGCACCTCGCCGTCATAGTCGGCGACGATCATCTGCGCGGCCTCGACGGCATGCTTGGCTTTGCTCTTGTAGAAGCCGAGCGACTTGATGGTGTCTGCCACGTCAGCTACGCTCGCCCCGGCCATGGCCTCGGGCGTGGGCCACTGGGCAAACAGCCGCGGCGTCACCTTGTTGACCTGCGCATCGGTCGTTTGTGCCGAGAGCAGCACCGCGATCAGCAGGCGGAAGGGATTCTCGTGGTCCAAAAAGCACTCGACCGGGCCATAGCGACGGTTGAGGCGCTCACACACCTCGATGGCGCGCTCGCGCTTGGCGGCATTGGTCTCGCGTGGCATAACGACTCCTCGGCTCAACGGCACAATAAACTTATGGGCACAATTGTCCCACGTCCGAGACGTTTACGCCTCCAAGAATGCGCCGGTCTGACGACTCCACAGGCTCGCGTACTCGCCACCCGCCTCGACGAGCTGCGCATGCGTGCCGTCCTCGACAATCTCGCCATCGGCCAGCACCACAATGCGACCGAGCGCCGCCACGGTGGACAGGCGGTGCGCCACCACAATGGAGGTACGTCCACGCATCAGGTTTTCGAGCGCCTCCTGCACCAGCGCCTCGGACTCGCTGTCGAGGGCAGAGGTCGCCTCATCGAGCACCAGAATCGGCGCGTCGGTTAGGATGGCGCGGGCGATAGCCACACGCTGACGCTGGCCGCCCGAGAGCTTGACGCCGCGCTCGCCCACCATGGTGTCAAAGCCACGGGGCAAGCGGTCGATAAACTCGGTCGCATTAGCCAAGCGCGCGGCCTCGCGAATCTGCTCATCAGTGGCGTTGGGACGACCGTAGGCAATGTTTTCGCGAATGGAGCGGTGAAACAGCAGCGCCTCCTGCGGCACGTAGGCAACCTGGCGGCGCAGGCTCTGCTGCGTGCAGCGCGAGACGTTCTGGCCGTCCACGAGCACGCGGCCGCCCTGCACATCGTCCAAGCGCAACAGCAGCTTGGTGAGCGTCGACTTGCCCGAGCCCGATTTACCCACCAGGCCCACGCGCTGGCCCGCCGCCACGTGAAGCGTCAGGTCGTCGAACACGTTCTCGCCCGCCGCGGCGTCACGATATGCAAAGCTCAGGTGCTCAAAATCAATCGCACCTTCGGTCACTTTAAGCTCGGGAGCGTTCTCGTCGTCTGCCACCAGACGCGGCTCGTCCAGCACGCGCGTCATCTCGGCCGCATCACCGAGCGCGCGGTTGATGCGCTGCATCATGGAGCTTACGTAGTTCAGACGCATGGTGAGGTTATAGGTGTAGGTAAAGATCATGACGAGCGAGCCGGCCGAGATGCCAAACCACGCATTGCCGCCCGCCACGAACACACTCACCACGGCCATGGTGATGACGATAAGGCCCGAGGTCGTAAAGTTTCGCTGCATCATGGCGTGCATCGAGACCGTCTCGGCGTCGCGCGCGGCGCGATCGGCGGTATCGAACAGGTCGCGCTCAAAGTCCTCGCGCCCGCAGGTCTTGACGGCCAGGATGTTCGTGACCGCGTCAGACAGGACACCCGAGAGCTTGTTTTGTGCAGCAGACGTCGCAGCCGAAAGTGGCATGATACGTTTGTACATAAGCCAGACAAACGCAATGTAGACGGCCATGATGCACACCAGGATCACGGTAAATGTGGGCACCACCGGAGCGAGCGCCGCCACCGTGCAAATGACCGAGGTGATAGTGGGGATGAGCGAATACACCGTCACGTCCACCAGACCCGTGTAGCCGCTCATAAAACGGCTTGTTTGGCTGACGAGCGATCCGCCAAAGCGGCTGGTGTGGAATGTCATGGATTGGTTGGAGAGCGTGTCGAAGCACAGACGCGCCAGGTGATAGTTGCCCGCAATCTCGAGCTTGTAGACGGTGTAGTCCTGCAGCTTGGAGAGGATTTGACCCACCAGGTTAACGAGCACGAGCGCCAGGATATAGGGGCCGAAGACCTCAAACACCTGGTCACCCGCCACGGGACCGGCTTGAATGCGGTCGACAATGAGGGCCATCACATAGGTATTGGCAAACGTCAGCAAAAAGATGTAGCCCGCCGACGAGAGCACCGAGAGAAAGACAATCAGCGGCTGCGTGCGCGTGACATCCCAAAACCGCTGCAGCGTGCGGCGCACGGTGGAGCGGCTGAGCGGACTGGTGCTTCTCTGAGACATGGGCTTCCTTTCGCATCTGATAGGGCGAAACGCCATTGTTGCACATTGAAGCGCACTTCAGGCAAGCGCGATGCGAAAAGCGCCCGCGCCGTGCTTGCACAGGCGCCCCGCCGTCAGATGCAGCTAGTCCTCGTCTTTTTGGTCTGCGGGCAGGTCTGCGGACTCCAAGCCCAAAATCGCGTCGGCCTCCCGCGCGTCTTCCAGCGCGTCGATGTCCTTGAGTTTGCGCTCCATGACGTTGGTGCGCGTGGTAATGATGCCCTCGACCGTTTTGCCCGCGGTCTCGATCTGCTGCTGGGCGCGGCGCAGCGCCGCCTGATAACGCGGCAGCTCGGCCTTGACGGCGGAGAGCACGCGCAGTACGTCGTCGGTACGTTTTTGCAGCCTAAACGTCTGGTAGCTCATCTGCAGGCTGTTGAGAATGGCGGCCATGGTGCTGGGGCCGGCAACGTTGACGTGATAGTCGCGGCCCAGGGTCTCGATAAGCCCGGGGCGACTGACGACCTCGGCATACAGGCCCTCAAACGGCACGAACATAATGCCAAAGTTGGTGGTCGCGGGTACGCTCAGGTACTTTTCGCAGATGTCCTTTGCCTCGCGCTTCACCATCATATCGAGCGCCTTGCGCGCAGCGGCAACGGCCTCCGCGTCGCCCGACTCCTGCGCGTCGAGCAGGTGCTCGTACGCGTCGCCCGGAAACTTGGAGTCAATCGGCAACAGCACGGGATCGCCCTCGTCCACCGGCAGCTTGACGGCAAACTCAACGCGTTCCGAGGCGCCGGGCTTGGTGGCGACGTTTTCCAGATACTGGTCGGGCGTGAGGATGTCCGCCAGGATCGCGCCCAGCTGCACCTCGCCCAAAATGCCACGCGCTTTGACGTTGCCCAGCACGCGCTTAAGGTCGCCCACGCCGGTGGCGATAGACTGCATGTCGCCCAGGCCCTTGTACACGGCCTCGAGCTGGTCGCTCACCTGCTTAAACGATGCCGACAGGCGATCGTTGAGCGTACGGGAGAGCTTCTCGTCCACTGTCGCACGCATCTGATCGAGCTGCACGTTGTTGTCTTTGCGGATGGCGCCCAACTGGGCATCGACCGTCTCGCGCACCTTGTCCAGGCGGTGCTCGATGCCTTCGCGGTTGGCGCCAAGCTGTTGGGCCGTCTCGCGGCGCAGGTCATCCATACGGTCACCCGCCTGCGAGAACTCGCGCGCAATGGTCAGGTAGCGCTGCTGCTCTACGGCGGCGTCGGTCGTCTGCTGCTGCGCGATGGCATTGGCCGTGCGGCGGGTTTCGGCCAACGCGACGTTCAGGGTGTCGAGCGTGCTGTTGGCCTGCTCGAGCGCTGCCAGAGTTTCCGCGCTACTGTCGCCACGCTCCCACAACTCGGCACGCAGGCTCTTGAGCTGGAGGGCGCAAGCCACAGCAACCCCCACCGCCACCAAGGCGATCACAACAAGCACAATATCAATAGCAGACATAAACTCCGCCCAACAAACCCAATCGAGCACCAATCAAAGCCGCGATCAATCTTACCCCGCCACACGCACCGGGCGCCCAGCCTCTTCTTGGGCGCTTCTCTCCTCCGCATATTCCATAATGCGGCGCGCTGTCTTCCTGCTCACTTTTGAGTCATCGCCGGCCAAGTATGCGTATACGTTTCCCTTATTCAGATTCAAATCGCGGCAGAGACCGTAGCGCGTTACGCCCGATTCCCCTAGCGCCCCCAATGTTCTTTTTCGCATCAGGGCGTTGATCCTTCTGTCCGCCACTGGCTTTTCCTTCACCGCTCTATACGCACGCCAAACGTTGGCATAACGGTTAGGGAGCTCACTTTTGGCGCATAGAGACGCCATGCCACCCGCTTGATCGTACAAGGACAAAACGCCTCGGTAATCCTCTTCCATCCACGAGCCCTCGGATAAACCCAGAACGTATTCGGCTTTTCCTTGCGCCAAAGCGAGCAAAAACAGAGGCTCCGCCACGCGCGGCGCAACCGTCGTCGCCTGCTCAACCAGTTTTCTAAAACTCAGCGACTGCTGTCCGGATAGCTCCCGGCAATAGCCTTTCAAAAATCCCTCAAAAGTCAGATTCAACCGAGCACCTCCTTTTTGTATTGCCTGTATGCGCAGATCATCTCTTGATAACTCCGTTCCGAAGGCGACGACGCCAGCGCCTCTCCATCGTCGAATATAAGCCGCTCGAGCAGATCCCAATCAAGTCGGTCGATAAATGTTCGACTATGGAGGTCGATGATGTCGTTCGGACGATAGGCATAGAGCTTCATCACCGCCAGATCCTCCAAAGATGGCGTAAAGTACCTGATAAAATGCGCCCCAATCTCCAATGGGATCAGGCGATCTTCGTAATTGAATGGCATCTGGTTGCAATATGCCACTGCCATACCATTCACCTCGGGGTATCGAGCTATGATCTCGCGGAGGCACCTGTCTGCCTCAAACACATCAATGTCATGTGTAACCGACCGATTCGTCGCATCGTTTAGCATGAAGGCGCTTCCTCCCACCAATACAACGCTCGGCCTATCGTCTCTTGGACCTATTTCCAGCTCCGCCTCTTCGTCAATATCCAAAAGAGTCTGCTCTAAATCCTGCTTATACATAGCAAATCCTATTATTATTCATCTTCAATAATACTATTCAGTCGCGCGACAGGACCAATAGGATGCAAGAATTCTACTCGTGGCGATAATCCCTACACCCAAGAAGGCCTAATGTGACAAACGCTAGTTCTCCCAGCCGGTGCGGATGGTTGTTATGACATCGCCTAGGCGCTGGCCAAGAGCTGACAGATGTTGGAGCACTTCGCTGGGCGAAGCACCGTTAAGGATGCAGGTGAGCGCATACGAGACCAAGAAAATCGCCGCAAGTCCTAACGGAATGAGCAAGATCATCGCTAACGTGCGCAGGCGCTGGCTCACGCGGCGGTGACGCGTACGGCGTTTGTCGAACGCAAGCTCCTGCGCATATGAATCTTGTTGTACGGAATAGTTCTCTGGCGCCGATCCGCCCGCGGGCGAAACCGCGGGCGTGACATTTTGCGCAGGGGGCTGGGCGGCTACCCCTTGCATTTGCATATCCATGAGCCGTTGCTGCTGACGCAGCATGCGCTCAGCTTGTTGCTGCGGAGTCTCAAGAAACAGATCCATGTTGGCCTCCAAAATCGGGGCATTCGACGCTTACGACCAGCATCCCGCACCGCCATGACCGCGACAACGCAATCCGTAGCAATAGCTGCAAAGTTTCTTGTTGACAAAATCTGTCGAAAACCTCAACAACTCCCCTACCAGCACTTTCTCTGAGCTTTTTTCGCCAGCAATCTTTTGGCCTTCCGCCCTTACGCCAACTGACCAAAATCTAACCAAAAGCTTGACGAAAACTGTGAAGACAAGGACCTCGGGCAGAACGCTCAACCCCAAAAGGGGTGTCTGGACAGTTAGTTCAGATTTGTATAATTCAGACCCTCTCAATCAACACGAAAGTCATTCGATGAGCGCCCATGATTCCCCGCAATGGGCGTCCGAAGCATTATTCAGGCACTCCAAGCCATCTAAAAGCATCCAACAGGCCTTCAGGAGTACAAATAGCGGCCCATAAGCCGTCCGAAATATACAAATCTGAACTAACTGTCCACACCCACACAAATGTGCCGCCCCAAAAGGGGCGGCACACAAACTTAATTATCAGCTTTTCCACAACGAGCACGCGGCGACCCGAAGCCGGAGCGCAGGGCGGGGAGATGCCTTTGCCTCACGCGACCCTGCGGAGCCGTGAGCGAGAGGGAAAGGTATTTCCCCGCCCCGCGCTCAGCAGTCGGTGAAAGCAGATTACATGCCCGCGAGGCCTCGGGCAGCGGTGGCACACATAAACGCCAGGGCCAGGATCACAAGCGAACCGGCGATGTCTGCCAATACACCCGCAAAGCGGCGCTCAAACAGCCAGCTCTCAAAGTGCGGAGCGACATTGCGCCAAACGCGCCACAGCAAGATGCCCATACCGATCACGCCCGGAATATTGAGCAGTAGGATCTCGGAGCACAGAAGGCCAATCAGGTTGCCGGCGGCAAAACCAGCGTCGCCCTCGCAGTATTTGCGATAGACCATGTATAGCATGTACGCCACAAACGGCTGCAGGCACGCAGAGATAAACGTGACCACCATCGAGGGGTCCTGCGAAAAGACATCGGTGAGCTTATCCACGCTCGTGGCGTCCTTCGAGGCCAGGAACAAACCGATGACCACCACGGGCACCACACCCAAGATGACCTCGACCATCGTGAACAGCTTGGCAGTCAAGTCCTCACTCGCCGAATTCAAATGAGGCGCCCACTCAGGATGAGCATGCGCACCGACCTTTTTCTCCTTATTGGCACGCTCGTCCTTATCGTGCTCAGCAACCCGACGTTCAGGATCAAGACGAGTCCCCGCCGCAGCAACCCGAGCCCGAGATTTCTTACCCATAACCAACACCTCACAAGAGGAAACGAATAGCCAACGCTACCCAGTGTACCCCCTAAGCAACGTCACCGCCCCAACTGGCCCCATACAAAAACGTGCCGCCCCAAAAGGGGCGGCACGCAAACTTCTAATCAGCTTTTTAAACATGAGCACGCGACGATCCAACGCCGGAGCGCGGGGCGGGAGGCCGGATTGCCTTCCCTCAACGCGACCCTGCGAAGCCGTGAGCGAGGAGGGAAGGCAATCCGGCCTCCCGCCCTGCGCTCCGCAGCAGCCAGCGCCAAGCGCTAGTAGTTCACCACCTGCTCCTCAAAGTACGCCTTCGGGTGGTTGCACACCGGGCACACCTCGGGCGCCTCGGCACCAACGTGCAGGTGCCCGCAGTTCAGGCACTTCCACACCTTTACGCCCTCGCGCTCAAACACCTCGCCCGACTCAATGCGCTCGACGAGCTTGTTGTAGCGCTCCTCGTGAGCCTTCTCGACGGCAGCGACGCCGCGGAACTTCGCGGCGATCTCGGCAAAGCCCTCCTCCTCGGCGGTCTTGGCAAACTCGTCGTACATCTCGGTCCACTCGTAGTTCTCGCCCGCGGCGGCATCGCGCAGGTTATCCAGAGTGCCGGGAACGGCGCCATCGTGCAGATACTTAAACCACAGCTTGGCGTGCTCGGACTCGTTACCCGCCGTCTCGGCAAAGATATTCGAGATCTGAACGTAGCCGTCCTTTTTGGCCTTAGATGCATAGTAGCGATACTTGGTGTGCGCCTGGGACTCACCGGCAAAAGCGGTCTCAAGGTTCTTCTTGGTTTGGGAGCTCTCAAAATCCATAGGTGTACTTCCCTTCAATACATGCCGCCCATAGGCTTTGAGCGGCCTTATTTTATGGTACCCCCTGCCGAAAATCTAAACCTTAAAATTCGAGCGGGCTACACACTCAACCAACGATCGTCCTCGGCTCGGCAAAAGCCCTCGCGCTCCAAGTCAGCTAGAATGCCCGCGATCAAGTCGCACTCGACCGGCCCGCGACCGGCTGCCGTCTCCATCTCGTTAACGCCTGTAACAGCTTCATCAACCGTAATGCCCGCAGGCTGCCCATCGCGCGCCGCCAGCAGCATGCGCACGATGTGGGCGCGCTTTTGGCGACGCGAGCCCTCAAACTTGGACTGACGGCTATAGCCCGCCGACCGCCTGGACGGATTGGGCAACGTCTTTTTTAGATATGCGCCGTAATCTAGCAACGCGTAATACCACGCGCGCGGCGTGTCGGCATCATCGAGCGGCACGGCAAAGGGAGCGATCTCGTCCGCCGACGCACCGGGGGCCGCCGGACAGGCCGCCTGAATCAGCGGCACCAGCTCGCGATCGGGAACAGCCGGCACGTCGGGAAAGAAATGATGCAGAAAGACCGTGCGCACGTTGGTCTCCAGATACACACCCGGAAGATCAAACGCAAACGCACGGATGCCCTGCGCCGTCGCCGGGCCAATACCAGGAAGAGCGACCAAGTCACGCGTCTCACGCGGAAACTCCCCGTCCCAGTCCTCTACAACGCGCTGAGCGGCCTTGTGGAGCGCCAGAGCGCGTCGGTTGTAGCCCATCCCCTGCCAAGCGTCCAAAACATCGGAAGGAGCGGCCTGAGCGAGCGCCAGAACGGTCGGAAAGCGATCGAGCCACGCCGGCATGCGCGTCTCCACGCGCGGCACCTGCGTCTGTTGCAGCATGACCTCGGAAAGCCAGATGATATACGGGTCGCGCGTGCGGCGCCACGGAAGGTCGCGATAACGCAGGACCCCTTCCGAACGAATCATCGAACGAAAGGGGTCCTGAATCATGGCAATGCTCCTTATGCTGCGCTATTCCTCCCGGCAAGCGCACGCGCAGGTGGCGTACTCGGGAAACGCATCGCGGTCGGCGAACTTGGGATCAACAGCCGGGAACTGGCGATGGGCGACAATATCGCCGAGCGAAACGGAATCGAGATAGTCGCGCATCAACGCCTGGGCTCCGGCCCACAGGGGATGATAGCAGCACGTGCCCATGCGCGCACAGTCGCCGTCAGGCGCGGTGCAGTCGTTCATAACCATGGGGCCCTGAACAGCCTCGACGACCTGGCGGATGGTGACATCGTCCGGACTGACCTTGAGACGCATGCCACCGTGAACGCCACGCAGGCTCTCCACAATACCGGCCTGGACCAAACCGTGCTGAATCGAGCGGGCAAACGAATACGGGACATTGACCTCTTCGGCAGCGGTGCGAACAGAAAGCAAACGCTCCGGATCCTCGGCAAGCATCGCCAACATACGAAGGGCGTAATCAGTCTTCCTCGATATGTCCATGTTTCCCCTTTCAAGGAATACGAACAGCTCGAACGAGCTCCGGGGCCGAGCTTGTGTCGAGACGCTAAATGACCGCCAGGACATCCAAATGGTAAATCAGATATCCACTGAGTGCCGCGCTTGGAGCGAAATGCATCAGATGCGGCGCACAGTGCAATTTAGTATAACCTAACCCCCTGTCTCGTTGAACAGGTGTTGCGCAACAAAGCTGTTGTTTAGACAGATATACTTATTGGATTTTACTTGCGTTCCCGAAGGCGCGGGGATTCTGGGCAAAGATGCATCAGGGCGATCGTTCTATCGAAACAAAGTGCATCAAACGCAAAAAGCCACGTCCGAAGACGTGGCTTTAATTGCGTTGGCGGGAAGTACGGGGCTCGAACCCGCGACCTCCGACGTGACAGGCCGGCGCTCTAACCAAACTGAGCTAACTCCCCAGGCAGACGTTCGCGTTTGTTTCCGCTCGCGTGCGCTGCGGGGATTAGTATACACAGAAGTCTGTCCGGCGCGCAACAACTTTTTTGAAAAAATTTTTCGGTCCCTCCGGGAGGGTCTCCGGGGCCGGCGGGCGCGGGTTAAGTTTGCTGCTCTACAGTCCTGCGCAAGACGGAAAGCACATTAAGTGCTTTCCTTTGCGTGCGGAACTCGCGACAAACTTAACCCGCGCCCGCCGGCCCCGGAGACCCTCCCTGCCGTCACATTGTTCGAGCCGTTGTTGTTGCTCGCCGCTTCGCGGCTCGGCGGCCCCGTTCTCCGCGGCAGGGTTGTCTAAGGTTTTTGTTGAAGCTCGGCCATTGGCTCAAATGGAAACGGGGAACGCATCTGCATCCCCCGTTTTTGCTGCGGTTAGTCTAGGTCAATAAACTTGGTGCTTATAATCTTGCCGTCTTTTACTAGCATTCTGGCCATGGTGGGGCCTCGGGTGCCTCTGGGGTAGCTGGCGCTACCCGGGTTGAGGACTAAGCAGCGGCCCACTTGGGCTTCTTTGGTTACGTGGGTGTGACCGTTGATGGCTACGTCTACGGATCCCACCGGAAGGTCTTCGCGGTAGTGGGCTACGGCGAATTTGAGGCCTTCGTAGGTAAAGAGCGCAAGACGGTCTACATCGGGGCCGTAGTCGCGGTAGTAATCGTTGTTGCCCAGTACGGCCCGCACGGGGGCGATGGTACATAGATGCTCGTAATCCATCTCTGAGGTGAGGTCTCCGGCGTGGATGATCAGATCTGCGCCCTTGAGCTCGTCCAGAAGCGCAGGCGAAAGATAGCCGTGGGTGTCCGAGATGATGTCGATGCGCTTGGCGCTTGCACTGTTCATGGGATCCCTTCCGCAAAAAAAACGATTCGGCAGATACATACAAAAAAGGCCCCACGGCTCCGCAGACGATGGGTCTACAGGGCTGCGGGGCCAGTGTGCTAGAGACTCAGGGCCTTCTTGAGCGGCACGACGCGGCGGCGCGAAACCGGCACGCGTTCGTCGACGCCCGTAATGCCCAGCTGGATGGCGCCCGAGGGCACCGTCTCGACGTCCGTAACGCACGCCAAGTTGACGATATAGCGGCGGTGAACACGGAAGAAGCCAAAGTCGCAGAGCTTGGCCTCAAACTGCGCCAGCGAGGTCGTCGACAAAAAACGATCATCGACAGTATAGATGCAGGAGTAATCGTCCTTGGCCATGATAAAGCGAATGTCGTCCACGGGAATGAGCACCTTGCGGCCGCCCTTTTCCACCGGGATACGCTCGATGGTCACCTTGCTGTCCGTAACCGGCTTGGCGCGTTGCATGACCTTCTCGATCGCGCGATCCAACCGAGCTTCCTCAACCGGCTTCATCAGATAATCGACGGCATCCACGTCGAATGCCTCGACCGCATGGTCACTATACGCAGTCACAAACACGATCGCCGGCGGATTTTTGAGCTTATGCAGCGCCTCGGCAAGTTGCAGGCCCGAGGCACCGGGCATCGAGATATCGAGAAACACGACATCCACGCGGCTTTCCATAAGCATCTCGATGGCGGAGCGGACGCTCGACGCCTCCGTGATCGTGCCGATCTTGCCCGTTTGCTCGAGCAGGAAGCGAAGCTCCGAGCGAGCCGGCGCCTCATCATCCACAATCATCGCACGCAGCATAGGGATAATACCTTTCGTCAACTAACTACGCCGGGCATCCGTCGCATGACGTTGAGCCCGTAGCCTTTTATTTTACTCTTGAATGTCAAAGATGCTCTCTGACAAATCAAGATGAAGGAGCACTTTGGTGCCCTTGCCCGGCGCCGATTTGACACGCGTATAGGAGTGCGGCCCATAAAAGCGATGGATGCGCTCCGAAATATTGTGCATGGCCACACCGGCGCCGCCACCCTGGGGAGAGCTGGCGTCGGGACGGGCAGAGCGCTCGTCAAACAGTCTGGCGGCGGTGCCCTCATCCATGCCCACGCCGTTATCAGCAACGGCAATCAAGATTGCATCCTCGCCGTCTTGGTGAACGGTCACGTCGATCCTCAGGGCGCCGTCATCGCCCATACCATGACGCACGGCGTTCTCGACAATCGGCTGGATCACGAACGCCGGCACCAGCGTATCTTCCACGTCCTCGGACACATCGAACGTTGCAAGCACGCGGTCCTCGCCAAAGCGCGCCTTCTCAAACGTCAGGTAGCGCTTGGTCTGCGCGACCTCGCGCGACACGGGAATGAGCGAGCCCGAATTGTCGAGTGTGGCGCGATAGAACGAGGAGAACTCGCGCAGCAGCTCGCGGGCGCGCAGCGGATCGGTACGCGTAAACGACGCGATGGTGTTGAGCGTGTTGAACAGAAAATGCGGGTTGATCTGCGCCTGCAGGGCACGCACCTCGGCACGAGCCGTGAGTTCCTTTTGCACCTCGAGCTCGTGGATGGCAAGCTGCGTGGACAGGATCTCGGCAAAACCCGAGGCAAGCGCGTACTGAGTGCGGTCGACGGCACGCGGGGTCTTGTAGTAGAACTTGAGCGTGCCGACGGTGCGGTCGCCCACCTTGATAGGAGCGATGATACCGGCGGGAACATGGTTGTGCGAGCCATCCGAACCCACCACGTCCACCACGCGGTTGAACGACTGGACGATACCGTGCTCGATGACGTAGCGCGTGGCAAGTGTGTGGATGGGCGAATCGGGCAGCAGCTTTTCCTCGAACTCGCCCGCGCAGGCCAGCACGTTGCTCTCGTCGGTGATGGCAACCGTCATGGCACGCGTCTCGGGCAAAATACGTTGGCACACCAGACGCGCCGACTCCTGCGTCAGGCCGCCTTTGATATCCTCGAGCATGGCAGAGGCCACCGAGAGCGTCTCTTCGGTGTACTGCGAACGCACCGAATCGGGATTGAGCGTCAAATAGATAAAAATGCACAGAAAGATGCACAGCAGTGCGCAGGCGACCACGGTCGCGATTGGCTCGATTCCGGTCGCCAGGGCAAAAATAAAGTACACCAGCACGCAAATGGCGCAGACAACGGCGATCACGCGAAAGATTGATATTGAGTTATCGCGCTGGGCGCGGCGGTCGATCATTCAGTCCCCTCCAGGATGCTGGTCAGTTGTGCGTCGCGCCAGAGCCCGTCCATGATCTTGGGCCAGAAGCTCTGGAAACGCAGATAGCTTGCGGCGTTTTGGCGCGCGTAGGTCTTTGCCTCGTCAATACCGTGCCGCCAAATGCGTAGGTACCCCTCGTGCTCGCGGGTAAACACGCTGCGGACCATGGCGGTCTTGCGCACGCGGTCGTCGAGCTCGCGCGAAATCCACGGGCCCGGATAGGGCATGAGCGACGCAGGCGTGACGGGAACGAGTTCCTGCTGGTGCGCGGCAAATGTCAGCTTGGCCCGCTCGTAGTACCAACGGTACACATCCTGCATAAAGCGCGGGGAGCGCTTCTCGGACTCGGGCGGCAGGTGACGAACGGTCCATTCGTTGTCAAACCACACGTCGTAGCCAAACATGCGCATGTTAAAGAGGTAATCCAGGTCCTCGCCTCGGGTGATAAACGGGTCAAAGGCAACACGGGTAAAGGCACGGGCATGAATTGCCACAAGGCCGCCGCACACGTAGTTTGAACGCGAGATACGGGTGCCCGAGAGCGCCTTTTTCATCCAACGATTAAACTCAATGCGTTTGGTCCACCAACGATGGCAAATGCCCACCTTGTCCGTGGGCGCCAACGGCGATCCGTCGCGATCGTAAAAGTAACCGCTCTTAACCAAAATCGGCAGGCCCTGACGCGTCTGCTGGCCCAGTGCATAGGTCGCGCGCTTCATAAAGTCGGCATCGATAACGGTCTCGTCGTCATCCAAAAAGACAACGGCATCGTGGCCGAGCACCGCAGCGCAGGCAAGCCCCATATTGCGAATGGCGCCGTATCCGCGCAGGCTCACGCACTCGCCCGAGCCCTTGGGAGCAATCTGCGCCACACGGTCGGCGATACGCGATGCCTGGGTGTTGGTAACTACGGTGACTTTGAGCGTAGGGTGCGCGTTGACGATTTCGTGCACGCGCTTCGACACATCAGCCGTAGCCGAGATGGGGCAGACCACCAAAAGGATAATCCTCGGAATGTCGCACACCTGCTCGAGCGAGACCAGGCAGCGGTCGAGCTCGGGATTGGTGGCGTTGAGCTTCGTCGAGTGGTCATAGACGCCGGGAGCGTTTGCACGGGCATCATCGCCCGCCCAATATGTTGGAATCACAACCGTGGCGTTCATGCCTTCCCTCCCTGCAACACAAAAACGGGCCGCCGCCAAACACAGGCGACGCCCCGCGACCTAGCTGATTCCATCATACCCACTTGGGCAAATCATTGCTCGCAAGTCGCAATGTTTATTGCGGATAACCCCAAAAGAGTACCGTGGGCAGGCACAATAGCCGCTCGCTCCTATGCGGCATGCTCTGCCTCCCGAGTCATGCGAGACAGGCGAACCAGTAGCATAAAGCCAACGATCAGCAGCACGCCAATGGAAAGGACGCCCAGCGACGGGTTGCCGGTCAGCGAGGTGACGACCGACACCAGGAAGGTGCCCATGACGCTTGCATAACGACCGAAGATGTCAAAGAAGCCGTAGTACTCGTTGGACTTTTCCTTGGGGATAATGCGGCCAAAGTAGCTACGGCTGAGCGCCTGCACGCCGCCCTGGAACAGACCGACCATAATGGCAAGCACCCAGAATTCAAAGGCGGTCTTTAGGAAGAACGCGGCGAACAGCACAATGCCCATGTAGGCGGCGACCGCCACCAGGATCATGTTGAGCGTGCCCACGCGTCCGGCGAGCTTGCCGTAGATGATGGCGGACGGAAAGGCCACGAACTGCGTAACGAGCAGCGCCAGCACCAGCTGCGTCGAGTCGATGCCCAAAGCCGATCCGTAGCTGGTAGCCATGGAAATGACCGTGTGGACGCCATCGATATAGAAGAAGAACGCAATCATGTAGACCAGCACGGTCTTGTTGTGGGCGATCTCGCGCATGGTGTGTCCGACCTCGGAGAACACACCGCCCACGATGTGGCCGATGGTGTCCTCGGGACCGCGCTCGCGACCGTACTTTTGCTTATAGGTGCGAATGAGCGGCAGAGTAAAGATGAGCCACCAGGCACCAGTGATGATAAACGACAGACGCGTTGCCAGCATGGTGGGGACGCCAAGAGCGGGGCCGCCCATGATGAGCGCCAGGCAGATGATGAACGGCACGGTGGAGCCGATGTAGCCCCAGGCATAGCCCGAGCTGGACACGGCATCCATGCGCTCGTCGGTGGTAATGTCGGGCAGCATGGCGTCGTAGAACGTCATAGAAGAGTTAAGGCCGATGGTGCACAGCACGTACACGGTCAAAAATGCCATGGCGGACATTGGGATAGCCTGCGCCAGGCAAAGAACCAGGCCCGTGAGGAAGAAACCCAAGAAGAACTTGATCTTGTTGCCAGCGTAGTCGGCAAGCGCGCCCAGAATGGGCATGAGCATGGCAATGACCAGCGAGGCAATCGTCTGCGCGTTGCCCCAAGCGACCACCAGGTCTGCCGAGGAAGCACCGGTATTGATGGCGTTAAAGTAGATGGGCACCACCGAGGTATTGAGCAACACGAGGGCCGAATTGCCCACATCGTACATAACCCAGTTACGCTCGAGCTTGGTGTATTTCATGGACAGGGGCCCTTTCGTATTCGCCCAATATGCAGTTAGTTCATCGTACCCCAATTGCACAGAAGCGCTGGTAAGGATTCGGCAAAGGGGTACGCACGGACCCTACTCCTCGCGGTCGAACTCCTCGTCGGCGTCGAGTACGCGGCCGCTGTAGTTGATATGGCCGGTCACGGCCTCCATGTCGCCGGTCTCGATAAAGCGAGCAACGGTGAGCTCGTAATCGACCAGTGCGCGCTCAAAGACCTCGGGGAAGCTCTCGGTCGAGACCTCATCGGTAAAGGGGTTCTTCCATGTCAGGTGGCCCAGGTTGCCGGTGCGCTCGGGCAGCTCCGTCGTCACGCGATGGGCAAGGCCGTCGAGCAGCGAGTAGTCGTGCACCAAGCCCTCGACCAGGGCAATCGCACGAGTCTTTGCCGAGCCGGCGGGCTCAATGGCGCGATAGAGCATCTGCATGTCCGAGACGGCGCCGGCGTACTCCCCCGCCGGGATGTCGATACCGTACACGCGCCCGGCGACGTAGCTCATCAGCACACCGGCCACGCGATTGATGCGGTCGGTGGTGACGATCTCGCCCGCCGGCGGATAGTCCTCGACCGTGGCACCGTCGCGCTTGAGCTGCAGCATCAGCACGTCCAGGTCGCTTTCGAGCACGGCGTGTACTTGGCTGCCCGAAGCCTCGAGCTCGGGATCGGAATCTACAATGCCAAACTGCTGCTCGTAGACAAAGGGGTGGGCATTGCGGTCGAGCACATAGTGCGACAGCAGGCCCAGCGCAAAGGCGCGACCCAGATTGGCATCGCGCGGCTGCAGGTGCGACACGCCGTCGCGCAGGCACGAGAACTGGCGCGACATGCGCGAGCGGTGCATGACCTGAGCAAGCAACATGCAGTCGGAAATGCGCGGCGTGAGCATGTGGAAGAAAAACGGGTCGGGACCTTGGTTTCCCAGGATAAAGGCGATGCGCTCCTCGTCGGACGTAATAACGCCCTGCGGAAGACGGTCGATGCTTTCCTCGCCAAACAGATGATGCGTAATGAGCGCGGGCATAATGATCCTTTCGATTTCATTCGATGTCACCCATTATGCCCACCGCACGGTCATGCCAAACCTGCGGCGGTAAACGATGGCATGCAGACCGCCTACGCAAGCCCCAGGTGCGCCTTGACCTCGGCAGCACGACGACGGGACACGGGCACCGTCGAGATTACGCGATCGAGCCTGAGCTCCATAAGACCCGTGGAACCGATCTCGACATTGTGCACGTCTTCCAAATTGACCAGATAGCTGCGGTGGACACGGATAAAGCCCTCAGAGGCCAAGCGCCGCTCGAGCGAGGAAATCGACTCATTGATCAGGTATGTTCCCTCGGCGCAGACGACGTTGCAAAAATCGGCGCGTGCCTCAAAGTAGCAGACATCCGCCACGGGAATGAACACCTTTTTGCCCCCGCGATCCACCGTCAGGCGCAAAGGCTGGCGCGGAGCATGGACGACACGGCGAGCGCCCAAGGCGGCCTCGATCTTGTCGAGCGCCTTTGACAAGCGGGCATCCTCGACCGGTTTGACGATGTAATCGACAGCATCGAGGTTATAGGCATCAGCCGCATACTCGGCAAATGCCGTCACAAACACCACGACCGGCGGCGTCTTTAGGTTCTGCAGCGTCTCGGCAAGCTCAATTCCCGAGCGACCGGGCATGGTAATGTCTAAAAACAGCACGTCGGGCTTGTTCGACAGAATCGACTCCACGGCTTCGGTGACATTGCCTGCCTCGGCAATCTGACCTACACGCGTATCCTTTTCCAACAGATAGCGTAGCTCAGCCCTAATGGGAGGCTCGTCATCAACCACCAGGATGTTCCAGCCTTCGGACATATGCGCTTCCCCTCTTTTTCTCTCAATCCAACCGCGTGCTACACCGTTAGCGGCGCCGGCTCATGCGGCTCGCCGTTCAACTCAACGATGACCTGTGTTCCCACGCCTTCCTGGGACTTCACGCGCATGCCGGAATCTTCTCCGTAAAAGAAATGGATGCGCTGAAGCACGTTGAAGAGCGCCAGGCCGCAACCTCGCTTGATGGAGCCGTCGGCGGTAATGCTCTCGGGCTCCTCTCGGCGATGCTGCTCAAACAGATGCGCGCAGACTTCTTCGCTCATCCCGATGCCGTCGTCTTCGACGATGATCTCCAAGCCATCATCGGTCTCAAAAGCCCTAACACGAATAGAAAGCGGCTCGGTCTCGCGCTGCGCATGCTTGATGCAGTTTTCGAGCAGCGGCTGCAAGATAAATGGCGGCACTAGGCTGTCGCGCACCTCAAAGTCGATGTCGACCGAAACGCGCAGACGGCCGTCGCCATACCGGGCCTGCATAAGATTGATATAACGAGTACCCTGTTCCACCTCGTGCTCGAGCGTGGTGAGCGTATCGGAGTCAGAAAGCGTCTGACGATAGTAGTTGGAAAAGTCGATCAGCAGCGATCGCGCCTTGTCGGGCTCGGTTCGAACGAGCGACACGATCGTGCTAATGGTATTGAATAGAAAATGCGGGTCGACCTGCGACTGCAGGGCGCGAAGCTCAACGCGGGCCGTGAGCTCGTCCTGGCGCTCGAGCTCAAAGCTAGCGAGCTGCGTGGAAATTAGATCGGCAAAGCCCGAGGCAAGGGCCGTCTGGCGCATATCGATGCTGCTCAGGCGGGGGTAATACAGCTCGAGTGTGCCCACGCAATGCCCGCGCACGGTAAGCGGCGCGACAATGCCGGCGCGCAGGCGGGGAAAATAGCCGCCCGTCTCATTGGAGGCGTCACGCGAAAACACGCTCTGCTCGCCCGTCTCAATCACGTTGAGCGTGGTCTTGAGCACCACCGGGGTGCCGGCAGGGCACTTTGCCGAGTCCTCGCCCCAGCTTGCCAGCACCTGCTTGCCGTCGGTAAAGCAGATGGCAGAGGCGATGGTCTCGGACAGGATGATTTTGGAGGCGCCCAGGGCCGCTTCGGGCGTAAGGCCGCGCGACGTGTAGGCGAATATTTTTGATGCGATAGCGAGCGTACGGTCGGTTGCGCTCGATGTGAGGTCATCGGGGACCACAAAGACATACGAGAAGAAGAAGCACAGCATGACCAGGCCGGCAATAACGACAACGCCCGGAACGGGATTGGGATTATCGGTTAAATCCCAGATAAGCAGCAGGATAAGCGCCGGAACGACAATACCGAGCAGGATGGCCTGGACCACATGCTGGGCCGTACGAAAGACCTTGGTAGAGTTGTAACTCTTGCCCAGAATCAGCCTGTTTAAATCCACCGTCATCCCCTTTTGTCCGTAGCACCCATAGCAATAAAGAGGGCCGCAAGCGACCCTCTCCATTGCATTATGCAATCAAAAACTGTGTTTTGCATCCAGCCATCGACAAACGGTATCTTAGGCGCTGTATTTGTTGGCCTCGCCAAAGGTGCCAGCCTCGACGATCCAGCCATCCTTCATGATGACGTCCATGTTGTCGGTGTTGAGCACGTGGATGTCGGCGGCGACGTCACCGTTGACGACCAGCAGGTCGGCGCACTTGCCGGCCTCGATGGAACCGGTCTCGTCCTCGATGTGGCACATCTTGGCACCGTTGAGGGTGGCGCAGGTGATGGTCTCGACCGGGGTGAAGCCGATCTTGTCGACGAACTCGTACATCTCCTCGATGGAGCAGGTGCCGTACGGGGTGACGAAGGAGAAGGAGTCGGAGCCGATCGTCATGACGACGCCGCGCTTCTTGGCCTCGCGCAGGCAGTCGTAGTTGCGCTGCAGCTCCTTCTCGACCAGGGTGCCCTCGTACTTGTCGTGCAGCTCGGGGACGTAGACGGGCGGATAGGTGGCGTACCAGGTGGGCAGGAAGGCGATTGTCGGGGTGAAGAAGGTGCCCTGCTCGGCCATGAGGTCCATGGTGCGCTCATCGATATCGAAACCGTGAATCAGCTGCTCGCAGCCAAAGCGGACGGAATCGTAGGCAGCGGCGTGGTTGTTGTAGCAGTGGCTCCACACGGGGATACCGACCATCTTTGCCTCTTCGACCACGGCCTGGATCTCCTCGGAGCAATAGTGCTGGTCGCGACCGGAATCCCAGCGCCAGATGCCGCCACCGGTAGCCCAGATCTTGATGGCATCGGGGTTCTCGCGCAGGCGACGACGGACGGCCTTGCGCAGATCCCAAGGACCATCGACCTGGTCGCCCCAGGGGTGGGATTCCTTGTTGAGCTCCTGGGTGCAGTGGTGGGAGTCACCGTGGCCGGCAACGCGGCAGAAGCCGAGGCCGGTGGCCAGAACGCGCGGGCCCTTAAAGACGCCCTTGTCGATGCAGTCACGGATCTGGATACCAAAGCGGCCGATCTCGCAAACGGTGGTGAGGCCGTGGGTGAGGCAGTCGTAGGCCTGCTTGACGGCGACGGCCTGCTTCTCGAGGAGCGGCTGCATGACCCAATCGGTGTCATCGTCGGTCAGGTTGCCCGAGAAGTGCAGGTGGGTGTCGATCAGGCCGGGAAGGACGGTCTTGCCGGCGGCGTCGATAACCTCAACGCCCTCGGGAAGGTCCTGCATAGCACCGGCGTACTCGATCTTGCCGCTGTCGTCGACGAGAACGAGGGAGTTCTCGACCGGCTCGGCGCCGGTGCCGTCGATGAGCTTGCCGCCAACGATTGCATACTTAGTGGACATGGTTCCTCCTTATGGATCCATATAGTGGGCGAGGCCATGTTGGGCTAGGCCTCACAAAGCTACCCAAGTGGTGCCGGGTTCGGTGCGCGGGAGAGAGGATTCCGCGCACCCGATCCGCCCCGGCTAGGCGTTACTTTTTGCGGGAATTGGTGAAAGCCATGAGGGCCAGGCCGATAGCCAACCAGCCGATCACGATGCTCCACTCCACCATGTTGAGGGAGGCGGGAGAGAACGGAATCACGAGCAGGCCGATGATGATGGCGCAGGCAGCGATAGCGAGGCCGATGCCAAACTTGCCGCCAGGCACCTCGTAGGGACGAGGCAGATCGGGCTCGGTGAAGCGCATGCGCAGGCAGGCGAGGGCGACCATGCCGCAGGAGAAGATGAAGGCGAGAGCCGACACGTTGGTCAGAGGAATGAGCATGTTCTTGCCCAGGAACGGACCGATGACGGTGATGACGCCCAGAACGACGCAGGCAAGCTTGGGAGCGCCGGACTTGGGGTCGACCTCGGCGAATTTCTCGGGCAGCTGGCCCTTGCGGCCCATGGCGAGCATGATACGGCTCGTGGCGCCGTAGAAGGAGTTCATCGGGCCCATGGGTCCAAGCGTGGCGATGACGAGCATGGCCAGGTACAGAAGCATGTTGATGCCCTTGAGGCAGGCAAGCGCGGGAACCGGGCTCTTAACAAACTCATGCCAGTCGAGGATGGTGCCGAACGAGTAGATGCAGACCATGTAGAAGCCGCCGGCGGCCAGCAGGGCCAGGGAGATGATCTTGCCGAATTTGTTCCAGTTGAGGCCCTCAGCTGCTTCCTCAGCCTGCTGAGGAATGGTGTCGAAACCGGCGTAGAAGAACGGAGTTAGAACCAGGACCGACACGATGCCGGCGAACAGGCTGGTGCTTTCGGTAGCGGCCTTGCCGCCGCCAGCGCCACTGACCTGGGAGAATACGGGCATGGCGTTGTCCGGCGAGCCGGTGAACAGCGAGACGCCCATGGCGAGCAGCATGCCGCAGAGCAGAGCCTTGGTCAGGAAGGCCTGGAGCTTGGCGGCCGAGCTGGCACCGCGGAAGTTGAGGAAGATGACGTAGACCGCAAAGCCGAGCGCGATCAGCGTCGGGAACAGGTAAACGTCGGCGCCTAGGATGGTGTAGAGCTTGACGGCGCGCAGCCACTCAAGACCGGGCAGGCTACCGAACATCTCGGACACGAGGGTCGAGATGGCGATGGCCTCCCACGGGCACAGGATTCCGTTGCCCAGGGCCAGGAGCCAACCGGTGATGTAGCTCAGCGTACGGCCAAAGCTACGATCGACATACTCGACGATGCCGCCCGAGATGGGGATAGCAGCCGTGAGCTCACCGAAAACAGCTCCGACGGGCACGAGGAAGATTGCACCCAAGAGGAATGCGATCATAGCGGGAACGGGACCGCCGCCCACGACCATCCAGTCGCCGACCTGCAGAACCCAACCGGTACCGATGATGGCACCGAAACCGATGGTGAAGAAGTTCCAGAGCGAAAGCGTTTTCTTCATGCCGCCGTCGCCCTCGACTGCAACTTCTGCGTTCTTGTCCGCCATTGTTCCCCTCCTTTCCTTTTTGACGCCCCTTGGCGTCACCCCTTGCGCGGTCCGTTTTGCCGCGCGCTTTTATTTCGTGGCTTTAAGATACGGCCTTGGCACAGCAGCGCCGCTTGTAGCTCGACCGAAGGCAGAACTGTACAACGAACGGCACCGTTTTTGGGACGAACGGCGAGGGGCGCCACTCGTTGCGAGTGCCCGTTTTGATGACGCGATTCGATCGCTCGCGGAGGGTGCCACTTTATGGCGACAGGCTCGCTCCCGTTCGTGCCGTTTACCGAGCTTTTGTCGCACGCACTCATTTGCTGCACGTCTTTTTTGTAGGATGGACGGGTTATACGTGAGACGAGGCGGTACAGATGGCATACGGATACAACGACGGCGAACGACAGCGAAACGTTCGCCTTGCCGGGCGTACCACGCCAACATTCAGGAGTGTTTCTGACAGCGACGAGCCGCAGAACCCGCAGCGTCCGCAGGATCGCCCCTCGTCGTCTATGCCGCAGAATGCCAACGCGCGTCAGGCTGATCGCCCATACTCGGGCACCCGTCAACGCCGGGCCGAAGTGCCTCGGCGGCAGAAAAACAATCGACGAAAGTCTGACAATCACATCAGCCGTTTCTTTTCGAAGCCCCGCGGCGGACGCAGCGCAAAGCAGCCACGGCCGATGGGACGTGTCAGGGCCGTCAGTCCGCGGATTCATCGTCTCTGTCTTGTCCTGTGCTCCATCATGGCATGTCTGGCCTTTGTGTATCTGGGGTCGTGTGCCTCGCATGGCTCTGCCGGCCTGGAGCCCACCGCCGAGGACAAGCTGCTCAAGGCCCCGGTTGCGCCCGGCTACTCGTTTGCGTTTTCGACCCCGCGCTCGCAGTGGCAAGCCGGCACCATGCCCCATATCTATCAGATAGATCCGGCATGGTCGGAGCTGCCCTACGCCGGCGGTACCATCCGTCAAAACGCCTGCGGCCCCACCTGTCTTACCATGGTCTACATTTATAAGACCGGCCACACCGATATGACGCCGGTCGATATGTGCGCTCTTTCCGAGGCGGGCAACTATGCGCCCACCGGTGCCACCGAGTGGTCGTTTATGACGAGCGGTGCATGGCAGCTGGGGCTTAACGGGACGCAGCTCTACAACGATCGAGACTCGATGGCCCAGGCCTTGCGCTCGGGTGCTCCCGTAATCGCCGCCGTGCGCCCCGGCACGTTTACCAACGTTGGTCATTACATCGTGCTCTACGGGATTGACGACGCCGACCAGATCGGTGTCTACGACCCCAACTCGCAAAGCCGCAGCGCCCGCCACTGGGGCGTCGTAGAAGTCCTCAACGAAATCGAAGCCATGTGGGCCTACTACTAGTCATTGGGGACAGACTTAAATGACTGGCCACTGGGGACGGCCTTTGCAGACGACCGCTCGCACTGTCGAAAAGAACTGTCCCAAGATGCCGGCAGAAAGGAACGTCCCCAAGTGCTGGGTTTCCGCGGTCTGCAATGCTTCTCATGAACAGCCACCTCAATAGCAAAAGCCCCGCAGTCGGAGCGGACTGCGGGGCTCATGAAGAGAGGCTAGTTTGTGGGCGCCTTGCCTGGCGCCCACGAGAGAGGCAACAGAGTAGAGACTACTCGTGGATGCGGGTACCGGAGAGGCCAGCCATGGTCTCGGCGGCCTTGTCCAGGGCGCCGATGATGCAGGTGCGGCCCTTGCGGGAGCGGGCGAACTTGATGGCGGCGCGGACCTTGGGCTCCATGGAACCCTTGCCGAACTGGCCCTCGTCGGCCAGGCGCTCGGCCTCGTCGGCGGTGAGGTCCTCGAGCTCCTCCTGGTTGGGCTTGCCAAAGTTGATGGCGACATGCTCGACGGCGGTCAGCAGGAACAGAACGTCGGCGTCGCAGTCCTCGGCCAGCAGCTCGCCGCCCAGGTCCTTGTCGATGACGGCGGGAACGCCCTTGTAGCAGCCCTTGTTCTCGTAGTCGCGGACGACGGGGATGCCGCCGCCACCGCAGGCGATGACGATGAACTCGTTGTCGAGCAGGTTGAGGATGGAGTCGGCCTCGACGATCTTCTTGGGATCGGGGGAAGCGACGACGCGACGCCAGCCGCGGCCGGAATCCTCGACGAAGACCTTGGAGGGGTCCTCGGCCATGAACTCCTTGGCCTGCTCCTCGGTGTAGAAGGGGCCGATCGGCTTGGTCGGGTTCTTGAACGCGGGATCATCCGGGTCGCACTCGATCTGGGTGACGACGGTGGCGGCGTGCCAACGCTTATAGCGCTTGTGCATCTCGCGGCCGATGCCCTGCTGCAGGTGATAGCCGATGTAGCCCTGGGACATGGCGCCGCACTCGGGCAGCGGCATCTCGGGGGTGCCGATGGCATCGTGGGCAGCGGCGAAGGCGTTCTGGATCATGCCGACCTGCGGGCCGTTGCCGTGGGTGATGATGATCTCGTTGCCCTGCTCGATGAGGCCGAGGAGAGCGTGGGCGGTGTTGCTCACGGCCTCGATCTGCTCGACGGGGTTGTTGCCGAGGGCGTTGCCGCCGAGGGCGACGACGATGCGGTCGGGCTTGCCGTACGGTTTACTCATAGTGTTCGTTCACTTCCCAGCTACTAGCGAAGCGTCGCGTACATCATGGCCTTAATGGTATGCATGCGGTTCTCGGCCTCCTGGAACACGCGAGACTGCGCGCTCTCAAAGACCTCGTCGGAAACCTCCATCTCGGTCACGCCGAACTTCTCGGCAATCTCGGCGCCGATGGTGGTCTGCGTATCGTGGAAGCTCGGAAGGCAGTGCATAAAGATGGCGCCGGGGTTTGCCTTGGCCATGACCTCGGGCGTTACTCGATAGGGAGAGAGAAGATCGATTCGGCTCTTCCACAGCTCCTCAGCCTGGCCCATACCGACCCAAACGTCCGTATAGATCACGTCTGCATCCTTGACGCCCTCGTCGATATCCTCAGTGAGCTGGATCGTGCAGCCATTCTGAGCGGCGATCTCCTGGCAGCGCTCAAGAAGCTCGGGATCGAAGTGCGTGGCGCCCTCGACATCGCCCTTGGGTCCGCAGGAGCAGAAGTTAATGCCGAGCTTGGCGCAGATAACCATCAGGGAGTCGCTGACGTTGCCCTGCTCCTTGCCCATGTAAGTGAGCTTCATGCCGCGCGTGTCGCCAAACTCCTCACGCATGGTAAGAATGTCGGCAAGGGCCTGGGTGGGATGGTACTCATTGGTCAGACCGTTCCAGACGGGAACGCCAGCCTTGGCGGCAAGCTCCTCGACGATCGACTGGTCGGAGCCGCGATACTCAATACCGTCATACATGCGACCGAGCACGCGGGCGGTATCCTCGATGGACTCTTTCTTGCCCATCTGCGACGAGCCGGGGTCGAGGTAGGTCACGCCCATACCCAGGTCCATACCGCCGACCTCGAAGGCACAGCGCGTGCGCGTTGAGGTCTTCTCAAACAGCAGGACAATGTTCTTGCCCTCGAGAAAGCGGTGCGGATAACCGGCGCGCTTCATATCCTTGAAGTTCTTTGAGAGGTCGAGCATGTACTCGATTTCCTCGGACGTAAAGTCAAGCAGGGTAAGAACGCTTCGACCAGAAAGATTAAGAGCCATGATTTGAGTCCTTTCGATTGTTGGAACACACAAGGAGGGATGGGCGGCGCAGACGCACACGCGCCGCCCAGATACGCTAACGCTGACTAGATTTCCTCACGCCAGAACGGCATGGTCATGCAGCGCGGGCCGCCGCGACCGCGAGAAAGCTCCTCGGAGGGAGCGACGAGCAGCTCGACGCCAGCCTTGTAAAGAGCATCATTGGTGACAACGTTGCGCTCATACACGCAGACCTTGCCCGGTGCAACCGCAAGAGTGTTGGAACCATCGTTCCACTGCTCACGGGAAGCCTCGATCGGATCGCCGCCACCGCACTCAATCATGGTGATATGGTCCATACCCGTCGCAAGCTCGAGGATATGCTGCAGGGTGCCCTCGAGTTCCTCGATATGCACCTCCCCCTCTGCATCGCCCTTGGTCAGGCGGTAGGCACGAAGCGTCTGGTAGATGCCGGGATAGACCGTGAACTTATCGCGATCGACCTGCGTGCAGACGGTGTCGAGGTGCATGTAGGCGTAGCCGTGCGGGATCTTGATGGCATAGATGTTCTCGATCTCGGCCTCATCGGAACCCCAGAACATATTCTTGGCGAGCTCATCGATGGCCGCAGTCTGGGTGCGCTCGGAAATACCGATGGCGAGCGTCTTGGCGTTGATGTTGAGGATATCGCCGCCCTCGATATGCCACTCGCTGTTGTGGTCGTACCAGATGGGGCTACCGGCGTAATCGGGATGGTTGCGCAGCACCGTTTCGTAGAAGATTACCTCGCGGTTGCGCTGATTCCAGTACATGCGGTTCATGGTAGCGCCCTTGCCCACGACAGCCAGAGGGTCACGGGAGAAATACGAGGCCGGCATGGGGAACAGCACCATATCGTCAGCCTTCAACTCCTCGCCGTCCATACTGGCAAGAGAACCGCCAACCTTGGGGATCTCGAGGTCGCGAACGTAGAGGCCGCCCATGGCAGCAAGGACAAACTCCTTGTTGTCCTTAATCGAATCAAGCTTCTCGACAACGGCCTGGCGAAGGGCCGCGTTGGAGATGCCGGACTCACCCATGAACTTCGTCATGAACTCTGCGCGAGTGCCCTCGACTTTGTCAAACGTCTCAGCGAGCAGCTCTTCCATATAGACGACCTCGGCGCCAGCGCCGCGAAGAAGGTCGGTAAACCGATCGTGCTCCTTCTGGGCATAGTCCAAATAGAACGCGTCGTGAATCCAGACGCGGTCGAAATCCTCCGCCTTCATGTTTACAAGATCCATACCGGGGCGATGGACGCATACCTTCTTAAGGGCACCAATCTCGCTATGAACGTTCAGTCCTTTGTTCATCTCTATCCTTCTTTCTTACAACTGTATGTAGGGTTTTGCTTTTACGGCAGGGGGATAAGGCCCGAAACCGCAGTGAATGCCATGCAGATAACGCTCACGACCAGGAAGAATTTCCAAGCAACCTTCCACCACTGGCCAAGCGGAATCTTGCAGACGCCAAGACCGGCAACGAGCATCGCGCTTGTTGGCGAAATGAGAGACATGGCCGCGCTGCCCATGGAAAGACCAGTAACTGCAGCCTCGGGGTTTAAGCCCATCAGCTCAACAAGCGGGCCGAAAATGGGAATCGTAAGAGCAGCGATGCCCGAGGAGCTCGGAACGAGGATCGACAGAAGGTTATCCACGACATAGAGGATGCTCGTAAAGATAACGGCTGGAACTCCAGCGAGAGCCGTGGCGAGCGTATTGAGAATCGTATCGATGATGAGGCCGTCATTGGCGATTACGAGGATTCCGCGGGCAAGTCCAACAACGATGGCAGAGAACGCGAAGTCTGCAATTCCCTTAACGAACTCGCCGGCGATTTCCTTCTCATTCATCCCGGAAACAACACCCGAAAGAAGGGCCATGGCCAAGAAAATCGCAGAGATTTCGTTCATGTACCAGCCCTGGGCCACCAGACCCCAAATGATAGCGCCAAGTCCAAGCACGAAAATAACCATGACGGCTTTTTGCCTAGCGGTGAACTCGCTATCGAGGAGATTCTCGTCCGCGCCAAACTCTTTGCGCTTCTCGATATCATCGTGGAAAGCGGGGGACGCTTCGGGGTTTTTCTTCACCTTGAGGGCATACATTACAACCCATGCGACGCCAACCGCAGTAAGCACGACAAGGGCGATAGTACGCAGCCAAAGCTGAGGGTTGCCCTGGATGCCGAGGATGCCCTGAGAAATCAGAACGTTAAACGGATTGACGGTAGATGCGATGTATCCGATACGGGCGCCCACAAACACCGTCATGAACGCCGTAATTGAGTCGAAGCCCATGGCCATCATGATCGGCATAAGAATCGCAAAGAACGGAAGCGTTTCCTCTGCCATACCAAAGGTGCTGCCACCCAAGGCAAAGAGCACCATTAGGATCGGGATGATGAGGACGTCCTTGCTCTTGAACTTCTTCACCACTCGAGCAACGCCGCTCGTGATGGCTCCGGTCGCCGTGATGACCTGGAAGGAACCTCCCACGATCAAAATGAACGCAACGACCTCGACCGCTTGCTGGATACCGATCGCAGGAGCCTCAAGCACTTCGAAGACACCTTGGCGAAGATCAACCTCGTTGCCGTCCTCGTCCGTATAGACCTTGTCGATAGGCTCATAGGTGCCCGAAACTGTTACCTCACGGCCGTTAACCTCCTGGCGTTCAAACGAACCCGAAGGCACGACCCAGGTCAGAACGGCAAATACGGCCATCAAGACGAGAATGATGGTGTATACGTGCGGAACTCGAAAGGCACGCTTCTTTTCTGTCTCTGCCATCTCTCCTCCTTAATTCAGGGGTTTTTCGTTGCCGGCAAAGCCATTGTGTCATCGCACAAAACCTCCTTACGTCCCATCGCCCGTCAACGAAAGCCATCGGCCCGTAAACGGCCTTTAGATTGATGTAATTCGTCAATTTACTCTGCTAATTGATGTTTAACATCAATTAGCAGCTCGGCTCGTGCCATTCGCCTGTGACAGATATGATGTAAATTGAAACGATCTCGTAATGTGCCACTATGGAAGCAATAAATACTCATCGCCAAAGCGAGGTCATATGTCCGCATTGCATGTTCAAAACGAAATAGGAAAGCTAAAAAGGGTGCTCCTGCACTGTCCCGGCCCCGAAACGCGCAACTACCCCGACGGGCAGTTCAATCGGGTCTTTACGTTGCGTCCGTCTAGCAGCTCATTCGATCTTGATAAAGCCCTTAGGGAGCATCATGCTTACTCGGCAATGCTCGAGCACGAAGGGGTAGAGATTCTCTATCTCGAAAACCTTCTTACCGAAGCCCTTGATGCGACAGAGCAGGCGCGTCGCTCTTTTATCGATAGCTACGTTTTAGAATGTGGCGCTCGGGGCATTGAGCTCGAATCTGCCATTCGCGAGTATCTCGAACGCATCGAAGACTCCCGTGCCCTGGCTCAAGCAGCGGTCAATGGCATCCGCTACTCCCAGGTCTTCGATACGGATAAGGAGGTATTCAGCCTCGCAAAACTGACGGGAGATGCATACTCGCCCGACGACCTTCTCGTAAGCCCCCTTAACACCATGTGGTTCACTCGCGATCCGGCAAGCGTCATCGGCGAAGGCGTCACGCTCAACCATATGTACTGGCCAGAGCGCAACCGTGAGGTTATCGCCTATAAAACGATTTTTACGTATCACCCGGATTTCCGCGAGACTCCCCAGTTCTTCAAGCATGAATCGACTTTCCACATTGAAGGCGGCGACCTGCACAACCTCAACAGCGAAAACGTAGCCATTGGAATCTCCCAGCGAACCGAGCCGGCGGCGATAGACACCCTGGCAAATAACTTGCTCTGGGATGAGAACTCGACTATTGAGTCCGTATGGGCCATTCAGGTCCCCTACGATGACCTCTGCATTCATCTCGACACATATTTCACTCGCGTTGGCTACGAGACATTCCTCGTTGCCCGTGAACTTCTCGACCAAGCGCGGGTCTACCGCATCACACGGGGCAGATCGGAAGGGACAACCCGGGCACGCCATGTCGAAGGCGGACTGAAAGAAGCGTTGCGATTAGCCCTAGGTTCAAGTTCGTTGCAATTTATCCTTTGCGGTGGCTCAAATCCCGGTGCAGCAGAGGTCGAAAGGTCCAACAATGCCACAAGCACCCTTTGTTTGGAGCCCGGCAAGGTCTGCGTATACGAAGAAAACGCCGAAACCAACAAAGCACTGGAGCAGGCAGGTATTGAACTTGTCCCCATCTCTATCTTCGAGCTGACAAACGGCTTTGGCGGTCCCAACTGCCTCTGCCTTCCCCTCGTCCGCACTTCATAACATGGGAACGGGTCAAAACATAAAGGCGCTTCGCAAGCGCGACCAGCTAACGCAAGAGGAGTTCGCAGCAGTCATCGGCGTCTCCAAAGAAACGGTATGCCGCTGGGAAAAGGACCGCTATGCAATCCGCCGCTCAACGTTATTCAAGATAGTATCGAAATTTAACCTGCAGCTCGACGACCTCACATCTGAAACCGCAGGGCTTGCCGCAAAGCTCGACCACGAGGAGCGAAAGGGGGAATCCAGAGAAGTTACTACTGATTCCCTTTGCGATGTATTTAAAATCCAGATGAATGGAGGCAGAACGGGACTTAAACAAACCGGAACAACCGCGCTTCCCTCATCCGTATTCAAGAAACATCGCGGGTGCTTCTTTGTTCAAATGGATACGTCCGCCATGTCCAAATGCTATCCGATTGGATCTCATCTCCTCGTGGATCCCAGTCTGAAACCCTGGAACGGATGCTCCGTCCTCGCTTTGGCCGATAATTCGAGAATCGTCATACGGCGTTATAGCACCGGCACAAACACCGTGATGCTCTCATCCCACTCCTATCGCACAGCGGAACCGGATATTGTGCTGGACAAACGCCGAATTAGGATTCTGGGAGTCATCGTCTGGTTTCAGGCATCCCATGATCTGAGCATCTAACCAAATTTGCTCTTGTTTACCCCCTGCACACATCTCAAACAGCAAAAGCCCCGCAGCCGGAGCGGACCGCGGGGCTCATGAAGAGAGGCTAGTCTGTGGGCGTCTTGCCTGGCGCCCACGAGAGAGGCAACAGAGTAGAGACTACTCGTGGATGCGGGTACCGGAGAGGCCAGCCATGGTCTCGGCGGCCTTGTCCAGGGCGCCGATGATGCAGGTGCGGCCCTTGCGGGAGCGGGCGAACTTGATGGCGGCGCGGACCTTGGGCTCCATGGAACCCTTGCCGAACTGGCCCTCGTCGGCCAGGCGCTCGGCCTCGTCGGCGGTGAGGTCCTCGAGCTCCTCCTGGTTGGGCTTGCCAAAGTTGATGGCGACATGCTCGACGGCGGTCAGCAGGAACAGAACGTCGGCGTCGCAGTCCTCGGCCAGCAGCTCGCCGCCCAGGTCCTTGTCGATGACGGCGGGAACGCCCTTGTAGCAGCCCTTGTTCTCGTAGTCGCGGACGACGGGGATGCCGCCGCCACCGCAGGCGATGACGATGAACTCGTTGTCGAGCAGGTTGAGGATGGAGTCGGCCTCGACGATCTTCTTGGGATCGGGGGAAGCGACGACGCGACGCCAGCCGCGGCCGGAATCCTCGACGAAGACCTTGGAGGGGTCCTCGGCCATGAACTCCTTGGCCTGCTCCTCGGTGTAGAAGGGGCCGATCGGCTTGGTCGGGTTCTTGAACGCGGGATCATCCGGGTCGCACTCGATCTGGGTGACGACGGTGGCGGCGTGCCAACGCTTATAGCGCTTGTGCATCTCGCGGCCGATGCCCTGCTGCAGGTGATAGCCGATGTAGCCCTGGGACATGGCGCCGCACTCGGGCAGCGGCATCTCGGGGGTGCCGATGGCATCGTGGGCAGCGGCGAAGGCGTTCTGGATCATGCCGACCTGCGGGCCGTTGCCGTGGGTGATGATGATCTCGTTGCCCTGCTCGATGAGGCCGAGGAGAGCGTGGGCGGTGTTGCTCACGGCCTCGATCTGCTCGACGGGGTTGTTGCCGAGGGCGTTGCCGCCGAGGGCGACGACAATACGATCGGGCTTGCCAAGAGGCTTAGACATTGCTGGAATCCTTTCTGTAAAAGGCCTACAACCCATTAATAACCCGCGTCCGTGCGATACGCGAGTTTATTAAGGTTTATATTCCTGTTATCCCTCATTTTATTCATTTTGAAAATACCTAAGCGGCGAACGGTCGATTTTACCCGCTCAGCGTAAAGAAGCCCAGTTCAGGTATATCTACGCCATTTACGTGCAACTTTATTTAAATAGAGCAGGGATTAGACCAGATTATGCAAACTATATCTTTGCTAAACACAAAACGGACAGCGCAATATCTTACTCGCGCTATACGCGATTCTATACATTAATTTGACGAGTATGCACCCCTGCAAAAACATGGGGCTTTTCATCCAACATAAGGGATAGCCGATCGCGCTTCACCCTGCGGCAAGCGACTGTGAGTTCGCAGTATGGAACTTTACCGTCGGCTACTGCATGAACGCTGCCGACGCCCTTTCGCTCCTGCGCGCCCAGGCAGCCGAGAACGTCAACGGCAACACCGCCGACTTGGCCACCCTCAACAACAGCGCCGCCAGCCTTTTCGCAAAGTACCGTGCTGGCTCGCTGGCTTTGAGGCCTAAGTGAGCTTTGCTATTTGCCAATTTTTGTATGATTTTGGTCAAATCTATTTGTCAATTTTTGTATGATTAGGGGCAAATCTATTTGCCAATTTTTGTCAATGAGGTGTTTTAATGCTACGCCGCAAGGTCACTGATAGGCTTTTGAGCTGGAAGAATAACTCCCATAAGGCCCTGCTTGTTACCGGTGCGCGTCAGATTGGCAAGAGCTATGCGATTCGCGCGTTTGGAAAGAGCAACTACGCTTCGTATTATGAGGTCAATCTGCTACTTGATGCCGAGGCAAGAGACGTACTTGTTGGCGCTAAGAACTCCATTGACTTCATCAACCGTGTGGCCCTTCTTGCGGATGCACCGCTTGTTGAAGGAGACACGCTTATCTTCGTCGATGAGATTCAGGAGTATCCGCAGATCGTTACACTTATGAAGGCGCTGGTCGAGGACGGACGCTTTAGCTATGTCTTCTCGGGGTCTATGCTTGGGACTGAGTTTAAGGGGATCTCTTCTTTTCCGGTAGGGTATGTCGAGCACATTGTTATGCGGCCGATGGATTTTGAAGAGTTTTGTTGGGCAAACAGCGTCAGCGAAAATGTGCTTGCAGATATTCGCAGCCGCCTTGTCGAGAGACGTCCCGTCGAAAACTATATTCATGAAGCGATGCTCAAAAACTTTAGAGCCTATATCGTTTGCGGCGGCATGCCGGAGGTCGTTCAGAACTATATCGATTCGGGCTATTCGCTCGTGAGAACGCGTGAGCTTCAAATTCAGCTAGTCAATCAGTACAAAAGCGATATCTCTAAATATGCATCGACTCGAGCGTTTAACGTTCGCTCCATTTTCGAGCAAATTCCCGTTCAGCTTGAGGCGGAGTCCCATCGCTTTGTTGTTTCATCCCTGGGCGAGGGGGCTCGCCTTCAAAAATACGAGCAGGATTTCCTATGGCTGGTGAACGCGGGCGTCGGTTTGATGGTCGCCCAGGTGACGGAGGCCCGGAGTCCTCTTAAGAGGACAGAGAAGGCGACCGCCTTTAAACTATACGAGTCTGATACAGGCATGCTCGCATCACGGTATCCCGGCAGCACGGCACGCGCTGTCTACCTTGATATGAAAACCCCCAACCTCGGCGGTCTCTATGAGAACGTGGTCGCGCAGGAGCTTGTCGCCCTTGGAGCAGATACGTGGTACTACCAAACACGTGAGGTCGGTGAAGTCGACTTTGTAATCGAAGGCGCCCGAGGATATGTTGTCCCAATCGAAGTCAAATCGGGCAAGAAAGTTCGAGCACATGCAGCCCTCGACCGTTTGATGAGTGTTGGCGAGTACAAAATTCCCGAGGCCGTTGTGCTGAGCCACGAAAACCTTTGCAAAGAGGGCAAGATCCTTTACGTTCCAATCTATATGACATTCTGTCTCGATGAGTTTATGGAAAAGGACGACCCCAACAACGATTTCTCGTTTGCACCCATATCCCTCTAGGCCATCTGGGTCCGCAACCAAGTCCCCCTCTATGCCCAAAGCAGCGCGTGGTTTCGCGGCAAAGCCGCGAAACCACGACCGGGACAAGGCACCCCCACAGCCACGTCCTTCATTCAGCCCCACAATCCGAGGACGTAGTCGTAGCAGGATCTGAGGGCTGAGCTTCGCGGACATTCCGCAGGACGAAAGAACCCCCGCCGCACGAAGTGCGCAGCGGGGGTTCTTTCATGTCCGAGGACGTCCGCGAAGGTCAGCCCTCAGATCCTGCGGTGGGAGACCTAGGCCTCGTTGTACACCGTCTTGAGCTTCAGCAGGTGAGCGTAGCGGTCCATAGCGGCCTGCTCGTTCTCCTTGAAGAGCTCCTCGGCGCGCTCGGGGAAGGAGCGCGTCAGCGAAGCGTAACGGGCCTCGTTCATCAGGAACTCCTGATAGCCGCCCGCGGGCTCCTTGGAATCGAGCGAGAACTTCTTGCCGGCAGCAGCCTCGGGGTTGAAGCGGAAGAGGTTCCAATAACCGCACTCGACAGCCTTCTTCATCTCGGCCTGGCAGTTCTGCATGCCGCCCTTCTTGATGGAGTGCATCTCGCAGGGGCTGTAGCCGATGATGAGGGACGGGCCGTCGTAGGCCTCGGCCTCGTGGATGGCCTTGAGGGTCTGAGCCGGGTTGGCGCCCATGGCGACCTGCGCCACGTAGACGTAGCCGTAGCTCATAGCGATCTCGGCCAGGGACTTCTTCTTGGTCACCTTACCGGCAGCGGCGAACTGAGCGACCTGGCCCAGGTTCGAGGCCTTGGAGGCCTGACCGCCGGTGTTGGAGTAAACCTCGGTGTCGAAGACAAAGACGTTGACATTGTGGCCGGAAGCCAGGACGTGATCCAGGCCACCGAAGCCGATGTCGTAGGCCCAACCGTCGCCGCCGAAGATCCAGAAGGACTTCTTGGTGAGGTAAGCCTTGTCGGCGAGGATTGCCTTGGAAGCGTCGCAGCCGCACTTCTCGAGCTCGGCAACGTAGGCAGCGGCAGCAGTCTTGGAGGCCTCGGCGTCGTTGACGGAGTCGATCCAAGCCTGACCGGCGGCCTTGAGCTCATCGGACGGACCATCGGCAGCGATGATGTCCTGGGTAGCGGCGATCAGCTTGTGCTGAACGGCCTCATAGCCAACGGCCATGCCCAGACCGTGCTCGGCATTGTCCTCGAACAGGGAGTTGTTCCACGCCGGGCCGTGACCGTCCTTGTCCTTGCAGTAAGGAGCGGTGGCGGCGGGGTTACCCCAAATGGAGGAGCAGCCGGTGGCGTTGGAAATGAACATGCGGTCGCCGGCGACCTGGGTCACCAGACGTGCATAGGCGGTCTCGGCACAGCCGGCGCAGGAGCCAGAGAACTCCAGGTAGGGCTGCTTAAACTGGCTGCCCTTGACGTTGGCCGCGATGAGCTCCTTCTTCTCGGAGACGTTCTCGACCATGTAGTCCCAAACGGGCTGCTGGTCCATCTCCTGCTCGGTGGGAACCATCTCGAGGGCGCCCTTGGGGCAGACCTTGACGCAGTTGGTGCAGCCCATGCAGTCGAGCGGGGACACGGCCATGGTGAACTTCATGCCCTTGGCCTTGGGGCCCATAGCGTCGAGCGTGCGGGTAGCCTCGGGCGCGGCGGCAGCCTCGTCCTCGGTCATCGCGAACGGACGGATGGTGGCATGCGGGCACACGTAGGCGCACTGGTTGCACTGGATGCACTTGGTCTCATCCCAGTGGGGAACGACCACGGCGACGCCGCGCTTCTCGTATGCGGAGGCGCCCAGCTCAAACTGGCCGTCGGCACAATCGACGAAGGCGGAAACAGGCAGGCTGTCGCCATCCATGCGATCGATGGGCTCGAGCAGATTCTTGACCTGCTGGGCGATAGCGGACTTGGTCTCCTCGGAAAGCTCGACGGGAGCGGCGTCCTCGGCGGTAGCCCAGTCGGCCGGAACCTCGAACTTACGGAAAGCGGTAGCGCCGGCATCGATGGCCTTGTGGTTGGCGTCGACGATGGCCTGGCCCTTCTTCATGTAGGACTTGGTAGCCGCGTCCTTCATGTACTGCAGGGCGTCCTCGGCGGGCAGGACCTTGGCCAGCGCGAAGAAGGCGGACTGGAGCACCGTGTTGGTGCGCTTGCCCATGCCGACCTTAGCGGCCAGGTCGATAGCGTCGATCAGGTAGACGTTGACGTTGTTGTTCGCGATGTAGCGCTTGGCCACGGCGGGCATGTGCTCGGCGAACTCCTCGTCGCTCCACTGGCAGTTGACCAGGAAGGTGCCGCCCGGCTTGACGTCGCGGACCATCTTGAAGCCCTTAACGATGTAGCTGGGGTTATGGCAGGCGACAAAGTCGGCCTTGGTCACGTAGTACGGCGAACGGATCGGGGAATCGCCAAAGCGCAGGTGCGAGACGGTGACGCCGCCGGTCTTCTTGGAGTCGTACTGGAAGTAGGCCTGGACGTACTTGTCGGTGTGGTCGCCGATGATCTTGATCGAGTTCTTGTTGGCGCCGACGGTACCGTCGCCACCCAGACCCCAGAACTTGCACTCGATGGTGCCGGGGGCTGCGGTGTTGGGCGCATCCTCGGCCTCGGGCAGGCTCAAGTTGGTCACGTCATCGACAATGCCGATGGTGAACTCGCGCTCGGGCTCGTCCTTCTTAAGCTCCTCGAAGACAGCGAACGCGGACGCGGGAGGCGTATCCTTGCTGCCCAGGCCGTAACGGCCGCCGACGACCTTGATGCCCGTCTTGCCGGCCTCGTAGAGAGCGGAGACGACGTCCTGGTAGAGCGGCTCGCCGATGGAACCCGGCTCCTTGGTACGGTCCATAACGGCGATCTTTTTGACGGTCTCGGGGAGAACGTCGACGAAGTGCTTGATGGAGAACGGACGGAACAGACGAACCTTGACCAGGCCGACCTTCTCGCCATGAGCGTTGAGGTAGTCGATGACTTCCTCGAGCACGTCGCAGAAGGAGCCCATGCACACGACGACGCGGTCGGCATCGGGAGCGCCGTAGTAGTTGAATAGGCCGTAATCGGTGCCGAGCTTCTCGTTGATCTTCTTCATGTAGCCCTCGACGACGGCGGGAAGCTCGTCGTAGACCTTGTTGCAGGCCTCACGGTTCTGGAAGAAGATATCGCCGTTCTCGTGGCTGCCGCGGGTGTGCGGGTGCTCAGGGTTGAGCGCGTGGTCGCGGAAAGCCTGGACGGCGTCCATGTCGCACATCTCGGCAAGATCCTTGTAGTCCCACATGGCGACCTTCTGGATCTCGTGGCTGGTGCGGAAGCCGTCGAAGAAGTTGAGGAACGGGGTCTTACCCTCGATAGCGGCAAGGTGAGCCACCGGCGAGAGGTCCATGACCTCCTGGACGTTGCCCTCGGCGAGCATGGCAAAGCCGGTCTGACGACAAGCCATGACGTCGGAGTGATCGCCAAAAATGTTCAGGGCGTGGGAAGCGACGCAACGCGCGGAGACGTGGAAGACGCCCGGGAGCTGCTCGCCTGCGATCTTGTACATGTTCGGGATCATCAGGAGCAGACCCTGAGAAGCCGTGTAGGTGGTGGTCAGAGCACCGGCGCCCAGCGAACCGTGAACGGTACCGGCTGCACCTGCCTCGGACTCCATCTCGACGACCTTGACCGGGGTGCCGAAGATGTTCTTGCGACCCTGGGCCGCCCACTGGTCGACATGGTCGGCCATCGGGCTGGACGGCGTAATGGGATAGATTCCCGCTACCTCGGTGTACGCATACGAAACATATGCGGCCGCCTCGTTGCCGTCCATAGACTTAAACTTACGCGCCATATACCCCTCTCCTCTCATATAGGTATACAGGCCCCGGCGATCGCCGGGATGTTGGCGTGATGGGATTTACGCTGTTGCTTCCAATCATCTGGCAGGCAGGCTCAGCAGCAGGTACGTGGCGTGGAGAGAAGACATGCCGAGGCGAGGGGCAACTGATGCGCCCCACAGACCCGACCGCCCGTCTTGCACATGACCGAGCGCCGCAAAGGCCGCATGCCGGATGCTCCCGGGCACGCCCCGGCGATGGGAGGCACCCGCAACGGAAATCCGCATGCGGGTTTATTGTACCCCGCCGCCAAGTGTAATTTCGACAAATAATAGGTGGGCGGTAAAGGTTTACCTCGGGTGACCGCCAAGGGCCAAAATGAACGCTTCGTCCCCGGGCGATTGGCCCTGGCGCGCCATGGAGTGTCCCGGAGTGCCGGCATAAAAGGAACGTCCCCATCTGCCGACTAGAGGGCGCCGACGCCGAGGAGGATAGCGTAGGTGGTGGATTCGCCAAGTCTGAGCTCGTCGCCGGGGTTGAGCTGAGCGGAGCGGCCGGGCTCGACCTGGATGCAGACGTTCGTCGCGCCGTTTACCACCATGGTTCCGTTGGTGGACGACAAGTCCT
>DXZW01000023.1:0-75176 GCA_019419455.1 Collinsella sp. | reverse complement strand
CGACGTGCCAGATATTTTGAGCATCGCACCAGATATGGGCATGGCGGGCCGAGACGTCGTCGGTGATGCCGCCCTCCCCCGTTGCCAGCGCGCCGATCTCAACGCCTTCCTCACTCGGCTGAATCCAGCGCGGGACGCTCACCACGTAGCCGTTTTGCACGCACAGCAGTCCCAGCGGATGCGCCGGCGCGACCTCGTGCTCGCCCGCGACCGAAGATGTGCTCAGCGAGCGCGGCGTCGACGTGTCGCCGCCACGGGTCGCATGAGCGCGGCGGCTCGCCCGACTTGGAACTAAGGCGGGCGTGAGAGCAAACGGCATAGGGAACGAATCTTGCGGATGTACTCCTCGACGTCAGGCAGGTAAGCCCCACGAAGTCACCGGGGAGGCCCAAGCGGCCCGGCACCACTTCCAGATTCTGACCAGGGCGAGTCGTTCGCCGGTGGCTGAAGGCTCGCTCCCACCCAAAAGGGGAGATTCGCGTTGTTCCCCAATCGCTCTCGCATCTTTCATTTTGCTCGAGGTGGGCTATAAAAACTTTCCTGGTGAAAGGCGGCGATTGGTTTCCTTTCTTTCTAGAGGAGCGCGCCTGTAATCTGTTTTCATCCTAAATCAAGTTAAGATCGGACCTTCCAGAGGCAAGTCGACTCAAACTGCGAGGCTCCATGTTGGAATAAAGAGCGCTGTCGAAGTGCCAACAACACAAAGCTTGCCAGTCTCAAATAGAACCTTTTGGGAGTCCGATTGGGCCGCACACCGAATCCCCGCTGGTGGTTTTTTATAGCTGCGCAACAATAAACAAGGTTAGTGCCAGTCCAGCATGAAATTGAGGAACGTATGCATTTTTTCTCAGTAAGTGATCGTCGTTACTGCTTCGATGAGGTCACTCGCAATTGCTTTCAGGTTGACCAAGCATCAGAAGATGCGCTTCGCATATTTGAAGCATCGGGAAGAACGGTCAACTCGAAGTTGCTAACAAAGTCACTTGCTGCGAAAGGCTACGACCAAACGACCATAGCAGAACTTGAAGACGACATTGATGAGTATCAACGATTGTCTGAGCGGACTTTCTTAACAAAAGACACGCCTCGAAAACTTAGATCCATCGAACTCCACGTTTCACATGCATGCAACCTTGGTTGTAGTTACTGTTTTGCCGGTAAAGGAGATTATGGAACGTCTCCTCTGCTGATGACAGACGAGATAGCCTTCAAGGCGGTCGACTACCTCGTCGCAAGTTCATCGGAAAACGAAACGCTTGCGATCGTCTTTTTTGGTGGGGAACCCATGATTAACGAGCCGCTGATATGGAAAACGGTCGACTATTCAAAAAGAATATACCCCAATAGAAACTTTACCTATTCTATTACGACCAACGGAACGCTTTTGAATGACACTGCTGTGAATTCTTTCAAGGAGCACGGGTTTTCTGTTCTGATTAGTCTCGATGGTACAGGATGCAAGCACGATGCATCGCGCCCGTACAAGACGGGAGGCGGCTCTTTCTCCGATATCGACAAAAACGTTCGTCGTTTTTCCGAGTCGTTCCCCTTCGGCGCAAGAGCGACCTTAACAAATAATAACTGTAACCTTGTTGAAGACTATCTTCAGTTTAAAGAGATGGGCTTCAGAAGGATTTACTTCTCGCCCGTGAGCTCATTCGATGAGAATATCAAACTCGACGAACACTCATTAAACAAAATCAGGGCGGGCCTAATAGATTTGGCGGATCAATATCTCAAACAGATTGATCAAGGGGAAAAGCCCTTGTTTAGAACATTGAAAACTGCAGTTGATTTGATTATGAGCAACAGGATCGCCTTTGTCGGATGCGGGGCTGGCAGGCGTTTTATTTCCGTGACTCCCGAAGGGGACGTATACCCCTGTCACAGGTTTGTCGGGATGATGCGATTCAAAATGGGCAACATCGTCACCGGAATTGACGAAACTAGGTATATTGAAAACTGGAGTCAGGGTGTCGAAAAAAGAATTGACTGTACGGACTGTTGGGCTCGGTCTTTCTGTGGTGGGGGCTGTAGCTGGGAGGCTGCAGGCGAGCACGGCTACTTGCCCAAGAGTCTACACCCTGCATCATGTGAATATAGAAAAATGTGCTACGAGATGGCTTTTGACCTTATTTCCCGCCACTCATCTTCGCAGGAGAAAAATCAACGAGAAGCTACTGTATCGGAATAAGCGGTTCAGCGCATTGCTGTCACCATTGTGGAGGTGTTCGTTCTTCTGATTACCGTCTGCGAAGCTTATTGCTACGTTCGCCGAAACCATTCTAGAAATATGGTGAACTAGACATCTTGGTTTGTTATACACAATATTGAGGTTTTTCTGCACTCAAAGGGAGGTAGTCGTGAAGCATATTCATCCGATTAATCCAGGAAGTGGCGACGAGGCAGGCGTGAAGCCGATGTCTTTTGACTGCCTCTTGGGCATTACTGACATCTGTACTGTTTATGATAAAGCAGATGGCTGTGGTGCATACGATTACTGCGACTATGACATGGATGGCGGCAGCATCTGCGTTGTAGATCACTGTGGCATTGATCAAACGTAGTCTCTAATTGGATTAAGGTGAGGAGCTGTTATGAAGCATATCCATCCTGTTGGTTCAAATGAACATCCTCCCGTTGAGCCTTGTTGTCTTGGAGTTGATATATGCAATTTTTACGACATCGCCGAGTGCCCTGTTGCGGATTGGTGCTATGTCGATAAAGAATCAAGCTGTGTTTTGCCAGCAGATTGGTGCGATCCAGTTGACGAGTAGTTTTGTGGCTAGGAACTATTTGGTCCAATTCAGAATAAGATGGGAACAAATACCAAAATCTCGTGTCTGGGAGGAGTTATGCCATTATTGCAAGGTCTCGTTGGATTAGCCTTTATACTTGCGTTATATCTGGCACCTTTTTTAATTCTATTCTTCATTATCCGACTCTTTCTTCGGAGAAAATAGGAGTGTCACGCAAACATTAGCGTAGCTTTCTTCCAATATGAGCCGAGCATTGGCAAGTGGAATAAGAAGCCCGACCGTTCGCCACATGAAAGTGATCGGACGGGCTTCTCTATTTAACCCGGGCCGCCACCCATAGCGGCTTTCCAAGCGTATTCTCAGTGCAAAGCAATCGTCAGTTTAATCCTATGCGCTGATACCGCATTTCATTTGTTCGGCTCGAATTCTACGGCCTGGCAACCCTCGCACTCTCCGGCAAATGGATTGAACGCGAAGGCAGAGATGATGTGTGCGTGGACATCGAGGCTGCTGTAGGCAACATACTGGGACATGGACCCCCGCTGCGCGTGGTATGCGGCCCGGCATATTCATTGCCGTCCAACCCCGTGTAGTTGCAGCAAAGGGTGGAACCTCAATGCTCAGCTCATGTTGTCCGTGGGACACGAGAATCGTAAGTACACTTTGGTGCGATTCTCACGCTGATACTGAGCCACCTGGAATAAGATACGTCGCGACAACACTTCGCTTCACCTCTGTCTCGACAAGATGACGTAGACTAAAGTTTCCTTTAGTAAGAGAACGAGAACTATATCTGAAAGCGTTGCGATGGCGTGAAGGCACCGAGTCCGAACCGCCTGAATGCTACGTGCATCTGCATCGCCTTTTTGTTATCTCTGCCAGTTGGGTAGCACTACACTTGTCATCATTTACCCTGGTACATGCTGCCTAAATCCACTACCCCTTCTACCGCGCCGACCATCTCGTCATCGTGAGAGACAACGATGATCAGCTGGCTTTGCTTGTTGCGCTTAACATAGGCCGCAAGCTCGGCGCGGCTTACAGCGTCTAACCCAGTCGTGGGCTCGTCGAGTACCAAAACTGACGACTTGCGTGAAATCGCCGACCATAAGTACACTCGGCGCAGCTCACCGCCCGAAAGCGCGGAGCAACGTTTCCCGAGCAACTCCTTCACGCTGTTTTCCAGCGAAAGTAGGCCATCTACACCCCGGTGATAGGAAGAAAAGGGCGTGTCGAAATACTCTAACAGCTCTTTCACCGTTTCGTCCGGCGCGAAGCACGACTGTGGGCAGCACGATATCTCTCTCGCACGTATGTAATCCAAGTCGCATTCTTCGATTGGCACGCCGTTGTATTTTACTTTGCCTTTCGATGAGTATAGCCCGAGCATCAAGTAAAGAAGTGACGTCTTGCCTCTTCCGTTTTCCCCAACTATGCAATATGTACCAGGACCGGAAAACTTGAAAGAAAACCCGCCGAGGACCTCTCGGACAGATCCGTCTGGAAGGGCAACCGAGAATTCCAAATCAGATACCGAAATGTCATTTATTTCATCGAGTTTAGCTAAATCGGTCCGATTCCACCCCGATCTCTCCTTTTCTCTCGTCGCGATAGCCGTCCTATCCCATGATGCTTTGGCATCTTGATAGGATTTGAACAATGACATCATACTTTTCAAAGTCTTAAAGAGAACCGCAAAGTATGTACCGATGATAGTGTACTCGCCTATTGACATAGTTCCGTTAATGATTCGTACTCCGGAAACAACAAGTATCACCGCTTGAAACAACGCTGCGAAAAGACCATCGAGCGATGTCAGAGAATATGATAGCTTTCCGGAGCGCAAAACTTTGGGAAAATAGCTCTTAAACCCAGCGTCGAGCGCTTGTTCGCTCTTGCCGTACGAAGATGTCAGTTGAATGTTGAGAATCTGATTAAGCTGCGATGCAATTGCGGCGTAAAAGGCGCTGTCCGCCTCTTTCTTCTCATACGTGACCCTATACAAAAGTTTCCTCAACCCAGTAATTACACAGAAATACACGATGAGGAGAATGATGGAAAACACCGCGAGAGTTGAATCAATTGACCATATGATAAGCAATACGATGGGAATGGCTACAATGGACAGCGGCGCACTGATAAAATTCGCCAAAACGAAGGATGAGACCACGCTGGAGTCGGAAATAATCCGTTGCGTTGTATAGGCTGGATCGATGGTCCGACTCACCAAGTAATCGTCTCTTTCAAAACGCAAGACGGCCTCCCTGAGAAGATCAAAGGAAAGTCTCGTGGTTATGCGAATGGAAAGTGTTCCTGCAAAATAAGTAAAGAGGGTGGAGAAAACTCCTATTGACGCAACCAGGAGCGCGAAGAGTACGGCGTCTCTTTCGCTGCGGTTACCGAGAAGAAAATCTAAGAATTTCCCGTTCACGTATGGCATGGCATAGGAGAGAGCGGTTCCAATCACCGTGATAGCAATGAAGACGAAAGCCCCTTTTGCTCTGATGAACCTCGAGAGAACGCATCGAATCAAGGAAGGCCCCAATCTACCCGCCACAAAACATCAATCACTGATACCTTACACCTCAACACAACAGGAGCGAAGATTTGCCAATGAGACTGCTTTAAGATTGCCTTGGGCCAATACGATCTCAAGCTCTTCCTACAAGAGAGTCGGAATCGGACATCTCCTCCGACGAACCTGGCAATCGGGCGGTTGAAATATCTTTTTCAACCGCCCGATTGCCACAATAGATTTGAGCATCCGCCCACAAACGTCCGCGTTTTATACCCATCAAATCCTTTGCCTTTTGTCGTCTAGACTAGAAAAATCGCTCGAAATAACGCAACCGGCCTGCTCGCTTGAAGAAACCTAAGCCCGTAACGTAGATGTGCAAACTTCCGAAACGCCTTGCGCGGCATAGTGCGTATAAACTTCGTCAACCGCCTCAGAAATATCTGAGTATCGCGCCGGGTCAAAAGCATACGATGTCGCAGCTATACCCTGCACCCATTCGGAACGCGGATTAATTGAATAGCCACACAGCATCATCATACATGCATCTAGACCTGATTTCCCAAGTATCCGACGTATTGATGAGAGCATCGCGGGTCGCCCCTGCACCATCGTCGTCACCCCTATTAGCAGTATTTACCGTTTTTCTCTAAATGCGTATCGCCACCCTTAAGAATACGAAGTGTTTTATCCAGACCCGATTGTCCTCCATCTCAAACGAAGGGATAAGGAATCTCATCCGGAATCGGCAGTAACGGAGGATTCACAACGACAAGCGAAAAACATGAGTCATCTCTCAGAGGGGAGTAAAGGCTCCCCTCAAGCACCCTAGTTTCGTCATCCAAAGAGTTGATGGCAGTGTTTTTCTTACAAAGGTCGACAACAAAAGGGTTGATTTCTACAGATGTTACATCCATGCCACAGTTGGTAAGTATCAGGCCCTGTATTCTGGGGCCAGAACACAAATCGAGAGCCTTCCGTGCGCTCTGCGGTGTAAGGCGCCAATCTCAGCAAATCTGTCCCACAATACTGCGCTGAAGAACAAGACGGAACCCCTGAGCCAAACTCCCCTATACCTTATTAAGGCTAAGACAGGCAAGTTCACGCACCCGGCATATTCCAGAATAACATCCTATTGTTTTAGATGCTCTACAAGCATGAACAGCCGCGAATCGTAAAGATCTTCTAGTTTCGCCCCGACTGACCGCCAAGGGCCAAAATGGCCCCTCCATCCCCGGGCGACTGGCTCTGGCGCGCCGAGGAGTGTCCCCAAGTGCCGGCAGAAAAGAAACGTCCCTATCTGCCGGCTAGAGGGCACCGAAGAGGATGGCGTAGGTAGTGGATTCGCCGAGCTTGAGCTCGTCGCCGGGATTGAGTTGGGCGGAACGGCCGGGCTCGACCTGAATGCAGACGCGCGTGGCCCCGTTTACCACCACGGTTCCGTTGGTGGACGACAAGTCCTCGACGTGCCAGATATTTTGAGCATCGCACCAGATATGGGCATGGCGGGCCGAGACATCGTCGCCGACGTCGGTAATATCGCCCTCACCAGTGGCCAGCGCACCAATCTCAACACCCTGCTCACTCGGCTGAATCCAGCGCGGGGCGCTCACGACAAAACTGTTTTGTACGCGCAGCAAGCCCAAGGGGTGCGCCGGAGCGGGTTCGCGTTCGCCCGCGGTCATCGACATGCCAAGCGAACGCGGCGTGGAGGTGCCTCCGCCACAGGTCGCGTGCGCGTAGTCGATGGCATAGTTCACCGAGGACCGCACATCCGCCGAACAACCGACGGCGACAAACAGCACCAGCACGGCCTCGGCGCGCTCGGCGGGCATGAGTTCCGCCGCCTGGGACAGGCGATCGAGCGCGTTGCGATAGAGATTCGTGTCCTGATGGCACTCTTCGAGCGCGCGTACCATCGGTTCACCTGCAGGACCGCACACCATATTGATCACAGCCGTGGAGTCCATGGGATTTCGCTGGCGCAGGGCCAGTTGCGACATAATACGCGCAGCCGAGGTACCGTATTCGGCAAAGTAGCGCTGCTGAAGCGTGCCGACCGGCGCGCGAACGATAAAGCGGGAAACCCAAGAGCGATCGGCGGCTCGGCTCTGCGGGCTGCGGCCGTCGGCGAGCGGACGGGACGAAAGCACCAGGCCGCACAGCTCGATATGGCTCAGATGCGCCGCGCGCTTAAAGATGTCAAACATGGCCCCGCATGGGGTGAGCTTAACTTGAGATGCCATGACCTAGGCCTCCTTGGTCGTAGAAATAGAATCGGACGATACTTCGACAGGTCCGCCAAAAGTACGGGCAGCTGCGGCTCCACCGGCAAGCGGAGTCGCCATCTGGGCTTTTGTGCGTCGCGGTGCCGAAACGGGAAGTTCAAAGGCAAAGCCCATCGCAAGCAAAAACCACGTAAGCGTATAGGTTGCAACCAGAGCGGCAACAAGGCCGCCCATCACGGCGCGTTGGGAAAATACGCTACATGCAGCCACAACCAGTACTGGAACCTCGCAGGCAGAAAGCGCAAGCACACCCTGCAGGAACCCCGAGCGCCGATTGCGCGCAAGTGCCCCCGCGGTAACGCCGGCTATGCCTGGCAGCGCCAACGCCAGTGCGGCAATAATACCCGGTAGCGTCCCAGACCACACGAGCGATCCCAAAGTCGCCGTCACGCGAGCGCCCGACGCCAGCAGCGCGGCCGAAACCACGACCACAGCCCAAACCACGCCACAGACGACCGCCGCGCCGACCATCAGCGCGCGACGAACCGCGCGGCCGGACGCATCCATGGGGCACGGCGTGAGCGGCTCGCCGCGGAGCGAACGACCGACATTTTGCGCATAGTGGTCACAAAACGCCGAGAGCGCCGCCTCGACCGCCGCCGGCTCGGGACGATCTTTTTGATGGCTGGACAGACAGGCCATCACCACGTCGAACAGCTGGGCATCGACAAACGCCAGCGCATCGCGTAGCTCTTCGGAATCCGGCTCAAGCCCTAGCTGCTGGGCCTGCTCGGCCGCGGCGAGCGCCACATCGGGCTCACGACGAAGCAGCTGAGTCAAATCACAACCGGGCGCATGGGCACCAATGAGATAGTCGGGCCGCGTGTCCATCTTGAGACGGTAGGGGCTGGCGATGTCGCGCGTCTTTTTGCGCGAACCCGAGGTGCCCGAAGTGCCCGGTGCGGCTTCGTATGGCGCGACGCCGGCAATGAGCTCGTAAATCGTGCTTGCCGCGGCGTAGACGTCGATCGCCGGCGACATACGCAAAGCGCGCAGGTCGGGAATATCGTCGGTGAGCATCTCGGGCGGGGCATAGGCAACCGTCGCGCGACGCAGCGTGGCATAACGCTCCGTAAACGACGCCTTGCCGCCGGTACCAGCCACGGCCGACGCAGGCTCGAGCGCCAGCGACGAGCCAAAGTCGATCAGGCACAGGTCAAAGGTGCCCTCGGCAAGCTGCCGGTCAAGCGGCAGGCGCGCCGTACGCACCATAATATTGGCGGGCGAGATATCGCGATGGACAAAGCCCTCACCCACCAGGCTCATACGGCAGAGCAAATCGAACAGGTCGCGACCCAGACGCGCCGCCACAAGCGGCGACAGGCGTCCGGCATCGTCCACGGCGAGTCGCGAACGCAAGCGGGCGAGCGTCTCGCCCTCGACCCATTCCATAACAATTGCAGGCACACCGTCGACCTCGCCCCAGCCATAGAGGCGGGGAAAGCCCTTAAGGCCCGAAAGGGCGCGATGGCATTCATATTCCTCGCGAAACGCCGCCTTGAACTTGGCGACCAGTGCCTCGTGAGTTGCATCGTCGTCAAACTCATCGCGCGTCGGCAAGATGAGCTGCTTGAGCGCCACGGCCTCGCCTTGGGCGTTGACGGCGCGCGTTACGCGGCCGATGCCGCCACGGCGCATGGTGGCATCGTCGGCAAACAGCATCGTAAAACGACGCAGATAGGCAGGCAGTTCGTCCTGACCGAGCGCAATGGCCGGCTCAAACCCGTCGACACGCGCCAGGCGCAGGCCGACCATGGGATCGCGACCGAGCGATTGTGGTGTGGTGGATGCAAGATCGGTCATCATAGGGCAAGCGCCGCCACGTTATTGTTGAAGTTACCGAGCGCGACGTCATCATCGCCGTAATGGCCGACCCATTGACATAGGTTGGTGTAACAGCCCCACAGATTGGCATACTGCTGATACCACTTTGACCGGGGCGAGAATGTCTGACGACCGAACTCGGCTCGAATGACAAACATCTCCCCGACCAGGCTGTCGCACGGCCTGGGATCTCCCGTAGAGTTATAGGTCGAAACCACGTCATTGGCACGAGAAACATAGCCGTCGAGCATGTTGTACTTGGTCACAAGCCAACTGTGAATGCTCTCTTCCTCAGCAGCGGAAAGGCCACCGGAGTTTGCATCGTTGTCAGTGTTGCCGCCCGTCGAGCCGCCGTTTCCAGACCCTCCGGCAGAGGAACCCGACCCAGAGCCGCCGCCCGAACTCGACGAATCCGAGCCGGAGCCAGAAGTATCCGAGCTACCGGGCTTTCCGGACTGCTGGGCGTCCTGCTCCTTCTGCTGCTCGACCTTATTCACCGTTGCCGCCACGCTATTGTTGGACAACCGATCGATGATCTTGGTGTTGGTGAGCACGATGGTTTTGCCATTGGCAAGCGTGACTTCGTTGTCCGGGGCCTCGGCGCCGTCCGCGTCGTCGGCGCCAAACACAATATGCGCGACCACACTTGCCCAAGCATATCCAGTCGTGGTGCCCAGATCACTTTTGACCTCATGCCCCACGCGCGGTTCGCGTGCGGCATGTGCCTGCATCATGGACGGCACGGTCTGCCATAGGCAGAAACGCCAGCTATGACCAGCACCAGCGAGCAAGACAGCAGTGCGTACGCCCGCGGCGCCAAGCCCAGTCGGCGTCGCATGCGCACCGCGGTGCCGCGCTTTGTCTGAGTGCCACCGGGCCGCATGCGTTCTCCTCCAACAAAAACACGCCGCTCGGGAGCGGCGCATTCATTCGAATCCATATTTGAGTGTATCAGCGAACCCAAAAGGTTGCGCAACGAATGGGCAAATTAAGGATGCGAGTGGAAGCATCCATGCGATAAGCGGATACAAAGCATCTTTGTTGCACAACAAACTTACAGTCGCACGGGGAAATTATGACTACCCCGTGCGTCGCGAGGAAAACATACGGCAGGAGCAGGCTCGCCACCTAAATCGTGCGACGGGCCTCGATGGCGCGCCCGAGCGTAAGCTCGTCGGCATACTCCAGGTCGCCGCCCACGGGCAGACCGCTCGCCAGACGCGACACCTCGACGCCCAGCGGCTTGATAGTGCGGGCCAGGTAGCTCGCCGTGGTCTCGCCCTCAATATTGGGGTTGGTGGCGATGATGACCTCGTGGATGTCCTCGTGACCCAAGCGTGCCAGCAGCTCGCGAATGTGCAGCTGCTCGGGGCCAATCTTGTCCATGGGGCTGATCACGCCGCCCAATACGTGGTAGAGACCGTGGTAGCTGCCCGTGCGCTCGATCGCCTGGACGTCGCGCGGCTCGCCCACCACGCAAATGCGAGTGGTGTCGCGCATCGAATCCTGGCAGATGGAGCACTCGTCGGCCGTGGCGTAGTTAAAGCAGCGGCTGCAAAAGTGAACCTCCTGCTTAACCTCCAGAATGGCCTCGGCCAGGCGGCGCGCCTCCTCGGCGTCAGCCTCCAACAGGTAATAGGCGATGCGCTGAGCTGACTTGGGACCAATGCCCGGCAGGCGGCCCAGCTCATCGAGCAGTTTTTGCAGACTGTGATTCGCACTCATATATATGCGTGTCTTAGAACGGCATGCCCGGGATGTTGAGGCCGCCGGTGATGGCGCCCATCTGCTTGTTGGCGAGCTCGTTGACGCCGCGGACGGCCTCGTTGACGGCAGCCATGATCATGTCCTGCAGCATATCGACGTCCTCGGGATCGAGGGCATCGGGGTCGATGGTAAGGTTGACGAGCTCCATCTCGCCGTTAACGGTCACCTTGACCATACCGCCGCCGGCAGAGGCGTCGACGGTCTGGGACTTGAGGTTCTCCTGCGCGGCGGCAAGCTGCTCCTGCATCTTGCGAGCCTGCTTCATCATCTGCTGCATGTTCATACCGGCCATGATGGCTCCTTTACGTGCGGCCGCACGCCGAGCTGCAAGGGCAGCCGGAGCGCGGCGGGACTTTCAAACTCAAAAATCGTACCACGGCGCGGGGCAAGCAAGCGGGGCGGACACGCTACCTCAGTCGATATACATGTCCTGGAGTGCAAACCGCACCCAAAGATTATGCAAAGTTGAATAATTCGCATCTGCATAATATTGAAAGCTAAATCTTGTAGAGCCGGAATCCGACATTTCATGTGCACCGCTAAAGACCTGCATGCCGATCCGTTGCTCACGGTGACGCGCATGGCAGCGGGGTATAATTTGATTGCCATAGATAGTAATTTGGAGGTGCCCCATGAATGCCCCCAACGCGCTCCAAAACATCCGCTCAAAACACCCCGTTGCATATGTGGTTCTCTATCTCTTTGTCGGCTGGGCATTGCTGGTTGTCATCACCCATGCCATAGCTTTTGGAGCAGAACTGCTGATAGCCAGCTCGGACCAGCCCGTCGTCAAATGGGAGACGACCGATGAGTGCACCGACGGAACCCGAACCGTCTACTACAACAGCCCGTCCCTCTATCACGAGTTCAAGGTCAAGATAAAGGACTTCAAGATTGTCGATGCCGAGCTAGGCGTTTATTTGGCAATCGGAGCAACCATTAACGCCGAGCAAGTCGAGTACACGGACAGCCATGCGACGTATCGTATCGACCTCAGCATCCTAGGCCGACCGTCACGCACCTGTCTGCTCAAATGCGACATACGCGGCACCGCACTACACATGTCCGAAATACAGATGCGCCCGGACAAGGGGTCCTCTTCTTGAGCAGTATACCCGCCTGCGCAGCTACTCCACCGGCTTGAAGATGGTGGCCTGGCCAAAGACGTTGCGGATGAGGGCTTTGGCCTCATCCTCGGTCTGCGGGATGCTCGGGGCTGCGCCCTGGTGGCCGAAGGGACTGCCGGCGCCGGGGTTGGACTCCCAAGGGGCAGCGGGGGCGTCATCGCTTGTGGGAGCGGACGTCGCAGCTGCGGGAGCCGCGGCTGAAGCGGCAGGGCTGGGCGCAGGCACCGCGGCAGGCACGTCGAACGGAGGAAGATCCTCCCCGCTCGTATCGCCGGCGAAGCCGCCGACCATGGCGTCGTCGTAGGGCACCTGCTCGGATTCCCACGACGCAGCCTGCGCAGACGGCTGAGTCTTGGAAGCGGACGCGCGCTCGGGCGCTCGGGGCGCGGGTTCGGTCGGGAGCTTACCCGTAGCGGGGGCGCCGGCGGGGTTGTCGGAGCGCAGCCAGGGGGCCTTGGCCAGGTCGGATGACTCGGGCGCAGGCGCGGCAGCGGGCTTGGGCGCGGGGACCGGAGCAGCCGGTTTGGGCGCAGCGGGTTCAGGCGCCGACGGGGTCGGTGCCGCTACCGGTGCCGCTTTTGGCTGCATCGCGCTGGCGTTCGAGGATGCAGGGGCCGCCGAGGACACGGGTTGCGGGTCCGCAGATGCCGCAGCCCGTGCAGATGGAGAATGCTCCTCATGTTGAGGAGCCGGCGTGCCACCCCCATCCAAGACATAGTCGACGGTGCGACGACCGAAAACCGCACTGACTGTCGGCAAAAACACCGCCTGTGTATCAGCACGCCCGAGCATCTTGATAGCAAATGCCGTAGGGAACGAGACCGTGAGCTTAGAACCATCGTCTGCCGTAGCGCGAGCGTTCAACAGGAGAGCCGCATAAGAAGGTTGTTGGGCCTTGACGCGCTCGACGACCTCGGCCCATTTGCGCTGGAGCTCACCGGCGTCCTCGACCGCGGGGGTCTCGGCAGCACCGGCGGCGGCAACCTGGGCGGCGTTGTTGGGCTTGGACACCGGCACGGTCGATGCAGCAGGCTCGGGAGCCGGAGCCGCAACGGGTTGAGGTGCAGGCGTTACAGGTTTGGGCGCGGGAGCCGGAGCCGCAGACTTGGACGCAGACTGGGCAGCCGGAACAGCAGCGCCGCGGTCCCAAGGCATGCCACCCTGATGCGCGGACGTAGCAGCGGGGGCGGCGGTCGCCGTGGGAGCAGCAGCTCGGGCACCCGAAATCAGCGTCGGCTGTTGTGTCGTCGCAGGTGCAGCCGCGACAGCTGTAGGCGCGGCGGCCTGAGCAGCAGCCACGCTCGCCGGCACCGCGGCGTTGGCAACCATGGCCTCCAAGCGTGCCACGCGCTCGGCCAGGGCCTCAATGGTCAGATCGGCCTCGGGACGTGCCAGGCGCGTGCAGGCGATCTCGAGCACCAGGCGCACGTCGCTCGCGCCCCTCATCTCCAGCGCGGCATCGTCGAGCACCGTCAGCACGCGGGCCAGACGGTCGGCCGGATGCTCGCCAAAGGCAGCAGCCTCGGCAGCAAGCGCCTCGGCCTGCTCGGCCCCGCCCTCAAACAGCTCGGCACGGGCACCGGCAACGCAGGCCACATACACGTCACGCACATGCGCCACCAGGTCGCGCGTCAGCTCAAGCAGGTCATTGCCCTCCTCGACCTGTGCGCGAATGAGCCCATAGAGCTCAGCAATATCACGCTCGGCGATGGCGCGCGCAAACTCGCCCAGAATCTGGTCCGAAACTTCGCCCAAAAGCGAGCGGGCATCGTCCGCGTGCACGGTACCGTTGCCGAAGACGCTCAGCTGCTCCAGCGTGGAGAGCGCGTCGCGCATGCCGCCCTTGGCATGACGCGCCACGATAGCCAGCGCCTCGTCGTCGTAATCGAAGCCCTCCTGCTCGCACACGTAGGACAGGCGATGCTCAATATCCTCGTTGCCGATGCGATGAAAATCGAAGCGCTGGCAGCGCGAGAGGATGGTCTCCAAAATCTTTTGCGGGTCGGTGGTGCACAGCACAAAGATCACGTGCGCCGGCGGCTCCTCGAGCGTCTTGAGCAGCGCGTTGAACGCCGCCGTCGTGAGCATGTGAACCTCGTCGATGATATAGATCTTGTACTTGCCGCGCACCGGGGCAAAGTTGACGGAGTTGATGATCTCCTCGCGCACATTGTCCACGCCCGTGCGGCTTGCGGCATCGAGCTCGTAGACATCGGGGTGGTTGCCCTCGGCGATGAGCTCGCACTCCTCACAGGTGCCGTCGGGCATGCAGCCGCTTGCACCCTCGGCGCGCGCCGCCTCGGCGTTGCGACACAGTAGCGCCTTGGCCAGAATGCGCGCCATGGTGGTCTTGCCCGTGCCGCGCGGTCCGCAGAACAGGTACGCGTGGGACAGACGCCCCTCGGTGATGGCGTGCTCGAGCGTCGAGACGATATGCTGCTGGCCCACCACGGAGTCGAAGGTGAGCGGGCGATACTTTCGGTACAACGATTCCATGGGTGCTCCCCCGGGTATACTGAGTCTTGTTGCCGCGACGGCCATGCGGTCGCACGGCATACTTCACTCATAATAACCCGTACGGCGAGCCCGCCGCGATAGGAGTCCAAAGAGCATGGCAGACGCAGAGAGCAACCTCGTTCCCTCCGAAGCAGCCGACCAGGTCGAGGTCGCGCTCGAGAAGCAGGCCGCAGCCGACGACGGCATCCTGTACCTCAACGAGTACCAGTACGAAAACGACCTGGTCACCGACTTCGCCCGCCTAGTCGCCTCGCCCAGGCGTCGCGGCTCGCTGTATGTCGCCGCGGCAATTGCCGCGCTGCTCGGCATTGGCATGCTGGTGGCCGGCGGCAACTGGATCAAGTTTGGCGTCGTCCTGATCGTATTCGGCGCCTTTTTGGCCTGGTGGAGCAAAAACCTGCACCACACCCTCGCCCGCGACTTTATCGATGCCGTCGAGGCCGACGAGTCCATGGGTGGCCGCTATCGCCGCGTCGCCGCCAACGAGGACGGCCTGATGGTTTGGGGCAAGAGCGGCAAGTCGCAGTTCTTCCCGTTTGAAAAGCTCGACCACGTGCTCGACGGCGAGCGCATCTTTGTAGCCATGTTCGCCGACCAGGGCGTGACGATCCCTAAGGACACCTTTGTCCGCGGCAATGCCGAGCAGTTTGGCACCTTCCTTAAGGCGCGCATTAACAAAAAGCTCCGCATCGAGACCAAGAAGAAGAAAATGAAGGCCGAGAAGGCTGCCGCCGAGGCCAAGCGGAGCGACAAGGCCGACAAGCCCCAGGATAACAAGGGCAAGCGGCGCAAGCAGAAGAAGAGCAAGAAGAAGCGCTAGGGCCGAGCGCCACTGCGAAGGGAATCTCATCCCGCTTCAGCGTAGGATGAGGCTCCCCCAACAGGGCCTTCGAGCTATTTAACTTCAAACCTGAAGAGCCTTCGCTCCGGCAGATCGGTCATCTTCATCGTATAGGTCCCGGGAAACGCTTTCTCAAAACGGACGGTCTCGTAACCTTCGAAATAGTCGTTGGTGTTTTGCATCATGAATGGGACGAGTAACTCGTTCTCCGCCCCAACCTGTACAGCAAACGCAGCAGAACCGCCCAGCACCGGCATTGCCTGCGTTATCAGATCGGTATTGACCACAAAGTCATAGTTTGGCGCAGACTCCGGCACCAAATGCCAAACATACGCTTTAATTCCGCCTTCGACATTGTCCTTATTCCTGACACGCATCTTTACGGCGATAACACACGTGATGTCGGCGTCCTTCAATTTCGTTTTCGTATCTACGATGCCATATTTTGAATAATCATCATGCGCACGCTTGAGATACTCGCGCGGCGTGAGCAGCTCTGCCCCGTCTATGCAAAACGAATACCCGTCAGTCGCCACATCCTTCGACCCCAGAAACGCCCCATCCATCGAGAGCCATTCGCCCTCCGCGTAATATTTTTCAGGAATGACTGTCCGGTTCCCGTTAACGACGCTCACCCTCATGCCCGCAAGGCCGGTAACAGCACAGCCAAAAAGCGCGAGCATCGACCTTCTCGTCAACAGGGCCTTCTTCATCGCGCTCACGACCTTTCCCGAACTTTCACAACGGCACCGTCGCGCATGCAGTAAACACGATCGGCTAGCTCCTCGAGCACCTCTCCGTCATGGCTAGACAGAAGAACCTCGCGACCCGTTGATGCCGCCATCGCCACAACGCGCTTGAGCATTTCCACGCCCGCTTCGTCGAGGGCATTCGTTGGCTCATCGAGAACAAGCAGCTTCGGCTTTTCCATAATTGCCGCAGCTATTCCCAGACGCTGCTTCATCCCAAGCGAGTATGCTCGAAACTTCTTTTTTTCGTCTGCATCGAGCCCCACGAGCCGCAGGGCAGAGCGAATGTCCTCGGGGGTGGCAACGCCATTGATTTGAGCTATGAGCTCCAGATTGTCGTAACCAGACAGATATCCTAAAAAGGAAGGCGCCTCTATCAACATCCCCAGACTCGGCGGAAACGAGATATCCGCCCCAAGTCTTTGGCCATCGATAATAATCTCGCCCTCGGTGGGTCTAATCAATCCGCAGACCGCTCGCATGAGCATGGTCTTACCCGAACCGTTTATCCCCTGAAGCCCGACCACAGTCCCAGGGTCAACCTCGATAGACACGTTGCGCAGGACATCGTTTTTGCCCATGCGCTTCGATACGTCCCTAACGATCACACTCATATCTTGTCCCTCTTTTCGATAAGGTCGGCCCTTCGAAACCACAGTCCACCCAACGATAGGCATAACGACATAATCACAATTGAAAACAAGCCACTCGAGCCCGTCGCAATTCCTTCTTTGACGATTCCACCCCAGCGCAACAGCATCAAGGCATTTCCCAGTAGCGCCCAATGCCGCGCATATGCCGAACAGATCAGGTAGCTCATTACAACCGCAAATGAAACTGACGGCCCAAGCACAAACCCAACCGTTGCCTGCACAAACGCAAGCGCCTCAAAAGCAAGAAAGAGACCTGCGAAAAACGGCAGTACACCTGCTTCGCTCGCCTTGAGAAACCACGGCGCCAAATTAGCCAGCTGAAGCGACTCGCCATGGATGACCGCGCTGAACGAGGCACTCACCATCAAGCTCCAAATCACAACAGAGCAAACCACCACGAGCAGCGAAAATGCTGTTATCGCCGCCACTGAGATAAAACGCGAGACCCACCAAAGGGTTCTCGCCCGGCATCGGACAAGCGTTTGCAAACCAAACCCGTGCAACGATTCGGCGGGATAATCGAGTGTTGTATAGAGAATAAGCAGAATGAGAAATAGCCATCCTAGCGGAGGCACAAACATGACCCCGGGCCTAGGCTCAAACGGAGCAGATCCGGCAAACACGAGCGCAAGATTGTCCGCAAACCCCAAGGCATCCGTCCTGACCCCATACACAGAAGACAAACCGTAGGCGTACACCAGGTTCGCAACGGTCACTGCCGCAATCGCAATAAAGGTAATGATGTTCTTCTTCAAAACGGTCCTCAGGTCCGCGGCGACCAGCCTAAACAGCATCAGACCATCTCCCGCCTTTTCCACGCCCCAGAAAAAGCCAACGAAGCAAGGGTCAATAATATGATTTCCGCAAAACCGGCTCGAATGTCTGGCCAGTTATTCAGCGATTCCGACCTGATGCTGTTGAAGATATTGCAGTTAAACCCCACACAAGCCATTACGCCGAAGATCCAGCCATTTGCAAAATGCCACGCAACCATTAGCAGATACGGGACAATTATCGCTTTGATTCTGCTACGAAACAAAATTGAGAAGCCAGTTACAGCCATGGATAAAGTCCCGAGCGTGACCGCATCGAACAGCGTGTATGCAAGCACATATAACAAAGGATGTGAATAAAATAGACCGGAGAAATAGCTATGTAGGTAAAGCCCTACGTAGGTCGACTCATCGACCCGAGGAAGATACGCAGGAAAAAGCATCGAGACAATCAGGAAATTGACGAGCAGAGGAATGGCAGTCACTGTAAACGCGGAGAGGAAAGCAGACAGCACCTTTACGTTCACGTATGCCTTTCTGGAAACGCGCGTGCATATCTGCATGTCATAACCACTCAAACGCTCAAAGAGGCACGACCAAGATCCGGCCAACATTGCAAGCAGGGGCAGTGCATAGAAAAACACCGACGCAGACAGTGGCGCGTTCGCGCTCACAACAATCCAGTTACCGAAGCTGCTTTCACGTGTTTGACCGAGATAGTTTTTGGCTTGCATGCCAACGCCGTAACCAAAAGAAAGAAGGTTGTGACGTTCTTTTTCCAAATTTGCCCACGGCTCCAGCGCAGCAGCTATTGCAACTGCGACTGCAATCAAGAGAGCAAAGATAAAAGCTGGGCGTCTTATCGTTTTCGACAGCTCATATCTTACGAGCCTTTGGTTCATACGTCCTCCTCCACCTTCCGACCCAGAAAGCCGGAAGGGAGCCAATTCAAACAACTATGCGGGAAGCTTGCGGAAATGCCCGACGCAGTCGGGGCTCCATACACCAATAACAGTGCCGTAGCCAGACTCCGCCCATGCAGTCAGTCGCGCCGCAGATCGCCCGTTCTCACGGACGAGGTTATACATTTCCCACTGTCCCTTGTGATTCGAACGATACGTTCCCTGAGTACAATTCATGCTGCCGCTACCGCTTGTGTTATACGCACCGTCTGTATATAACCGAAGCGGATTTCCCGTATAACCTTGGATATCCAGATAGAGCGATGAGGAATCATCCTTTTGACGGTAGCCAGTTGCACTCGTCCCGGCACATTGAAAACTAAATGCCCTATCGGCATTGTTCGTACAGGTCGTAATTCCCGTATCGGCGTTTTGAGTAATGCTAGAAACCTGAGAGGTGTCAAACTCCTCTTGCGCGAACGATGCAGCGGGAACCCCTAGGGACAGACCCGCAGCAATCGCCAACCCGACTCCGATTCGAGTAATAGCGCTCCTTGGCTTAATCATGGCCTTCTCCAATCAAAAGCGGCTAACAATGCGTCGACGCACAGCAACCTTTGCATGAATGGAGAAAGATGTCTGTAAACACTCGCTATTGAGTTGATAATCCAGGCGTTTACACGTTATCTACCTGCGATAACAATGAAATAAGCTCTGCTTTGTTCTTGATCTTCAACTGGCGATAGGACGCGGATCGCAGCGCTTGCACCGTAGATGCAGCGTAACCGACATCCTGCGCAATGGTCTTTGTCGTTGTGCCCTCTGCCGTCATCAACAATATTCGGGCCTGAACATCGGACAGGGCGCGCGACGTAAGCAGAGCCAGCCGGCGCACGTGAGCTGCTTCGGTGGACCCGTTCGCACGGTACTTCAAGACGGCCTTCTCGTCCTCAACCGAGCGTACGAGCACGATGTGCGTAACGAGCATGGGCACAGACCAGCAAACAATCACCGTTGCCACGACGACATTGACGGCCGAACTTTGCCCCAGCAACGACGCAAGGAACAGAGACTCGAAAACCGTCAGATCCTGCACCATGTTGAGCAAGACAACCCAGACAGGAGCCGCCGCCCCAAAGCAAAGCATCCATATCCCAAGCATTTTGCGCTGCGGACAGCTACGCAGCACTATGTATGTGAGCAACATCCCCGTCAGCACCGCGAACCCATGGATTCGCCCCCTAGTGGCCGCATGGATTAAAGTAGCCGCACCTATTGACACCAACGGCACGATAGCCCGGACACGGGCATGCACCTTAAACGGACGCAGCCCAACAGCGAGCGAGACCGTAGATGCCACGCCGCACAGCAGGACCGGCGCAGCCATCAACGGATCGCATATACACCTCCATGCCGCGATATAGACAAAAGACCATTCCACGGCAGACAGCACCGCCCATACGCACGGGCTTCCGAGCCCAATCGCCCCATCCGTTCTAGTCAGCGCAACTTCACGATTCAGTTTTTCACCCGCGTAGTGCAGCGACAGAAGCAGTCCGAGACCCAATGCATAGCTTGCGAGAGAAAAGGCGACTGCCCGCGAAACACCGGATCCCCAATCGCTATCCGCCATTACCAAGGGGCCCGCCGCAAGGAGGATAAAAAATGTTGTGAGCAGGTATCGAAACAGCCGGCGCGTCCGAACTGATGTCAACATATCACCAGCATGCCGCTGCAGCAGACCAGGCCCTGTAGCATCACCCTCACCCGCAAACAATGCCACGAGCTCGCGTGAGCCCGCAACCGATGCCTTCCCGTATGCTCGGTGAAGCGTTGTTCGCACCGTCGATGGCTTCGTACCCGTCTCCCTGGCAATTTCCGCCGGCGTTTTCCCTTTGAGCAGCAGTCGAACAAACTGCTCTTCTCGAGGCGACAGGGCAGGGGAAAACACCCCCGCATCGAATGGGTCGGACGTGCGAGGGGTATCCGAATTGTTGTCCCGTTTCTCCCTTAGCAATGTGCATACGAAGGCGGCAACAGCAATAGCGGACCCCATCGACAGTGATGCAATGACTGCGGCATCGCTTGCAAAGTATGCCACCTCGACAGCCGGAACAAGGCCAATGGGAACTGCTACAAGCACAGAACGGGCAAACACGTCGCCCTGCCCCCGACCAAAGGCGCGGGGACAGCAAAGCAGCGGGACCGCAGCCAATACGAGATAGACCAGCGGAATTAAAAGCACGAGGCCAATTGATGCGGCCGTTACAGAGGGCATCCCCCATGGCTCGGGAACGACTCTCCATGAAATTCGACAGCAAAACAGCAGGCAAGACAGGACAACTATTGTTTCTGCAAAAAGCGTGCTCTGCGATCGGCGGGTCCCCCTTTCGCCGTCCCGCGCCGCCCCCCGTATCAAAGGAGAGCCCGCCGTATCCCAAATTACATATGAGAGGAGCAACGACCCAGTGAAGCACAAGGCACACGAAACACGATGCAACAACCAGATTGGTGCAAACACGATTGGAATAGAATCTCCGCGAGCATAGAAGGCCAAGTCGACCCATTCGGGAACCACCGCAATAGCAGCAAGGAAAACACCGAAGACGCCAAGGCGACCCGGCCGTCTTATTTCTCTCCCCTTGCGGAGCGCAACACCATGACCAAACGCCGCGAGGCATGCGCCAAGGATAACGAGCCAGGTCATTGCACCTGATGCCAAGCCGATTGAAGATGAAAACCGGTGATAAGGGGTAACCGCCATTACGACGAGCGCAATGGCGAAAGCAGATGTGGCAGAACAGCGGGAAAAGAGCATATGACCTCCATAGCGTGTCATTATATCGCTCGGGCTGCTCGTTTATCTCCACGCCCACACCAGCCAGCATCAACGATTCAGGCGAACTCCAATCCGAGCCAGATCACGGTTCAGCTTTTGTCCGCAGTCCCCGCATCAAAGCGGGATGCGGTTTCCTTTTGAGCGTCGATCTGGAAACTGTATCCCGTTCTGAGTCAATATTCTGGGACGCAGTTTCCGCAGCACACCCCATTCGGAAAGCGTGTCCCAGTATTTGGCCGCAAACTGGGGCGCGCTTTCCGGATGGGTCGAGACGAAGGCCAAGCCAGACAGGCAGCCTCGCATCCCGCCATCCTCGCCATCCGCCTGAGCGTGCTACACTAGCAGCATCTATGCCACCGCGAACGGCTCGGCCCCGCGCCCGCCGCTCGCAAACGAACTTTAAACGCACGAGGGTTGGCCATGCCGCTTTTCTCGCAACATACCGCCCGGTTCTCGCCGGACGTTCCCTTGGAGGGCACTAGCTCTCGCGAGCTGCTCAAGCGGTACCAGCCGCTCGAGACGCTTGCGACCGGCGGTTTTGGCTCCATCGAGATTTGCCGCGACACGCATCTGCGCCGTCGCGTGGCCATTAAGCGCATCCCCCTTATCAACGGCGCCGGCATGCCCGCCAGCGACATCATGGACGTGCTGCGCGAGGCGCATACCGCCGCCATGCTTCAACATCCCAATATCGTGCAGGTTATCGACTTTACGCACGACACCGCCTATGCCTACCTGGTCATGGAGCATGTCGACGGTATGTCGTTGGCCGAGTTTTTGCATCGCGTGGACGGCCACTCGCTCACCTTTGACGAGGCCGCGGCCATTGCCGACGCGCTGGGTCAGGCACTCACCTTTGCCCATGCAAACGGCGTGCTTCATCTGGACATAAAGCCCGCCAATGTGCTTATCGACCATTCGGGCAATGTAAAGATCACCGACTTTGGCATGGCGCGGCTGTCGTCCGCCGGCGGCTTTGGCGGATCGCGCGGCGGCACCATCGGCTACATGCCGCCCGAGCAGCTCGATATCGAGACCGGCACGGTCGACGAACGTGCCGATGTCTTTGCCCTTGCCTGCGTGATCTACGAGGGCCTGTGCGGCAGTGCCCCCTTTATGGCGGCCACGCCTGCCGACTCGCTCGACCGCATCATCGGCGGCGCCACCTATCCCAGCGAACTGATCCCTCACTTTCCCCCGGGGGCCGAGGCGGCGCTCATGAGCGCTCTCTCCCCCATGCCGCAAGACCGCCCCGATAGCATCGAGGCATTCTGCGACCGACTCCTTGCCGGCTTGGGGAGCGTGCGCGAAGGCCGTCGCAGCTTGGAGCAGATGGTAGGCGAGCTTTCGAATGACGAGTGCGCGGCAGATGATATCGAGCCATCGAGCTACGAGGATGACACCGTCGAGGTCGACCCCGCACTTGGCTGGGCGGGCACGCGCTGGGGCCGCGCACGCAATTACACCATGCGCGGCATCTCGGCGCTCTCATGCGGAGCCTTCAGCTTTTTGCTTATGCAGACAGCCGGCGTCGCGACGCTTCCCGGGCTGGTCGTGGCGGCCGTCGCCATTGGCGCGGCGGCAGGCTTGGCCCCGCAGATTGGCTCGGCCATCTCGGCCGTGGGCTTTTTGGTGCTCATGGCCAACGCCACCATGCAGGCGCAGGGCATCCTGTCGATGCTGCCGGTCGCGGTCATTTTTGCCGCTGCCATGTCCGGTTGGTGGATTGCTTGGGGACGCACCGAGGCGGCTGCGAGCGCGACGCTCACCTGCGCGCTTGCGCTGGGTTGCCTAACCGGCGACGCCCTCCTTGCCGCCGGAGCCGCCACGAGCATCGCGGCGTTTTGGCTCGGCCCGGCAAGCGCAGCGGCGGCCACGGGCATGGGCGCACTCTTTGCCCGCCTTGCCGCAGCGGCTCTCTCTGCGGGAGGCGTACTGGGGCTTAGCAATGTCGTCGCAGCGCTGGGAGACGCGCTCCTTCTCGCTGCAATCGTGCTGGTTGCAGCAATAGCCGCGGCAACATCGCTGCTGCTCAATGCTCATGCCAAGCGCGCCGAGCAGGGATCGAACCTTGCCGCCATCGTCGCAATTGCCGTCGCCGGCATCGGCTCGGCCGTATCGTTTTGTCTTGCACACCATATGGAAATTGCCAGCCTTGCGGGCCCGGTCGTCGCCAAGGCGGCGGTTACGGGAATCCTATCCTCTATAATCGTCGGGATATGCCTTTATTTGCTCGGATACCAAAGAACCTATACGGAGAGTGATCTTTCGTGAACTTCCTGAACATCTTCGAGGACCACGTGGCCGGCATCTTCGGTGCCACCCGTGCCCCGTTCTCCTTTAAGAAGCTTGCCAAGCAGGCCGCTCGCGACATGGAGGATCAGACTCTGGTGATCAACGGCGTCAACACCGCGCCGGCGCTCTATACCATCCTGATTGCCGCCGACGACGATCCCATGCTCGCCCCGTTCTATCCCGAGCTTTCGCGCGAGGTCCGCGAGTTTGTGAAAGCGCAGGCCGAAAAGCGCCGCTACGTCTTTGTCGGCGAGCCCCTCGTTCGCTTTATGATCGACCCGCAGCTGCGCGGCGGCAAGTTCTCGGTCTTTGCCGAGAACGTCGATGCCCCCACGCTCGGTCGCCTGTACGAGGAAGAGCGCGCCTACCAAAACGGCCTGGGCCAGAACAACTCAGCCGCGAGCCGTGCCGCCAGCGCCCCGCGCGCCGGCCAGCAGCAGTTTGCCGCCCCGCAGCAACACCCCGCTGCTATGCCGCAGCAGCAGCCGGCACCTCGTGCTGCCACTCCCGACCCGCTTGCCGTGGCCGACCCCTTTGCGCCCAATATGCCCGATCCCGCCGCCGCACCCATCCCCGTGCCCCAAACCGTCTCGCGCGACGCGCTTGCCGGCATGGGCGGAGCCGCCGCGACCGGCGCCGCCGCTGGCCTTGGCGCCGCAGCCAGCATCGCCTCCAACATGGCAAGCTCTCGCGCCCCGCAGCGTCCGCTCGCCCAGCTCGTCGACGTTGTAAGCGGTGAGAGCCACGCCATCACCTCCGCACAGGTGACCATCGGTCGCGAGCGCTCGGTTTCCGACATCGCCCTGCGCGACCCCAACGTGTCGCGCCGTCATGCCCAGCTCACCTTTACCGGCTCGGACTGGTCGATCGAGGACCTCAACTCCACCAACGGCACGCTCGTCAACAACCGTCGCATCACGCGCTGCCCGCTGCGCAACGGCGACCTGCTGACGTTTGGCCTGAGCACGTTCGAATTTAGGGGATAGTCGCTTATGAACATCGATATCGTCCTGTTTGCAGGCCGCATCGTCCTGGTCGTCCTGCTTTATATCTTCCTGTTTGCCGTCATGAAGACCGGCGTGGGGCTCGTCCGCGGCCAGCGCCGCGACTCGGCCATCTGGACGATCGATGTGGACAAGGGCCCGCGCGGCATCCGCGGCATCCACGTGGATATGCTCGGCCCCGTCATCGTCGGCCGTTCGCCGTCGTCGGACATCTGCATCAACGAACCGTTTGTCTCGGCCTCGCATGCGCGTTTTTCGCTGCAGGGTCCGGCACTTATTATCGAGGACCTCAACTCGCTTAACGGCACGCTCGTCAACGGCCGCCAGCTGGTGGAACCCGCAACGCTGCGCGAGGGCGACGAAGTCCAGATTGGCGACGTGGTCATGAAGGTGAACCGTCGATGATCGACGAGGAGAACAAGTCCGCAACCATGCCAGAGACGTCGGCCGCCCCCGCGACCGCGCCGGTTCATGCCGCCCCGGCGGGCCATGCGCCCGTGGAGCCCGAGGACACTGTGTTCTCCCTGCCTCTTTCGCATGTAACGCAAGAATATCCGACGCTGACCGACGACGAGGATACCGAGGACAACGCTGACGGCGGTAACACCCCCATCGGCGTGCACGCCGCTACCGAGCAGCCCGCGGTCCCGCAAGACATGCCCGCGCCGGCTCACTTTGCCGAACCCGTCGCCACGGCGATTACCGAGAGCTCCGCGGTATTTGCGGCTCCCGAGCCCGCGGCACCGGTGTTTCCCGTAGCGCCGGCACCCGCCGCAGCACCCGAGTCCGCATCTGCACCGGAACCCGCGGCGGCGCCCGAAGCCATGCAGTCTGTAACCGAAGACGTACCCGCAGCAACGACGGAGGATGTCTCCCAATCCCACGGCACGCCCGCGCCCGCGCACTTCGCGACGCCCGAGTCTGCAGCCGTCGCCCCGCAAGACGACGAGCCTGTCGACCGTACAACCGAAGAGCCCGCCACGCCCAACGTCAACGACCCGAGCAACGATGCCGACACCGTCTCGCCCGGCGATACGGCCGAGATTGACGTTGCCGCCGTGGAGGCCAAGCTTAAGGACCCCGGCTCGACCATGAGTTTTGAGCCGCTGACCGACGAGCGCGTCGAGACTGACTCGACCTACGACGCCGGCACGACCACGCAGCTCATGTGGGGCGCCCGCTCCGATGTTGGCTGTGTGCGCCCGCATAACGAAGACTCCTATCTGGTGCAATCGCCGCTCTTTTGCGTATGCGACGGCATGGGCGGCCACGCCGCCGGTGAGGTAGCCTCCTCCATCGCCGTCGAGACCATTGCCAAGACAGCGCCGCAGGCAGCCGACGCCGCACGACTGGCGGCCGCCGTCGAAGCTGCAAACGCCGCGGTCATCGAGGCTGCGCTCAACGGGCTTGGCAAGCCTGGCATGGGCTGCACGGCAACCTGCGCCTATATCGAAAACGACATGCTCGCTATCGCCCACGTGGGCGACTCGCGCGCCTATCTGCTCCACGAGGGCACGCTCATCCGCGTGACCCGCGACCACTCCTATGTGGAGGAGCTCGTGGACGCCGGCGAGATTACGGCAGACGAGGCTCGCGTCCACCCCAACCGCTCGGTCATCACCCGCGCGCTGGGCTCGGATCCCGCAATGTATGCCGACCACTTTACCCTGCATATCGAGGAAGGCGACCGCCTGATCCTGTGCTCGGACGGTCTTTCGAGCATGATTCCCGATAGCGATATCGAAAACATCGCCACGCAGTCCTCGACCGCGCAGATTTGCGTCGACAACCTTGTTGACGCGGCACTGGTCGCCGGCGGGCATGACAACGTCACCGTGCTTGTCGTTGACCTGGTCGACGATGGCGTCATGCGCGAGGCAAAGCGCGTCCGCCGCCGCAACATCACCATTGCCACCGTACTGGGCATCGCTTTTGTGCTGGCGGCAGCCATCTGGGCCTACGCAGGCATCACCGGCTCGTACTACCTGGGCACCTACAAGGACACCGTCGCGGTCTACCGGGGCATTCCCGGCAAGCCGCTCGGCCTTAAGCTGCACTGGCTCGACAGCACGACCACCATCAAACTGTCCGACCTGCCCGAAGACACACAAAATCGCCTTAAGGCAGGTATTCAGCAGACGAGCATCGACGACGCACAGGACACCATCTCCAAGTACCGCCATCAGATCGACGAGGAGCAGACCCGTCAGGTGATCGACGCGCAAACGATCCGCAATAACACCGACCAGGGTTCGACCTCCGAATCGGATTCCGAGAATACCGCCGAACAGTCCGCCGAGGCCGAAGCCTCCGATAAGAATTAGAAAGGGAGTGCCGCTTATGAGTCGCCGTAATACCGAACTGCTCTTACTCATCGCCTCGGCGTTCCCCGTCATCCTGCTGTATGCGATGTACGTGCTCACCGCAGGCGCCGCCATCTCGTTTGAGACACTTGCCGTTCCGATCGGTCTCTTTGCCGCCTTCGCCGCGGCGCATATCGCCGTGCGCATTCTGGCACCCGGCGCCGACCCGGCCATCCTGCCCATCGTCTTTGTTCTTTCGGGCATTGGCATCACGTTTGTGACGCGCTTGGCGCCCACGCTCGCCATCTCGCAGCTCGTCATCCTGTTTATCTCGGTGGCGTTGATGGTGGGGACGCTTGCGCTGGTCAAAAACCTCGACGTGGTCATGCGCTACAAGTACACCTTTGGCATCATCGGCATCATCTTGCTGATGCTGCCCATCTTTATCGGCACCACGATCTCGGGCTCTAAACTGTGGATTCGCATCGCCGGCTTTACCATTCAGCCCGGCGAGTTCGCCAAGGTCTTTATCGTGCTGTTCCTAGCCGGTTACCTGGCCGAGAACCGCGAACTGCTCTCTATCTCCAACCGCAAGATCTTGGGTCTTAAGATTCCGCGTCTGCGCCTGCTGCTGCCGCTGTTCGCAGTCTGGGGCGTATGCCTGCTCGTCGTTGTCTTCGAACGTGACCTGGGCTCGGCCTTGCTGTTCTACACCATCTTCTTGCTGATGCTCTACGTTGCCACGGGTCGCTTCTCGTATGTCATCATCGGCCTTGTGCTCTTGGCCGTGGGGGCCGTGGGCGCTTACAAGTTCCTGTCGCACGTCCAGGTTCGTTTCCAGATCTGGGCCGATCCCTTTAAGGATGCACAGGGCCAGGGCTACCAGATTGTCCAGTCCCTCTTCTCGCTGGCCGACGGCGGCCTTGTTGGCGTCGGCATTGGCAACGGCATGGCCAACAACATCCCCGTCGTCGAGTCCGACTTTATCTTCTCGGCTATCGGCGAGGAGATGGGCCTTTTGGGCGGTGGCGCCGTTCTTATCCTGTTTATGCTCTTTGCCGTACGTGGCCTGACCACGGCAGCCCGTGCCAAGTCCGACCTTGCCGCCTTTAGCGCCACCGGTCTTACGGCCGCTATCAGCTTCCAAGCGTTCTTGATCGTTGGCGGCGTTACCCGCCTGATCCCGCTGACCGGCGTCACCCTGCCCTTTATGAGCCAGGGTGGCTCCTCGCTGCTGGCAAGCTTTATCATCGTCGCGCTGCTGCTGCGCGCCGGTGACGAGGCAACCGGTCGCGAGGCCGAGCTCACCGGCACCGGCACCATGGCCGCCATCACCGACGACCAGGTCGCCTCGGCGTCCTCCCCGGCCGGCACGCGCTTCGCCACTTCGTCTTCGTATGCCCGCGGCAGCCACTCCGCCGGCTCGCGCATGCGTCGTCGCCTGCTCGACACGCCCGAATCCGGTGTGCTCGGCCGCGTGGCGCTCGCCAATCGACTGACCCGCGCCGTGCTCGCCTTTACGGCACTATTCGCCATCCTTATCGGCAACCTCACCTATGTCCAGGTCATCAAGGCCAAGGACTATCAGGACATGCCGACCAACAACCACACCATCGCCCGCTCCAAGTACATCCAGCGCGGCTCCATCATCACGTCCGACGGCGTGACGCTGGCCGAGTCGCTGCAACAGGAAGACGGCACCTACGCCCGCTCCTACCCCAACGGAAACATGGCCGCTCACGTGGTGGGCTATGTAAGCCAGCAGTACGGCACCGCTGGTGTCGAGAGCGTCATGAACGAAACGCTCACCGGCTCCAAGGATTACTCCAGCTGGGACAACGCCCTCGCGTCGCTCGCGGGCCAAAACCAACCGGGCAACACCGCCAAGCTCACCATCGACTCGCGCATCCAGACGGCTGCCGAGCAGGCACTCAAGGGCTTTAAGGGTGCCGTGGTGGTTATGGATCCGCGCACCGGCGCGGTCCTCGCATGCGCAAGCTCGCCCACCTATGACAACACCAACATCGATGCCCTGATGCAGTCGGGCGGTGGCGAGGACGGCTCCATGTACGACCGCGCCATGGACGCTCTCTATACCCCGGGCTCGACCTTTAAGGTCGTCACACTCTCCGCGGCGCTCGAAACCGGCACCGCCAGCCTTACCAGCACGTACCAGGCGCCCGGCTCCATGGATATCGGCAACGCGCCGGTCACCAATTACGCCAACGAGAGCTACGGTACCATCAGCCTGCAACAGGCCTTTGCCGTGTCGTCCAACGTCGTCTTTGGCCAGGTGGCCAACGAGATCGGCGCCAGCTCGCTCGTCCAGTTTGCCAACGCCTTTGGTTACGGCCAAAAGCTCGGTCAGGACCTGACCACCGCGGCCTCCATCATGGCCGACCCCTCGCTCATGACCGAGTGGGAGACCGCCTGGGCAGGCGCCGGCCAGCCTGTCGGCATGGACCACACGCCAGGTCCGCAGACCACCGTCATGCAAAACTGCGTGATAGCAGCGGCCATCGCCAACAGCGGCGTGGTCATGGACCCGTTCTTCGTGGCCCAGGTGCTCGCCCCCGACGGAACCGTGGTCAAGACCACGCAATCCCGCTCGCTCGGCCAGGCCGTCAGCGCCACCACGGCCGATCAGGTCAAGCAGGCCATGCTCGCGGTTGTCCAGTCCGGCACCGGCACCGATGCCCAGATTCCGGGCGTCAAGGTCGCCGCCAAGACTGGATCGGCCGAGACCGGCGGCACCAACGTCAACTCGATGTTCGTCGGCTTCGCACCTTACGATTCACCCACGGTCGCCATCTCGGTGGCCTTGGAGGATTACGACAAACACGACGTCAAGGCAGCCAAGATCGCCGGCATCGTCCTGACCGCGGCACTTGCCGCCCAAGGAGCGTGATGCCTGTGATCGAAGCGGATACTTGGGGCGCGCCACGGCCGATGAGCTAGCGGCAAGGCGCCACGCGGTCCCAGCGACCATAGATTTGGTACTACACACATCGTTGAGCGAATAAGTTAGTTAGGAGCAGGAATGGAACAGAGGGTCCTCGGGGGAAGATACCTCCTCAAGGATAAGGTGGGAACGGGCGGCATGGCGACCGTCTTCCGTGCGCAAGATCAGGTCCTCGACCGCACGGTTGCCGTCAAGATCATGCTGCCGCAGTATGCCGGCGACGCCACCTTCGCCGCCCGCTTTAAGCAGGAGGCCCAGGCAGCAGCAGGTCTCTCCTCCCCCTATATCGTGGGCGTCTACGATTGGGGCAAGGATGGCGATACCTACTACATCGTCATGGAGTACCTGCGCGGTACCGACCTTAAGAGCGGCATCAAGAGCCACGGCGCCCTCGATCCAAAGAAGGTCGCGCAGATCGGCTCGCAGATCAGCTCCGCGCTTTCGGTCGCCCACAAGCACGAGATCATCCACCGCGACATTAAGCCGCAAAACATCATGGTGCTGCCCGACGGCAACATCAAGGTCATGGACTTTGGCATCGCGCGCGCAAAGAACAGCCACCTCACGCAGGACAACAATGTACTGGGCACCGCCCACTACGTAAGCCCCGAGCAAACGCGCGGCCAGGACCTCGGTCCCACTTCGGATATCTACTCCCTGGGCGTCGTGATGTACGAGTGCGCCACCGGTCGCGTCCCCTTTGACGGTGACGACGCCATCTCGGTTGCGCTCAAGCAGGTAAACGAACTGCCGGTACCGCCGAGCCAGATCAACTCCGGCGTCGACGCCGATCTGGAGCGCATCATCCTCAAGTGCATGGAAAAGGACCCGTCGAACCGCTTCCAGACGGCAGACGAGCTGCGCCAGGTGCTCAACAACTACCTGTCCGGCCGCGCCGTCAACGTCTCCGAGCCCACGCGCATCATCGGTGCCGCGGGCGACCTGGGCGCCACCAAGACCCGTGAGCTGTCTGACTCCACGCGCGCTATGGTTCGCCCCGCATCGGGCGTAAGCGGACAGACCAACCCCCGCAGCGCCGTCTCGGGTTCCACCGGTTCCTACGAGGTCGATCAGCCCAAGTCCAACAAGAACAAGATTATCGCCGCCGTAGTCGCCGCAATCGCCGTGGTTGGCGTTGTGGTGGCCTTCGCCACCGGGCTCTTTGGGGGCGAGCAGGTTACGGTGCCCGATGTGCTTAACAAGGACCAGCAGACCGCTATCGAGCTGATCAAGGAGGCCGGCCTTGAGGTCGGAACTGTCGACCAGAGCTATAACGACGATGTCGACGAGGGCAAGGTTGCCGAGCAGACCCCCAACGGCAACACTAAGAAGCCCAAGGGCACCAAGGTGAACCTGGTGATCTCCAAGGGCCCCAAGCCCTCCGAGAAAGTTGAGGTTCCGCAGCTCGTTGGCCTGACCAAGGACCAGGCCGAGGCCGCGCTGGCAAGCGTGGGCCTGAAGGGCAACGCAACCGAGGAGGCCAACGAGGCCGACGAAGGCCAGGTCTTTGAGCAGGGCACTGATGCCGGCAAGGAAGTCGAGAAGGGCACGACCATCTCGTATAAGGTCTCCAGCGGTCCTGACACCACCTCCGTCCCCGATCTGACCGACATGACCGAGGCCCAGGCACGCAACGCTCTCGACATGGCCGGTTTTGGCGTCAACGTGAGCTACCAGGAGAACGATTCCGTCACCGAGGGCACCGTCATTAGCTGGAACCCCAGCGGCAAGCAGAAGCCCGGCGCCACGATCACCGTCGTCATCGCCAAGAAGTCTGGCAAGGCCAGCGTTCCGGGCAACCTGTACGGCAAGAGCATCTCCGCCGCCGTCACCGCGCTCAACAACGCCGGGTTCTACAACATCGCATTCTGCGATCAGAACGGCAATCCCGTGAGTGGCAACGAAAACGCCACCGTGACGGGCGTCTCCCCCACTGGCAAGCAGTCCACCGACAGCACGATCACGCTGACGGTTTCGGTTTCTGGCTCTGGTACTGATTCAGGCGACGACGCCGGTACAAGCAACTAGTCGGCTGCTTATTATCTGCGCAGCGAACGCCGCAAACATATTCGCTCAGAAGCGCCCGCTTGCTCCCCCGGCAAGCGGGCGCTTTGCTTTTGATGCGACCCGCTAGCATGGAAAGGCGCAGCTCTAACACCAAAAGAGCCCGGCACCGTGGTGGTACCGGGCTCGATATTCCTCTGGTGCCCCCGGGCGAATTCGAAAACTCCCCCCGCGGGGAAATTGGCGACGCGGGTGTCGACGGTCCGAATCCGCCGGCGGTCCCCACAAACCAGAAACGGCGCCGCTATCGCGACGCCGTCATATTCTCTGGTGCCCCCGGGCGGATTCGAACCGTCGACACCCGCTTTAGGAGAGCGGTGCTCTATCCCCTGAGCTACGGAGGCATGTTGTACTAGTGTAGCAGATTTACTGCATCGCCATACGTCGCATGACTAGACTTCGAAGTTGCGGTGGAATAGTTCCTGTCTGAAGCATCTAAAGCCGTATTTAGAAACTATTTCACCGCAACTTATGAGGAGCTAGTTGCCTTTGTGGAAGAGGCCTTTGATGACGGAGGGGATGCTCTTGGCGCCCTTGGCCGTCACATCGATAAAGTCGGGCGAACGCACGAGCTTATTCTCGTCGACGTACTTGCGGACCGCGCGAAGCGTCTCTTTGTCGTCGCGCGTCGAAAACGTAAAGTGACCGTTGTCCTTGGTGAAGATGGCAAAACGCGTAATCTTCTTGGTGCCGCGCAAAACCTCGGCGGCAATATAGTCGACCTCGTCCCACGGGATTTGAATATAATCCTCGGGATTGCGCTCGTTATAGTACTCGAACGCCTTATTGCCCACCATCACGTTACCGTGGCTGGTAAGCCCCATCAGGCAGGTTGCCGGCGTTGCCAGATCGACCTTGCTGTTCTGAGATTGCGCCATACGCGCCTCGCCCTCCAATAAAAACAATCGGACCGCATCCAGTGTACCCACCGGGTGCGGTCCGTTTCAATGGCTCAAAAGCCCTTACCTAGCAACTCTCGGTCTTAAGCCGAAGCGTGCTTACATGAAGCCGCAGAAGCGACCGATGATGCCGACGGCGAAGAGAGCCAGGATGATGACGATCGGGCTAACCTTCTTCTTGAGGAGCTTGCAGACCAGCAGGGTCAGGCACACGGCGGCAAGGCCGGGGATGAGCTGATCGAGGTTACCCTGGAGCGTGGTGACCTTCATCTGATCAAGGGCGGTAGCACCGACGGAGTTGTACATCGTCAGCGCTTCCTTGATACCCTCGGAACCGGAAGGCAGGCTAGCCCAGTCGATAAAGGCGCCAGCAGACTGCTTGACCGTGGAGACGATCGGGGTGAAGGAAATGGACACCCAGCGCTCGACCAGGGCGCCGATGATGAACATACCCAGGATGGAAGCGCCCTCGGTGACCTTGCCCATCAGACCGCCGGAGAGGTCCTTGGCGATAGAGGAGCCGACCTTGTAGCCAAACTCCTGTGTGTACCACAGGAAAGCGTAACGGATGATGTTCCACGCGAAGAAGAACAGCAACGGACCGACGATGCTGCCGGACATGGCCAGGGAAGCGCCCAGAGCGCCCAGAATCGGGCGAAGGGTGAACCAGAAGACGGGGTCACCGACGCCGGCGAGCGGACCCATCATACCGACCTTGACGCCCTGGATGGCGACGTCATCGATCGGAGCACCGTTGGCGCGCTCCTCCTCGAGGGCGAGGGTAACGCCAATGACGGGGGCGGAAACATAGGGGTGGGTGTTATAGAACTCCAGGTGGCGCTTAAGCGCGGCAATCTGGTCATCCTTGCTGGTGTAGAGCTTCTTGATCGCAGGGATCATTGCGAAGCACCAGCCGCCGTTCTGCATACGCTCGTAGTTCCACGAGCCCTGAAGGAACTGATGACGGAAGCAAACCTTCTTACGGTCAGCCTTGGTGAGCTGAATCTTGTTCTCTGCCATATGTATCACTCCCCTCCTACTCGTAATCGTTCAGAATGTCGCCGAGCGGGTCGCCGGAGCCACCGCCCGTGCCGCCACCCTGCTTGGCCAGATCCTTAAGGCCAAGGTAGATGAGGGCAAGGGAGATGCCGATGAGGCCAAGGGCGATCAGCGTGAGCTGAGGGATGGCAGCAAGGACAAAGCCGAGGATGAAGAACGGCCAGGTCTCCTTGGTGGCCATCATGTTGATGACCATGGCGTAACCGACGGAAGCGACCATGCCGCCGCCGACGGCCATGCCGCCGGACAGCCAGTCGGGCATAGCGTTAAGCGCGTTGGTAACAGCCTCGGCCGGGATAACGCACAGAAGTACTGCCGGGATGGCGATACGAAGGCCCTGCATGAGGATGGCAGCGTACTGCCAGCGCTCGATGCCGGAGAAGTCGCCCTTCTCGGCGCAACCGTCCATGGCGTGAGCGATAGCGGTAGCAATGGTACGGCAGATCATGGTCAGGAACAGACCAGCGACCGACAGCGGGACGGCGACGGCGATGGCCGCGGTAACGGCCTTGGCCGAATCAGTGGCGCCGCCGTTGAGGGCGAGCACCATGATGATCGAAGAAGCGACCGAGGCCAGAGCGGCGTCAGGCGCGACGGCGGCGCCGACGTTAGCCCAGCCAAGGGCCATCATCTGGAGCGAACCGCCCAGGAGGATGCCCTCCTGAAGGTGACCGGTTACGAGACCGATAAGCGTGCATGCCACGAGCGGCTGATGGAACTGGAACTCATCCAGAATGCCTTCCATACCGGCAAGCAACGCGACAATCGCAACAAGCAGAATAGTGATTGCAGACATGTATCGGACCCTCCTTTACTATGCTTGAGCGGCCAGTTCGGCCTTAGCTTTCTTCAACATGGCGTCGAGATCCTCGGAGGCATCCGAAGGAACCTTGCGGACCTCGAACTTGACGCCCTTGGCCTTGAGGGCCTCGAGGGTCTTAACGTCGTCATCGCCCATAGCGACGGCGTTGGTGACGACGACCTTGCCCTTGGAGTGAGCCATGGAACCGATGTTGACTTCCTTGATGTCGACGCCGGCCTCGATGGCCTTGAGCAGATCCTGCGGGTTCTCGAAGAGCAGCATGGCCTTGGTGTCACCAAAACGCGTGTCCTTGACGACCTCGGCCATCTTCTTGATAGGCACGACGTTGGCATGGACTCCCGGAGGGGCAGCCTGCTCGATCATGGTCTTGCGGAGCTCGTCGTGAGCAACGCCGTCGGAAACCACGATGATGCGGTTGGGGTTGATCTGCTTGGTCCACGTGGTGGCCACCTGACCATGCAGCAGACGGGTGTCGATACGGACGTGGGCAATCTTGATGTGCCCGTCGCCGATGACCGTTCCCGGAGGGATGGCGCCTGCAGGAGCAGCGGCGGCCGCAGCCGGCTTCTTCTCCTCGGGCTCCAGAGACTCGGGCTTGACGCGCACGCCAGCCTTAGCCTCAGTCACGAGATGTTTTGCGATCGCATGTGCAGTGTTCTTTGCATCAAAGCGCTGCGAATATGCCTCGATGAGCATAGGCAGGTTGACACCGGTGACGATAGCCCAGGAATCATGGCCCTCGATGAGCCCGCTGATCTGGTTGAACGGCGTGCCGCCCCACAGATCAACGAGGAAGAGCACCTGCTCCTGGTCCTCGAAGGAAGCGATTGCTTCCTCGACCTTAGCACGGAAGTCGTCGGGGCCCATGCTCGGCTCGAGCGAGACCACGGCAACAGACGGCTGATCGCCAAAGACCATCGAGCCCGTCTGCTTGATTCCAGCTGCCAAGTCCCCGTGGCTAGCAAGAACAATACTTACCATCACATAACCTCCTTTTTGTCTACGTATTTCCTACATGACATGAAGGAAGTATACCTGTTTGGTTTGTGGAATTATAGCTAAATTCGTAAAAGGTTGCATTATTTGTTTAAACGTCTAAGTTTGTTACAAATTGATTACGTTGCTGCTTTTTGACTCATTACACGCCAAGGCGTCACTCATCAAGCCATGTACTTTACAGATACAAGCAGGCTGTTCATTAATAACGATTTTTAGCAAGTGCGAATGTACTTGTACTACTGCTATTTTGTTTAAACAGACATGACTTGACTATTTTCGTGACTTATGTTCTAGCGCAAGTAGTCGTTGGTGACGTCCCCAACGACTAGGGGTTAGACGATGTGGAGGGGGTGAGCGGCATCGACGGCGTCGAGGACGTCGGAAGGGCCGTCGGGGGCAGCGTCTGCCGGTTCCTCGTCGGGGGTCTCGATCTGCTTGATCATGACCTCCTGGCCCTGCAGCAGGTATGTTTCGCCGCTACCGCAATGGGGGCAGGTCTTGCCGTGCTCGACCGTCGCGTAGTCGCGACCGCATGCCGCGCAATGCGTCACGGCCTCGACGGGCTCCACAATAAGCTCCGCGCCCAGCGTGATAGGCTTTTTATCTGCCGCCCAGCGCCAAGCGTCGAGCAGCAAGTCGGGAACGACGCCCGAGACCTCGCCCAGCAGCAGCGTGACGCTCGAAACGCGACGCACGCCATTGGCGCGCGCCACGTTCTCGACATCGCGAATGATGTGATAGACGATTCCGAGCTCGTGCACTTTTAATTCCTTCCGCCGTTCCCGTTATGGCTACTTACTTGCGACCAAATTTGATCTTGATAGCACGCTTAAGCGCATACTTGCCGAGGCTTGGGAGCTTTTGCTCGTATTTGACCATCGTGGAGCACTCGGGGCGGTCGCGATCCAGATGGATGGCGTCGAACGCGCACTTGGTGGTGCACAGGCCGCAGCCGATGCACTTGTTGGGATCGACGATCGAGGCACCGCAGCCCAGGCAGCGGGCGGTCTCGGCGCGCACCTGCTCCTCGGTAAAGGTCTCAACGTACTCGCTAAACGGCGCGGCCTTCTCGCGCTCGCGGTCCACGTGGGCAACCTCGCGGCTCGCGTTGTCGTAGCTCTCGATCACGACATCGTCGCGGTCGAGCGCGGTGTAGTGGCGCTGGTTGCGGCCGATGGTGAGCGTGGAGCCTGGCTGCACAAAGCGATGGATGGACACGGCGGCCTCGTGACCGGCGGCAATGGCGTCGATGGCAAAGCTCGGACCGGTGTAGACGTCGCCGCCTACAAAGATGTCGGGCTCGGCGGTCTGATAGGTCTGAGGATCGGCAAGGGCACCCTGGCCGCGGCCGAGCTCCACCTTGGAGCCAGCTAGCAAGTCGCCCCACACAATGGACTGGCCAATCGACATGACGACACGGTCGGCATCGACACGGCGCAGATCGTTCTCGTCGTACTCGGGCGCAAAACGGCCCTCGTCGTCAAAGACACGCGTGCAGCGCTTGAAGGTGATACCGCACACACGACCGGTCTCGTCCAGGTGAACCTCCTTGGGACCCCAGCCGCAGCTGATGTGGGCGCCGTCCTCAACGGCCTCGCGACGCTCCTCCTCGCTGGCGGGCATCTGGGCCTCGCTCTCCAGGCAGAACACCTCAACGTGCTCGGAGCCCAGACGGCAGGCGTTGCGCGCGACGTCGATAGCCACGTTGCCGCCGCCCACCACGATGGTGCGGCCGGGCAGCGCGTCGATCTTGCCACTGTTGACCTCGCGCAAAAAGTCGACGGCCACGGCCACGTCCTCGGCATCCTCACCCGGAATACCGGCGAGGCGGCCGCCCTGGCAGCCAATGGCAACGTAGAAGGCCTTAAAGCCCTGTGCGCGCAGCTCGTCGAGCGTCACGTCGCGACCGACTTCCACGCCATAGCGGAACTCGGCACCCATCAGGCGAATGATCTCGACCTCGGCCTCGATAACATCCTTCTGCAGCTTAAAGCTGGGAATGCCGTAGGTGAGCATGCCGCCCGGGCACTCATTCTTCTCGAACACGACAGGTTTGTAGCCCTTCTCGGCCAGGTAGAAAGCGCAGGACAGGCCGGCCGGACCGGCACCGATGATGGCGATCTTCTGGTCGAAGCCGCCGGCACGCGTCGGGGTCACCACGGGCGGGACGTAGCGGGTCGCGGCATCCAGATCGCGCTGGGCGATGAACTTCTTGACCTCGTCGATGGCCACGGCGGCGTCCACACGGCCGCGGGTGCAGGCATCCTCACAGCGGCGGTTGCACACACGGCCGCAGATAGCGGGCAGCGGGTTCTCGCGCTTGATGAGTGCTAGGGCCTCGTCATAGCGACCCTGAGCCGCGAGCTTCAAATAGCCCTGAACGGCAACGTGCGCGGGGCAGGCCGTCTTGCAGGGAGCGGTGCCGGACTCATGCGTCTCGATGCGGTTGTCGTTGCGGTAGTTGGGCGACCACTTGGTGTGATCCCATTTGGTGGCGTCGGGCAGCTCCTGGCGCGGATACTCGGGCACCTGTCCGCCGGCCTTTTTGCTGCAGAGCTTCTGGCCGAGCTTGGCGGCGCCGGCCGGGCACACCTCAACGCAGCGACCGCAGGCAACGCACTTGTCCTTCTCGACCTTGGCGACATAGGCCGAGCGCGACAGGTTGGGCGTGTTGAACAGCTGAGAGGTGCGCAGGGCATAACACACGTTGACGTTGCAGTTGCAGATAGCGAAGATCTTGTTCTCGCCGTCGATATTGGTGATCTGGTGCACAAAGCCGTTGTCCTCGGCCTGGCGCAGGATGTCGTAAACCTCGTCGCGGGTCACGTAATGGCCACGATCGGTCTCAACCACGTAGTCGGCCATATCGCCCACGGCGATGCACCAATCGGCCGGGTCGTCGGCGCAGCCCTCACCCATCACGCGACGGCTCGCGCGGCAGCTGCAGGTGCTAGCGGCATATTTGCCATCGTATTTGTCGAGCCAATGCTCGATATGCTCGATCGGCACCGAGGTGCTCGCGGCGTCGATAGCCTTCTCGACCGGAATGACATGCATGCCGATACCGGCGCCTCCGGGCGGCACCATCGGCGTGGCCTTGGACAGCGGTCCCTTGGACGCCTGCTCAAAGAACTTGGCATAGACCGGATGCTCCTCGAGCTGGCTCACGCGCATGTTGAGGAACTCGGCGGAACCCGGCACCAGCATGGGCAGCACCCACTGCTTGGCGCGCTCGGGGTTTTCCCAGTTGTACTCGAGCAGACCCGTGTAGCTCATGTCGTCGAGCATCTTCTCGATATCGGCCTCGGGCATGCCGGTGAGCTTGACCATCTCGGGCAGCGTATAGGGACGACACATCTTCATCTTGCAGAGCACTTCGGCCTGCTCGTCGGTTGCGGCCTCGGCAAACGACCAGTACTCGTAGCCCAGCAGCTCGTCGCGATGCAGCAGACGGTTGGTGCAGTGCTCGCACAGCTTGACGATTGCCTCGCGCGGATGCTCCGGCAGCGGCGGCACAAACTCCGCGCCGATATCGGGCTCGGTGTAACTAATCCCCGGTCCGTTGAGAATCATGGTTGTCCCTTCTCTTGCCGCAGCCCGACGAGGCCGCAGCGCCCCTCTTTTTTTGCAGGCCGGGCATGCCCCCATGCCGTTCACCCGCCATTGTTGACATTGTGTCAAAAATAGTATTGACGAACCGTCAACAATATTCAAGACTGTTAGGCGAACGGTCAGGCAAAAGAGGATGAAAGGCGGCAAAACATGGGCAACAACGCAGCAGGTACCTCTGTGGTCGATGCCGTCCCCGCATCCGATAGCGCGGCAAAGCGCTTGACGGGGGACGAACGCCGTCGCGAGATTCTCGATGCCGTGCGCACCGTAAGCTCCGAGCTGGGCGTGTCCCACCTATCGGTATCGGCTGTGACCAAGCGAGCCGGCTGCACGCGTTCATTGTTCTACCACTACTTTGCCGATATGGACGCCGCCGTCACCGCTGTCATGGACGAGGCGATCGACGGCTTCATTACCGAGCTCGAGCAGTGGAATGCCAGCCGCACGGTTGGCGACATCGAGGGGGCGCTCGACACCGTCGCCCCGCTCTTTAAGCGCCTGGTCGCCAGCGGCCACGAACTGCCGAGCACCCTGACCTCCAGCAGCGGCGCGCTCTACGGCGGCTTTTTGCACAACGTGGTCCAACGCGTGGCGCAGTATATCTGCGACACCACCGTGGTGGATTTTGTCGCCCATCATGAGCTACGCATCGACCATGTCTACGAGACGTTCTACACCCTCATCATGGGGTTGTTGATGTATATCCGCACGCACCCCGATGTGCCCGACGAGACGGTCAAGGAAATCATCGCCTCGACACTCCACATCGAGAGCTATACCGCCAAGTATCCGGAGCGCAAGCCCCAGAACTGACGACATTTGGCCAAACTGCCCGCGATCAGAAGAGGGGCCGCGGGCGTGTGAAAGGAGAGCAGCATGCTGTTCGATGTTTGGGGTAGCGATACCCTTATCCACTGGGCCGGCTGGGCCATGGTCTTTATCGGCCTGATCGTGCTCAACGAGGTCGGCCGCCGCACCAAGCTCGGCGCGGCAATCATCTTTGGCGTGGCTCCGCTGGCCATGACCATCTAATGCGTCGCCATCGCCGTGGGCGTTTCGCAGGGTGCTGAGTGGGCGCTCACCAACCCCACCCATGTGTACCAGAACAGCTGGTTCCACTACGCCAAGGTATACGCGGCGCTCGCCGGTTGCTGGGGCTTCATTGCCATTAAGTACCAGTGGGGAAAGATCGGCAAGGCGCATTGGTTCCGCGCATGGCCGTTTGTGATCGTCGCCATCAACATCATGATTGCCGTCGTGTCCGACTTTGAGAGCGCCTATCACTTCTTTGTCCTGGGCGAGTCCACCTGGGTCACCTCCGAAGGTGCTACGCAGCTGGCCGGCTGGAACAACGTGTTCAACGGCATCGCCGGTATCATCAACATCTTCTGCATGACCGGTTGGTGGAGCGTCTACGCCTCCGAGGACAAGACCGACATGCTGTGGCCCGATATGACCTGGGTCTACATCATCGCCTACGATATCTGGAACTTCTGCTACACCTACAACTGCCTGCCCACCCACTCCTGGTTCTGCGGCTTTGCACTGCTGCTGGCGCCCACCGTCGCCGCCTTTATCTGGAACAAGGGCGGCTGGATCCAGAACCGCGCCTTTACGCTGGCCATTTGGTGTATGTTTGCCCAGGTGTTCCCGTACTTCCAGGAGGAGTCCATCTTTGTGACCCACTCCACGCTCGACCCCGGCGCCGCTACCGCGGTCTCGATCGCCGCTCTGGTCGCCAACGTCGCCGCGATCATCTACATCGCCTACCGCGCCAAGAAGCTCGGCCGCAATCCCTACAAGCAGGATGTCTTTGAGGGCACCAGCGATTGGGAGAAGGCTACTGCTCGCCGCGCCAAGGTTGATTACGCGCACGCCGAGTAACGCGCCTGGCGCAGACATCGCTTGAGCACGAAGCAGCATAGCCGGCTCCGCGCAACTCAACGCATTGTAGAACCCCCGGAATGTGATTCGTTCGCGTTCCGGGGGCCTTTTGCTGCCGCGAGGATGCGGCCGAACGATACGCTCGAGTTAAATCGGATCTTATATTTCGCACGCGCTTTATATGGCTCCATTTTTGGGTACAGTGTTGTCCCGATATTGAGCTTGGGGGATATATGAAAGATGAGACGATAGGCCAAGAGGATGCGGCCCAAGATGCAGAAGCGTGTGCCGAGGCCCTGGAGAGCCTAGACCAGATCGCGCTGACCGAGATTGCGTTTGACGATTCGAGCGTTGATGTGCGGGATGAGCCGGAAATCGAGGCGCAGCCCGATGATCAGGATGCAAAAGACGATGGCGCCGCGCCCACCGAAGACGAGGCGGGGCACGAGGAATCCGAATGCGAGGCCGACGACCAGCCCGAATCCGACACGAGCGAGGAAACCATCTTGCTCGGCAGCTTGCCGGCCGAAGATTCCCTGACCCGCGAGCTTCCCGGCCTGGGCTCTGCGCCTGCCGTGGACGAGACCATCGCCATGGGCGATATCCCCCTACCGTCCGTTCCCTCAGCACGCGAGGCCGAGGTTCGCCATCGCAAGATGTCGCCCAAGCGCCGCAATCTGATGGTCGCCGGTGTCGTGGCCGTCGCGCTCGTCGCCGGCGGCGCAGGCTATGCCGCCTGGAACGGATATCAGCAAGAGCAGGCTGCCGCTGTCGCCGCCAATGCCCACACGATGATGTCAGTGCAGATTGGCGTGCATGCCGCGGGCCTCGACTGTTCTACCGGCTCCAAGATTCCCGTACAGGTGAGTGGTCAGGACGCTGATGGCTCCTCCGTGAGCGAAACGCTCTATGTTGACGAGCACGGCCGCGGCATCAAACTGCTGCCTGGCGATTACACGCTCTCCATCGCTGCCTCCCCCATCGCGGCCGACGGCACCATCTATACCGTCCCGACCACCAAGACGCAGGTCACCGTTAAGAGCGATGAACAGGATTTAAGTGCCCAGGCTACCTTTAAGCTCAAGGTGCCTTCGGCCGACACGGTAACCGACGACCAGATCGATGCCGCCGCCAAGTATGCCGAGGAGGGCGGTGCGAGCTCCGCCGCGGCTGCCAAAGTGCTCCAGCAGGCAGCAACCGCGCGGCGCGACGCCGCCGTCAATGCCGTGAGCGCGCAAAAGGCACAGGCGTCCCGTGATGCTGACGCTCGCCACAAGGCAACCGACCTCTACCAGCTCGATATTCCCGTCGAGTGGTACGGCAAGGTCGCAACTTGGCAAAACGGAAGCACGCTATGCATCTATCTGGGCGACGACGCCAATACGCCGCTCGTGACGCTCGTTGCGGTGCGCGAGGGCGAGAGCTTTACGCCCGATGAAGGCGATACGGTTTTGGGCGCGGCCAATCTAGGCAACGGTTATACCGTCTACGCCAGCGGCCCCGTCTATCCGTACGTGGTGCCCCAGACCATCAACGGACGGACGCAGAACCCCGTGTCAACCTACCCCATGGACACGGCCATTGAGCTTGTCGAGCTTACGACCGGCAACCGCTACACCTATAGCCAGATCAAGAACGACCTGGTTGGCAAAGACGGCAACGCAGACGCCGCCACCAAACTCGAGACCGACTACCTCGCCCAGATTCTCCTGCCGAGCATCAAAGCCCAGGACTAGCCTGGCACAGCAAGGTGCTCCCCAACCGTGATGAAGGAGCCAGGAGGTCCTGACCCCACAGGCCCATAGATGATTAGGCAAGGAGCCACTTCCATGCGGGCATAACGTGTACCACACCGTGCTCGCATGGAATATCGGTCTGTTCATCCATGGTAACGATTGCCGACTCGCCAAGATCGAACTGGGCCATCGAGGCATCAAGCGCGGCAATTTCGCGCTCGCGCGTTTTCTCACTTGCCATATCCGCGCTCACCTGAATCAGGCTATAAGCCCGCATGAGAAGTGCGTCCCCAGCAACAAAGTCCACCTCATGGCTTTTACTCTTCTCTTTGATCAGCAGACGGCAGACCGAGCCGGTCCTCACCGCGGGAGTCCTTCTTCTTAGCGCATTGAACACTGCGGTCTCGAGCCTCTGGCCCTGGTCCAATGCCGATGCGGGAGAGAATGCTCCAAACATCGCAGGATCGACAGCGTAGACCTTAGACGCAGACCGCATGTTATTTGCCAGTGAACGCGTGAACTCCGGCACAGAAAACAACAGGTAGGCGTCCTCATAATACTCAAGTAAGTCGCTGAGCGAATTACGACTGACGGGTATCTGCCTGCTCTTGAACTCGTTATACACTTTGTTCACCGACAGCTCTCGTCCCGAAGATGCCATACACCGCGTCAGGAACAGCGATGCCAGGCGAGGGTTCTTGACGTCGTAGCGTTCAACGACGTCCATGGCGACCGTTCGCGAAGCATATTCCTGTAGCAGCTGAATCGCGTCTGCGGGCGTCTGCCCAAGTGTCGCGATGAATCCCCCTCGTTCAAGATATCCGATCAGATGATGTCGAAGCAGCGCCGCATCGCTCGGGGAAAAGGTCACATCTGGCTCGGGAACGTTCCCCGTCTTATATCGAACGTATTCCGAAAAGCTCAATGGAAAAAGCTCTCGCACAAGAGAACGACCCCTGAACTCGCTCTTAAGTTCTGAGGACAGCATCTTAGAAGAAGATCCCGTCACATAGACGGTCGCTTTCTCCGTATCGACTACACGCCGCAGAAACGCACCCCATTCGGGAATTTCCTGGATCTCGTCAAAGAAAATATAAGCGCCCTCGGTTCGAGCAGCAGGATACAGCGCATAGAACGTGTCGAGCACGTCCGCCAGCAGCGATGGCTCATACGGGCGCAAGCGCTCATCCTCAAAATTGAAGTAAAGCATCCGGTCAAGCTCGACGCCCCGGCTCTGAAGCCGCCGCATCTCCTGATACAGGCGATACGTCTTTCCACAACGGCGGGCCCCCACAATCACATTTACGATGTTGTCGCGCTTTGGCTCCTGTGGATTTCCTAGATCAAGGTCTCGCTCAAAGACCCGCGGAACCCCCTGCTGTTCAAAGTCCTTTATTTTCCGGGCGACCAAGTCGTTGAATGCCATAATTCTCCAATCTTGCTCTCTAGCTAATCAAAATTATACCTATTCTTGATTAATTGAAGAGCAAGATTGTGTCTTACTTGATTAACACTTAGGCAAGTTTTTTCACTATTACTGCTCGAAGGATGCCGAGTGGCTGAGAGGACAACCAAGCTCGAATGCGACTCCCTGGACAGTCGATTTGGGACGGACTTTTTTGACTACCCGTCCCAGAAAATCATCGCCAAATTAGCTACTTGATGCAACTAGCGCCAGGGGTCGGCTTCGAACAGCGGCTCGCGCTCGGGGCGGCGATCGCTGTAGGGATCGTAGCCGTCATCGTCCTCGTTCTCGGCACGGATGCAGGGGTCGCACGGCTTGGGCGCCGGTTTCGGCGCGGGCCTTGGTGCGGCGGACGCTATCTCAGCCGCCGGTGCGTTCGTCTTGTTCTCGTCTTTCATCTGCATAGCTCCTTGCATCGCATCCGTTCAACATTATCGATTGTCGCACGAAAAAGGGCGGCGGACCCAATTGGATCCGCCGCCCTTGGCGTTTAGAGACGGCTGGCAGATTTTAAGGCATGTCCCATAAATCTATTCGGCGTCGGGGACCTCATAGGTGGCCGCCGGCGTGTTGTCGCACACGACGGTAAAGCCGCCGTCCTTGTCGGCATCGACCGTCACCTGATCGCCCTCGCGCACCGTGCCGTCGATGATAGCGGCGGCGATGGCATCCACGACCTCGCGCTGAACCAGACGCTTGAGCGGACGGGCGCCAAAGACCGGGTCCAGGCCGCCCACGGCGAGCATCTGCTTGGCCGCCGGGGTGATGGCAAGCGTCATGCGCTCCTTGGCCAGACGCGCGCGGACGTCGGCGAGCTGGATGTCGACGATCTTCTCGATCTGCGCCATACCGAGCGGATGGAACACCACGATATCGTCGATACGGTTGAGGAACTCGGGGCGGAAGGTCTGAGCCATGGCAGCGTCGACCTGATGGCGCATCTCCTCCTCGTCCTTACCGGACAGATCGGCGATGGCCTTGGAGCCCACGTTGGACGTCATGATGATAATCGTGTTCTTGAAGGACACCTGGCGACCCTGGCCATCGGTCAGACGACCGTCATCAAGCACCTGCAACAGCACGTTAAAGACATCCGGATGAGCCTTCTCCATCTCGTCGAGCAAGATCACAGAGTACGGACGACGGCGCACGGCCTCGGTGAGCTGGCCGCCCTCGTCGTAGCCCACGTATCCCGGGGGCGCACCAATCAGACGCTGGACGCTGAACTTCTCCATATACTCGGACATGTCGATACGCACGAGCGCGCGCTCGTCATCGAACAGGCACTCGGCCAGCGCCTTGGCGAGCTCGGTCTTGCCCACGCCGGTGGGGCCCAGGAAGAAGAAGCTGCCGATGGGCTTGTCCGGATCGGAGAGGCCCGCACGGCTGCGGCGCACGGCCGCGGCAACGGCGGAGACGGCCTCATCCTGACCGATGACGCGCTTATGCAGCTCGCCCTCCAGGCCCTTGAGCTTGTCGAGCTCGCCCTGCATCATCTTGGACACGGGCACGCCGGTCCAGGCGCTCACGACCTCGGCGATCTCATCGGAGGTCACCTGCTCGTTGAGGCCCTCGCCGTCCTGCTGCTTTTGCGCCTCGAGCGCGGCCTCGGAATCCTGAATCTGCTGCTGCAGGCCCGGAATCACGGAGTAGCGCAGCTCGGACGCACGACCCAAATCGCCGTTGCGCGTCGCACGCTCCTCCTCGCTCTTGGCCTCGTCAAGCTGGCTCTTAAGCTCCTGCACGTGGTCGATGGCGTTCTTCTGGTTGAGCCAGCCGGCCTTTTGCACGTTGAGTTTTTCCTGGACCTCGGCAATCTCCTGGCGCAGGGCCTCCAGACGCTCCTTGGAGGCGTCATCGGTCTCTTTCATGAGCGCCTGTTCCTCGATCTGCAGCTGAGTGAGCTGACGCGTGGTGGCGTCGATCTCGACCGGCATGCTGTCGAGTTCCATGCGCAGGCGGCTTGCCGCCTCATCGACCAGATCGATGGCCTTGTCGGGCAGGAAGCGGTCGGCGATGTAGCGATCGGAGAGGTCGGCAGCTGCCACGAGCGCACTATCGGTGATATGCACACCGTGGAAGATCTCGTACTTCTCCTTGAGGCCACGCAGGATCGAAATGGTGTCCTCGACGGTAGGCTCGCTCACCATAACGGTCTGGAAACGACGGGCGAGCGCCGCGTCCTTCTCGATGTACTTGCGGTATTCGTCGAGCGTGGTCGCGCCGATCGCGTGCAGGTCGCCACGGGCGAGCGCCGGCTTGAGGATGTTGCCGGCGTCCATGGAGCCCTCGGTGGCACCCGCGCCCACGATGGTGTGGAGCTCATCGATGAACAGGATGACCTTGCCCTCGGACTTCTGGACTTCCTTGAGTACGGCCTTCAAGCGGTCCTCGAACTCGCCGCGGTACTTGGCGCCGGCGACCAGCGCGCTCATGTCGAGCTCGATAAGGTCGCGGTCGCGCAGGGTGCTCGGCACGTCGCCGGCCACGATACGCTGGGCGATGCCCTCGACGATGGCCGTCTTGCCGACGCCCGGCTCACCGATGAGCACGGGGTTGTTCTTGGTGCGACGGGACAGGACCTGGATGGTGCGGCGAATCTCATCGGTACGGCCGATGACCGGGTCGAGCTTGCCGGCGCGGGCCAGATCGCAGATGTTGCGACCGTACTGCTCCAGTGCCTCAAACTGAGTCTTGTCCTCGGCAGACGTCACGCGGTCATCGCCACGCAGCTCCTCGTAGACTTGCTCGATGCGCTCCTTGGTGACGCCAGCGTCGCGCAGCACGCGGCCCGCCTCGCCCTTGTCCTCGGCAAGCGCCATCAGCAGATGCTCAGTCACCACAAAGCTGTCGCCCATCTTGGTGGCCTTCTTCTCGGCCTTTTCGATGACGCGGACGAGCTCGTTGGACAGGCCCATCTGCTGGCCCTCGCCCGAAACCTTGGGCGCGTGGTCGATGGCATCCTGTGTGGAGCGTGCGAGCTGAGCCGGGTCGGCACCGATGCGCTCGATGATCACGGAGATATTGCGCTCGCCGGCACCGAGCAGGGCAGACAGCAGATGAATCGGCTCCACCGCGCCGGCCTGCGCGTCAGCGGCCGTGCTCATGGCGGTCTGCAGCGCCTCGCGCGACGTCATTGCTAGCTTATCGATTCTCATGGAATCACCTCTCTTGGGGCGGCCGCCCTACGGGGCGGCTTCACGTTGTTCGAGATGTATTGTTGCCAGCTTTGTACGATCTTATACACAAATCTAAGTCTCTATATATAAGATTTTCTTAGTGATTAAGAGATAGGGGGCAGGCACGCTCACCCGCTGCGGCCTCGTCCCCTCACTATCTCAATCTGTAACATCTATCGACCGTTTCCGGCTCCAGATGTTACAGATCGAGACGAATTATTCAGCGGCGCCCGTTTGTCTCAATCTGTAACATCTAATCGGCAAATTAGGGTCTAACTGTTACAGATCGAGACGAACAGAAAACACCCGGATCAAAAATCTAAATCTGTAACACCAGGCCCACTTTTAGCGGCCAAGATGTTACAGATCGAGACAGACCGAAAACCACCACAAAGAGGACAGGCACCTTTGTGGTGGTCGCGGTCTCTACTCCTTCGCCGAACCCGTACTTCCCGATTCGACGGTCCAGGGCATCTCATCCTCGAACAGCCATGTACGGGCAGACCCACTATCGCGTGCAGTCTGCGGGTCAGGCAAGCAGGTCTGTTTATAGGCATCTTGGATACACTGACCCATAAAATCGTTGAGCTCGGTCTGGTCGCCCTCCATGACATAGGCGACATCGCCGTCCATGATGTAGATGCCCGGACCCTCATTGCCCTCGTAGCCCGGATCGTACGAGACATCACATAACTTTGCGCCGTTTGCAGTGTCCAGCTCGATGGAAGAGTGGCATCCGCCAACCATGTCGTTCGCTTTTGCCCGATAGGACGCATATCCGTACCAACGCTTAAATGTTTTGCCCTTGAGTAGCTCGGACGCCCTATCGATCAGGCTTGCATCCGTGGTATAGCGCATGGCCCCAAGCTGAATACGCGGATAATTGCTAATACCCAGCACAGCCGGCTGCTCATCAAAATCAACGGTAATGGCCTCGGGCTTGTCGTCGCCGGTCAGAAGTTCGACAGATTGAGTCACAGGCTTGACCACCGGCTCCGTCACCGCAGCAGGTAGAAATGCCATACCGACAGCGCCCGCGCCAACCACAGCGATCGCAAGCGCCAAGACAATCAATCCAATACGGGCAGAACGGCTCACGGCAAAACACCCCACAATGCAAACCTTCGCCACCTGCACTAATGATACCGCCAGCTAACACTATTACCAAAAGAAGCCGCGCGCTCCTCACCACCACAAAGGGGACAGGCACCTTTGTGGTGGTTTTCGACGCTAACGGTCGACCATCTCGCGCCATGAGATTAAACTTGAATTGTTCTCTGAACATATCCATTTCTGCCTATCCTCAACAGATCTTTGTCTCGAGGAGCGCATGTGAAGCCGCCTCATTCCACCGGTCGTAACGTCATCGCCATTCTCGCCATACCCATCGTGATGCTCTTCCTTATCGTCATCACGCCCTTTTCTTTTGGTATCGCCTCGCCCTTCGATCTTTGCGGGATGATCGACGCCGGCTCGCGTGCCACCTCGCTCTCCTTTGTCTGCCGTGGCGTGTTCTACGAATATGCAATTCCCACCGGAAGTTGGCAGTCCAAGTTACCGTTGCTCGGCAAGGTCGACGGATGCTCCCCCTATTTCTGCCTTGAACCTCAGGCGCTAAACTATCTAATCGACGACCAGCCACTCGACTCCGTCACCCTCGCCTACGACTACGCACCAAACACCGATGAGCGCCACATGAACCAAGTCCTCGACAAGATGCTTGGACAGTGCGGGCTCACCGAGGAGACCGGTCGAACCATCTATAGCAACCAGAAATTAAAGCGAACAGAACTCCGCCGTGTCGGAAAAATCAAAGGGCGAAACGGGGCCGCCTACTGGGATGCCTGGGCAACACGCGACAAGGGCGAATTCGGACACAGCACCTATATGGTCACTGTCTACACCAAAGACGGAATTAAGGACAATGTTGACGATTTCGCGTCATCCAAACTCGGCATCCCCAAAACAACCAAACCCGCCAACCCAGATGAAATCCTGTAGAGGCGCTCATTGGAATGTCGCTCAACGTGCACACCGACATTGAGCTCAACCCCACCACCACAAAGGTGCCTGTCCCCTTCGTGGTGGTTTTCGACAAAAAGAAGCCGCCCCGATAACAGAGGCAGCATCAAGCAAGTCTATTTATTAGCGTCCCTCAAGACCCAACGAGAACGTCGCGGTAGCCCCGGCCACACCTTTCCCTCGAGCGACCCTCGCGAAGCGCGTGAGCGCGAGGGAAAGGTGTGGCCGGGGCGTACAGCAGAGTTACTCGGCAGCGGCCTTGAACTTGTTGTAGTTGATCAGACAGCCGGCCTTGACGATGGCACGCTCCTCTGCCGTCATATCGGCAATGTAGAGCTCAATCTGCTCGAACGTGCCGTCGGCGCGCACCACGTAGGCGGCGATGTCCTTCAGGTCACCATCGAGCGCAGCGCGTATACCCGGCACAAAGACGTAGTCGCCCACCTCAAAGTTGGGCTCGGCCTCCATCTGGAAGGGCACCATGCCCCAGTTCATCACGTTGGAGCGATAGCGCTTGGTGGCGTACTCGTGAACGATATTGGCCAGACCGCCAATCACGCGCTGGCAGCTCGCGGCCTGCTCGCGGGCAGAACCGTCACCGGGCTTCTTGGCATAGAGCATGGAGCCGTACTCGGTCGCCTTGGCGTCTGCCGCGACACCCGCGCCAGCCAGCGCCTCAAACACGCCGGCAAGCTCGGCATCGAGCGCCGCCAGGTCGCCTGCCGCTTCGCCGGCAACGCGGCGCTTTTCCACCGCGTCGACCTCCTTGGAACGGCCCACGTAGGCCGGGTCGCGGCGGCTGAGCGTAAACTCGGCCAAGCCCAGCGGGTTGGAGCGGAAGGAGCTCGTCTCGCCCGAGGGAATGAGCTCATCGGTCGTAGTGACCGGGTCCATGATCTTGGAGCACACCTTGAGCAGGATATCGTCGCCGAGGGGCTCCATCGCGGGCCACGGCTTGATGTTGGGGCCTTCGACCAGCTCGTCGGCAGGCTCCGCCTTGCCAAAGCCCCAGTACACGCGCTTTTTGTACGGCGCGTCGTCAAAGGTGTACTCGCAGGCCTCGTCCCAAGTCTCCTCGGGCAGGTCGGTCGCCGGCGTCAGGACGCCGCCGTTGGCAGCCGTCGCCGCAATGGAGCGAGCGTCCATCAGGGCCACGGCGCTCAGCTGGCCATTACCCGGCTTGGAACCCTCGCGGTTGGGGAAATTGCGCGTGGTGTGGCGGATGGACAGGCCGTTGTTGGCAGGCGTGTCGCCGGCGCCAAAGCACGGACCGCAGAACGCCGTACGCACGATCGCGCCGGCCTCCATAAGGTCGTAGATGTAGCCACGGCGCGTAAGTTCGAGCGCCACGGGCTGGCTTGTGGGATAGACCGACAGCGAGAACTCGCCGCAGCCGGTGTTGGCGCCCTTAAGCACGCGGGCAGCCTGGACCACGGAGTCGTAGTTACCGCCCGAGCAGCCGGCGATAACGCCCTGCTGCACGTGCAGCTTGCCGTCGACGATCTTGTCGAGCAGGCTAAAGTGCGTCTTGCCCTCGCCGATCTTGGCAGCCTCGAGCTCCACCTCATGCAGGATATCCTCGAGGTTCTCGTTGAGCTCGTCGATCTCAAAGCCGTTGGAAGGATGGAACGGCAGCGCGATCATGGGCTTGATGCTGGACAGATCGACCTCGACGCAGCCGTCATAGTAGGCGACATCGGCGGGCTTGAGCTCGCGGTAGTCGTCGCCGCGGCCATGCATGGTCAAAAACGCGCGTGTGTCCTCGTCGGCGGCCCAGATGCTCGACAGGCAGGTGGTCTCGGTGGTCATGACATCGACGCCATTGCGGTAATCGGTCGTCATGCTCGCGATGCCCGGGCCCACAAACTCCATGACCTTGTTCTTGACGTAGCCCTTGGCAAAGACCGCCTTGATGATAGCGAGCGCCACATCGTGCGGGCCGACGCCGGGGCGCGGGGTGCCCGTGAGGTAGATGGCGACGACGCCGGGATAGGCAACGTCGTAGGTGTCGCGCAGCAGCTGCTTTGCCAGCTCGCCGCCGCCCTCGCCCACGGCCATGGTGCCCAGGGCGCCATAGCGGGTGTGCGAGTCGGAACCCAGGATCATCTTGCCGCAGCCGGCGAAGTTCTCACGCATAAAGGAGTGGATGACGGCGATGTGCGGCGGAACGAAGATGCCGCCGTACTTCTTGGCCGCGGAGAGGCCAAAGACATGGTCGTCCTCGTTGATGGTGCCGCCCACGGCGCACAGCGAGTTATGGCAGTTGGTGAGCACGTAGGGCAGCGGGAACTGCTCCATGCCCGAGGCGCGCGCCGTCTGGATGATGCCGACAAAGGTGATGTCGTGGCTCGCCATGGCGTCGAAGCGAATCTTGAGCGCCTCGGGGTCGCCGGACGTATTGTGTGCCTGGAGGATCGAATACGCGATGGTGCCGCGCTTGGCATCCTCGGGCGTCTGCGTAATACCGCGCTCGGCAGCCTCGGCCGCAGGCACAACCTCGCTGCCGCCGCGCAGGTAGATGCCGTCCTCGTACAGCTTGACCATACTGTCTCCCACTCTGCCCAAAAGATTTGGGCGCATAGCATACATTCGTTCAATATCGTGCCATAGAACGGTTGCGAGTGGGTTACGAATCTGCACGTTCACTTTATCTCGGTAAAGCATAGAACGAGCCGGGGACGGGAAGACAGGTTTGGCGCAAGGAGTGTCCCCAAGTGCCGGCACAAAAGGAACGTCCCCAATGACTACCAGAGCGAGCAAGGCAACGCCGCAGGTAGAGGACGGACAGCGAGCGACGTCCAGAGCGAACAAGTTGGCATGAAAAAGGCAAGGCATAGACCTTCTGGTCATGCCTTGCCTTTTGAATGACAAATTGTCGCTCTGGGCGGCGCGCAGCGTCGAGCCGTTACGCCGTTCGGCAGAACGGCGTAACCTACAGATCCCCTCCGGCGCCCAGCAGCTTGCGCATGACTTGCTCGGGGTTAACTGAGCCGTCGCGCGGGGCCAGGGCGGTGATCTTCTTCTGCATCTTGTACTCGTGCAGCTCGTCCTCGAGCTGGCGCACGCGAGCACGGAGCTTTTCGTTTTCGCGCTCACGCTCCTCGGCACGCTCCTTCATATCGAGGATACGCACCACGCCGGCAAGGTTGATGCCCTCGTCGGTCAGCTGGTTGATGAGCTCCAGGCGCTCGATATCGGCACGCGAATACAGGCGCGTGTTGCCGCCCGAGCGCTGGGGGTTCACCAGGCCCTTGGACTCGTAGACGCGCAGAGTCTGCGGATGCATGCCGGTCAGCTCGGCCGCCACGCTGATCATGTACAGCGGTTTGTTCCTATTGTCCTCGGCCATGCTACCTGACCCCTTTCCGTCTCGTTATCGTCCATCATAAGCCCGCGGGCGTGGTCGTGCGCCGCGACCGCCCTAGTACGTCGCCTTGTAACGATTGACCTTCTCGCGATAGTCGCGCGTGTCGGCCTCGCGCAGCTTGGTCATGGCATCGCGCTCGTCATCAGACAGGTTCGTGGGAACCTGCACCTTGATCTCGACGAGCAGCGCGCCCGTACGGCCACGGTGCTTAACGTCGGGCGCGCCCATCTCCTTAAAGCGGAACTTCTTGCCCGTCTGGGTACCCGCGGGCACCTTCAGACGAACCGTCGCACCGCCGGGCGTCGGCACGTCCACCGTGCAGCCGAGCGCCGCCTCATAGACCGAGACCGGTACCTCCATGGTCACGTCGGCACCTTTACGCTTAAACAGCGGATGCTCCTCCACGTGCGTGGTCACGACCAGGTCGCCGCGCTCGCCGCCGGCAACGCCGTACTCGCCGCGACGCTTGTAGCGCAGTTTGCCGCCGTCGACCGCACCCGCGGGCACCGAGACCGTAATGGTCTGTTGCTCGCCTGTCGAGGGAATGCGGTAGGTGACCTTGTGCGTCACGCCGCGAAACGCGTCCTCGGCCGTCACATCGACGGTCAGCGACAGGTCGCCGCCCTTGCGAGCGCGGCTGCGACCCGCACCCGCACCGGCAGCGCCCGCAGCCCCGGCGAAACCCGAGCCCCAATCGCTGCCCCAGGCGCCGTTGCCGCTAAAGATGCTGTCGAAGATGTCGCCCCAGCCGCTGGCGCCCGCACCGGCACCGTAGCCGCCGCCATACGCGCCGCCCGCGCCCGGCATGCCGCCAAACATGAGCATCTGGTCGTACTCTTTGCGCTTCTTCTCGTCCGAAAGCGTCTCGTAGGCCTCGCTGATCTCCTTAAACTTGGCCTCGTCGCCGCCGGCATCGGGGTGATATTTTTGCGCGAGCTTGCGAAACGCACTCTTAATCTCTTTGTCGGAGGCGCTCTTGGATACGCCCAGGATGTCATAGAAGGTTTTGCCTGCAGCCATCGTAGCTCCTCTCCTGTTATATCCGCCGCCCCTGCGGACGGCGGCTCATACTGTCATATGGCACTAGGCCAGAAAGGGCCCCGGGTGTTGCCCCGGGGCCCTTCTCAATTACTCCTCGGTGCTCTCGGCCGTATCGGCCGTAGCATCCTCGGGCGCCGCTTCGGGCTCCGGTGCAGGGCGCTTCTCGCCACCGTAGGTCACCGTCACCATCGCGGAACGCAGAATGCGATCCGCCATGCGGTAGCCCTTCTGGTACACGTCGTTGACGGTCTCGTCGTACTGCGATGCGTCCTCGACGCGACCCACAGCCTGGTGCTCGAGCGGATCGAACGCCTCACCCTTGGGATCGATGGGCTCAACGCCCTCGTGCGCAAACACATCGAGCAGCTTGGCATGTACCGCGTCAACGCCATCGACGAACTGCTTAAAGTCGTCGGAAAGCTCTTGGCTGCGGGCATGGTCGATCGCGCGCTCGATATCGTCGATCACCGGCAACAGCGCGGTGACGAGCTTCTCGGTCGCGCGCTCGCGCTCGGCGATGCGCTCGTTGGCGGTGCGGCGACGGAAGTTCTCCCAGTCGGCCTGCAGACGAGCGGTTCGCTCGGTAGCGTCCTTCGCCTTGTCCTCGGCGGCCTTCTGGGCCTCTGCCGCAGCATCGAGCTCATTGCGCACGTCGGCAAGCTCCTTTTGGGCCTGCTCGAACTTGAGCTTAAAGTCGTTGTCGGCGGCTTCCTCACCGGCGCGGATAGCGGCTTCCACCATCTCGTCCTCGGTCATCGTCGCCTCCTTGTTGGAATCCTCTACCTGGTTCTCGGCAGCCTCGGCGGCCGGGGCCTCATTGACCTCGGTATCGTCTGCGGCCTCTACGGGAATCTTCACGTCCTTCTCCTCAGAGTCAACGGGGGCGGCGCCGGCGGCAGCCGCCTCCGTGCGAGCTTTACGGGCGGACATGATTACTTGTCCTCGTCGTCCACAACCTCGTAGTCGGCGTCGACTACGTCATCGTCGGCAGGCTGGGCACCAGCGGCACCGTCGGTCTGCTGCTGAGCGTCGGCGTAGACAACCTGAGCCAGCTCGTAGGCCACGGACTGCAGGGACTCGCCGGCGGCCTTGATGGCCTCGACGTCAGAGCCCTCGAGCGCCTTCTTGGCGTCGGCGATAGCGGCCTCGGCCTTGGACTTCACGTCGGCGGAAACCTTGTCGCCCAGCTCGTTGAGGGTCTGCTCGGTGGAGTAGCACAGGCTATCGGTCTGGTTGCGGACCTCGACCTCTTCCTTCTGCTTCTTGTCCTCCTCGGCATGAGCCTCGGCGTCCTTGACCATACGATCGACTTCGTCGTCGGACAGAGCGGTGGAGCCGGAAATGGTAATCTGCTGCTCCTTGCCGGTGCCCTTGTCCTTAGCGGAGACCTTGACGATGCCGTTGGCGTCGATGTCGAAGGTGACCTCGATCTGCGGCACGCCGCGGCGGGCAGCCGGGATACCGGTCAGCTGGAACTTACCGAGCGACTTGTTGTCGCGGGCAAGCTCGCGCTCGCCCTGGAGCACGTTGATCTCGACGCTGGTCTGGTTGTCGGCAGCGGTGGAGTAGACCTCGGTCTTGGAGGTCGGGATCGTGGTGTTGCGGTCGATCATCTTGGTCATGATGCCGCCCATGGTCTCGACGCCCAGCGACAGCGGGGTAACGTCGAGCAGCAGGATGCCCTCGACGTCGCCGGTGAGCACGCCGCCCTGGACGGCAGCGCCGTCGGCAACGACCTCATCGGGGTTCACGGACATGTTGGGCTGTTTGCCGGTCATGGTCTTGACGAGCTCCTGGACAGCGGGCATACGGGTGGAGCCGCCGACGAGGATGACCTCGGTCAGATCGGAGAGCTTGAGCTTGGCGTCGCGCAGGGCGTTGGTGACAGGCTGCTTGCAACGCTCGAGCAGGTCGCGGGTGATCTTCTCGAACTCGGCGCGGGTCAGCGTGTAGTTGAGGTGCAGCGGGCCGGACTGGTTCATGGTAATGAACGGCAGGTTAATGGTGGTCTGCTGGGCGGCGGAGAGCTCCTTCTTGGCGTTCTCGGCGGCCTCCTTCAGACGCTGCAGGGCCATGGGGTCCTGGCGCAGGTCGACACCGTTCTCCTGCTGGAACTTATCGGCCATCCAGTCGATGACGCGCTGATCCCAGTCGTCGCCGCCCAGGTGGTTGTCGCCCGAGGTGGACAGAACCTCAAACACGCCGTCGGCGAGGTCGAGGATGGAGACATCGAAGGTGCCGCCGCCCAGGTCGAAGACCAGGATGCGCTGGTCGGTGCCCTGCTTGTCCAGGCCATAGGCCAAAGCAGCAGCGGTCGGCTCGTTCACGATACGCTTGACGTTGAGGCCGGCGATCTTACCGGCGTCCTTGGTGGCCTGACGCTGGGCGTCGTTGAAGTAGGCCGGGACGGTGATGACGGCGTCGGTGACGGTCTCGCCCAGATACTTCTCGGCGTCGGCCTTCATCTTTGCGAGCGTCATGGCGCTCACCTGCTCGGCGGTGTAATCCTTGCCCTCGATGTCGACGACGGCGCGGCCACCCTGGCCCTCCTTGACCTCATACGGCACGGTCTTGATCTCGGAGGTGCACTCGGAGTACTTGCGGCCCATGAAGCGCTTGATGGAGAACACGGTGTTCTTGGGGTTGGTGACAGCCTGGTTCTTAGCGGCCTTACCCACGACGCGGTCGCCGTCGGCACGGAAGCCCACGACGGACGGGGTGGTGCGGTCGCCCTCGGCGTTCACGATAATGGTCGGAGAACCGCCCTCGAGAACGGCCATTGCGGAGTTAGTAGTACCAAGGTCGATACCAAGAATCTTACTCATTAGAAATTCCCTCTCTCTTTTGCGTTCGCGCCGTCTCGACGATCTATCGCGCGGTGTTTCGGCTTGTCTTTCAGGATGTAGTGTATCCCCTTATGGGCCGGAATATACAAAATCTAAGTCAATTCATATAAGATTTCTTATTGCTGAGAGTTTAGGTTCACAAATGCGCAGGTAGACGCACTGATTGAGTTCTCGGCAAATCTATCGAGATCTATGTAGAGATGGCTGAGGTTTGGGCCCGAGGCCGCATGGGGTGGCTTGAGGCGACCCCGGGGGAAAGCGCGACCCGTTTCACGGCTAAATAACGGGATGCGCTTTCCAAAAGCTCGCTCAATAGCTCAATATTTCAAGTCACCTTTAGCTAACATTTGCGCAGCTCAACGGCCCCACCTGCACGTTTTTTAGTAAACCTTGGCATACTCGGCGAACGGTATGAAGATGCCGGCCAGAGGGTATTGCAAACGGTCGCTCCCGTGGTATGTTTTTGCCCGAATCAAACCGGCGCGCATCGTCTGTAGCGTCGGTCAACAGAGAGGAAACTACCATGGCTCATCCCGTAATTGATGCCGACGAGTGCATCGCTTGTGGCGTTTGCGTCGACACCTGCCCCGCTGGCGTTCTGGAGCTCCAGGACGTCGCCACCGTCGCTGACGAGGACTCCTGCGTCGCCTGTGGCGCTTGCCAGGACGCTTGCCCCGCTGGCGCGATCACCGAGATCGTCGAGGAGTAACAACTCCCCACTTGCACACTCAAAAGTACACCGTGCACAAAAAGGAGGCCTCCGCATCGCCGCGGAGGCCTCCTTTTTTGTGCGGATAACTAATTTGGCACCGCTGCAGATTGCCGCTTAAGGGCGTTTGCAGCGTCGGCTACGATAGATCGTCCTCGTAAGGCATGAGGTCTGCTAGGTAGCCTTTCTCCTTGAGCATCGCCTCGATCTCGTCGAGGGTTTGCTCGTCCTCCGCCGCGATGCGATGGAAGTGATAGCCGCTCGTCACCGTTAGCAGCGGGAAACTCTTGCCGCTCTCGATATCGTGCAGGTAGCGCTCAACATCGCGACGATTGCGGATGTCCAGGTCGGCCGTGATCTTACCGTACACGCGGTGATTGACGATCACGTTGAGCACGGCGCCTCCGGCGTCGACGATACTCGTAAGCTCATCGCCTGCCTGCTCCACGCCGTGGCGAACCTTGACCAAGCGTGTGGGCACAGCGGGGCTGCTGGGGGCCTCCTGCAGCACGTAGCCGCGATTGGTCGCCACGATATCGTGCCCATCGGCGCGCAGCAGGGCGATGTCTTGCACGACAATCTGGCGGCTCACACCCACCTCACGAGCAAGTGCGCTGCCGGAGACGGGGCCCTTGGCTCGCTCGAGCACGCCCATGATGGCACGGCGACGCTCGCGGGCGTCCATTATTTACCGTCCAGCAGACGCAGGTGCTTAAGCGAGAGGTCGAGAATCGGCGCAGAGTGCGTCAGCGCCCCCGAGCTAATAAAGTCAACGCCCAGGTCGGCGAGTGCACGGATATTGCTGGCGTCCACGTTGCCCGAGCACTCGGTCTTGGCGCGACCGGCGATAAGCTCAATCGCGGCAGCCATGTCGTCATGGGTCATGTTGTCGAGCATGATAATGTCGGCACCGGCCTCCACGGCTTCGCGTACCATGTCCAGGTTCTCGCACTCAATCTCGACCGTCGTGGTAAACGACGCATGGGCGCGCGCCATCTCGATCGCGCGCGTCACGCCACCGGCGGCATCGATGTGGTTGTCCTTGAGCATGACGGCTGTCGACAGGTTGTAGCGGTGGTTGCTGCCGCCGCCGATCTCGACCGCCGCCTTCTCAAACACGCGCATGCCCGGCGTGGTCTTGCGCGTGTCGACGAGCACGGTCTTGGTTCCCTCGAGCGCCGCGGCCATGCTGTGCGTGTAGGTAGCGATGCCGCTCATGCGCTGCAGGTAGTTGAGTGCCACGCGTTCGCCCGAAAGCAGCACGCGCGCATCGCCGCGCACCTGACCCACATGGTCGCCGGCGTGCACCTCGTCGCCATCGGCAACGTCGAGCAGCACCGAGCTCTGCGAATCCAGCAGCTCAAAGGTGCGGGCAAACACATCCAAGCCGGCGATGATGCCATCGGCCTTGGCGATAAGCTCCACCGTGGCGGGACGCGCCGTGGGACACACGCTCGCCGTGCTCACGTCCTCAAAGGTAATGTCCTCGCGCAGAGCCTGCAGAATCAGATCATCGACGACGAGCTTCATGGTAATGGGATTCATGGTCTACTCCTCCACGGCCTGCGTGCCGGCGGCACGGGCCAAATCATCGATTGCCAGGGTATCGGCGCTCAGGGCGCGATGACGGCCATCGAGCGCGGGATCGCCCGCCTGCTCCACGGCCAGCGACTCGCCGGTACGCATATACCACGCGGCGCGACGACCCCAGACCAGTGCCTCGAGCAGGCTGTTTGATGCAAGGCGGTTCTTGCCGTGAACACCGTTGCAAGCCGTCTCGCCCGCGGCGTAGAGCTCGGGCATCGAGGTGCGGCCGTCCTTGTCGACCCACACGCCGCCCATAAAGTAGTGCTGCGTGGGCGTAACGGGGATGGGCTCGTCCAAGATGTCGCGGCCGTCCTCCAGGCAACGTGCGCGAATGTTGGCAAAGTGCCCGGTCACCACATCGCGCTCGACGGGGGCAAAGCTCAGCCACTCGTGCTCGGTGCCGTCCTGCTTCATCTGCTCGCGAATGGCGGCGGCGACCACATCGCGCGGCTGAAGCTCGTCGGTAAAGCGCTCGCCAGCGGCGTTGAGCAAAATCGCGCCCTCGCCGCGGCAGCTCTCGCTGATCAGGAAGGTGCGGCCCGGCTGCGGTGAGAACAGTCCCGTAGGGTGGATCTGCACGTAGTCCAGGTGCTCCATCTTAATGCCATGCTCCTGAGCAATGTAGCAGGCATCGCCCGTGAGCTGCGGGTAGTTGGTCGAATGGTCGTATACGCCGCCGATGCCGCCCGTCGCCCACAGCGTGTGGCGGGCATGGATCTTAAACGGCTCGCCGGCATGCACGCCCTCGGCGGCATTTGCCAGCTCGTCGGCAGGACGAACCGAGCTGTTCTCGTCCACGGGAACGGCGACGACGCCGGTGCACACCGTGGCGCCGTCACGCTCGCCCGTTAGGATGTCGGTCATGGCCACGTGCTCAAAAATCTGCACGTTGTCCAGCTTGCGGACAGCCTGAAGCAGCTTGGTCGTAATCTCCTTGCCGGTGATATCGGCATGGAAGGCAATGCGCGGACGGCTGTGTGCGCCCTCGCGGGTAAAGTCGAGACTGCCATCGGCCTTGCGCTCAAAATCCACGCCCATCGCTAGCAGGTCGTTGATGACCGAGCGGCTCGAGCGGATCATGATGTCGACGCTCTCGCGGCGGTTCTCGTAATGGCCGGCGTGCATGGTGTCCTCAAAGAAGGCATCGTAGTCCGTGCCCTCGGGCAGCACGCAGATGCCGCCCTGCGCGAGCATCGAGTCGCACTCGTCGACCGCGCCCTTGGAGAGCATGATCACGCGCGTGCTCGTCGGCAGGTTGAGCGCCGCGTACAGGCCCGCCACGCCGCAGCCGGCAATGACGACGTCGCACTCCATATCGGGGTATTGCTTGGTTTCCACAGGAATCCTCTCCCTTGAATGTGGCATAAGGGACCATCCCTCATGCCACATTGTCCTAGCGCGCTGCGTACTCGAGCATACGGTCGAGCGTAAGTTTGGCCTGGTCGGCAGCCTCGTCCGACACACCGATCTGCACCTCACCCTCGCCCGTCTCCAGGCAGCGCACGAGCTTTTCGAGCGTGATGAGATCCATGTTGACGCAGGTGGGCTGCACCGCGGGGAAGTAGAACTTCTTGCCGGTGCCCTGGCAGCGGCGCTCGAGCTCGTAGAGCACGCCGCGGACCGTCACGATAATGAACTCGCTCGCGTCGGACTCCTCGGCATACTTGATGATGCCGGCGGTGGAGCCGATGTAGTCGGCCTCGGCCAGAACGTCGGCCTTGCACTCGGGGTGCGCCAGCACGAGCGCGTCGGGGTGGGCCTCCGTCGCGTCGACGATCTGCTCGACGGTGATGATGTGATGACGCGGGCAGTAGCCGTTGTTGAGGATGACGTGCTTTTGCGGCACCTGCTCGGCTACGAAGCGGCCCAGGTTTTGGTCGGGAATGAACAGAATATGCTGCTGCGGCAGCTCGGACACGATCTTAACGGCGTTGGAGCTGGTGACGCACACGTCGCTCCAGCTCTTGATCTCGACCGTGGAGTTGACGTAGCAGACGACAGCCAGGTCGTCGCCGTACTCGGCGCGCGCCGCGTCGACCGTCTCGCGCTTGACCATGTGCGCCATGGGACAGTCCGCGCCCGGCTCGGGCAGCAGCACGGTCTTAGTGGGATTGAGCAGCTTGGCGCTCTCGCCCATAAACTCCACGCCGCACAACACGATGGTCTGCTGCGGCAGGCTTTTGGCGAGCTTTGCCAGGTAGAAGCTATCGCCGACGTAATCGGCAACGGCTTGGACCTCGGGCGCCACGTAATAGTGCGCCAGGATCACCGCGTCACGTTGGGTTTTTAGTTGCTGAATGGCCTCGACGAGCTCTGCGGGCACCAGTGCCGCGCGCTCCGTTGCCGTCGTTGCCGATGCTAGGCCGGCCGCGATATCGCGTGCAAGCTCCGACGCATCCATGTTCGCGCTCTGTGCCATCAAGGCCCCTCTCTTTTGGCGAATCTTGGGGCTTTAGTATGACACCTAGGTTTACAGCTGACAAGACAGCTGTAAACCTAGGTGTAAAGTTGAAATAAAGATTCAATCATATGGCAGGTCCATTTTCGAACTGACAAGCTGAGGATAGCCGAGCTCTCGATAGCGCAGGAAGCATCTTTCGCCACCGCAATACCGCTCGGCGCGAGCTGCACGCCGTGAGGCGCAAACGGTCCGCACCCCCGCAAGCGGCGCGTGCCCGATGTGGCAAAATCGAACTACTTAAGGGGGCCGAATGCTCAAGATTATTGCCTGCGACGATGATGTCGCTTTTCTAGATAGACTGCACCGGATGATCGACCGTTGGTCGACCGAGACGGGCACGGCGGTCGATGTTGCGCTCGTCACGCGCGGCGAGGACCTGCTGGCCCGCCATGCCGCATCGCGCGCCGACATCATCTTGCTCGATATGATCATGCCGCTCGTCAACGGCATGGACACCGCACGCGAACTGCGCCAGGCCGACACCGCCGTGCGCCTGGTGTTCCTCACCTCGTCGCCCGAGTTCGCGCTGGAATCCTACGAGGTCCGCGCCTTCGACTATCTGCTCAAGCCCGTGACTTACGAACGCCTGGCGCGATTACTCGACGAGCTTTCGAGCATGCGCCCGGCGGCAACCGACGAACTCGTGATCAAAACTTCCTTTGGCTACCACGCCCTGCGCCTGTCCGACATCGAATATGCCGAGGCGCGCAACAAGCACGTGGTCTTCCACCTGCGCGACGGACGCGATATCGAGGCACTCGAGTCGTTCCGCAGCGTCGAGGACCGCTTGGAGCAAAACGCGGTCTTCTTTAAATGCCACCGCAGCTACCAGGTCAACCTGCGCAATATCGATCACTTTGACCGCACGGACATCGTCATGCGCTCGGGCGCGTGCATCCCGCTTTCGCGCAGCTGCAAGCAGGGATTCCAAGACGCCTACTTTGCGGCGCGCTTTGAGGGTGGGAGACGCTGATGGTCTCCTCGGTCGAAATGGTCCTTTGGGCAATCCACCACGCCACGACGCTGCTCTTTGGCGTCTTTGCCTCGGCGGCACTGTGCGGTGTCGAGATCAACCGGCGTCATGCGCTTGAACTGGTGTTGGTCGGTGCCGTAACCGGATGCGCATTTGGCCTCGCCAATGCCGTCGGCGGCGAGCTTTTTGCCCGCCAGGTATATCCGCTCGTCGTGCATCTGCCGCTCGTCATCTATTTGTGCGCGCGCTACCGCCTGAGCCCGCTGCTTGCCGTGCTCGGCATTACGAGTGCCTATCTGAGCTGCCAGTTCAGCAATTGGATGGGCATCGCCGCATTTGCCGCAACCGATTCTCAGATCGCGTACTATCTGGCGCGCATCGCAACCACACTCGCCGTCTTTGCCGTCCTGTTGCATTGGGCCGGCGACATCGGTCCGCGCTTGGCGATTAAAAGCACCACCGAGCTGGGCATCCTTTTAATCCTGCCGCTCGTCTATTACGTCTTTGACTATGCCACCAACGTCTACACCACGCTGTTCCACTCGGGCTCGGTGGTGACGGTTGAGTTTTTGGCATTTGCGCTCTGTGCCTTCTATCTTATGTTTCTTGCCGTTTACCTGCGCGAATACGAAGAAAAGGAAACCGCCGAGCGAGAGCGCTGGATGCTCGAAACCCGCGACAACGCCGCCATCAAAGAGCTCGAGGCTTGGCGTCAATCTGGGTGCGAGCTGTCGATTCTTCGCCACGATATGCGCCACTTCCTACGCGGCCTGGCCGCTTTAATTGAGGAGGGCCACACCGACGAGGCGCTCAAACGCATCGATGAACCCTGCGAAGCCGGCGATCGCACCGCCGTACGCCGCTTCTGCGCCAACGAGACCGTAAACATCGCGCTTTCGTCATTTAACTCGGATATCAATAGAAACGGCATTACCGCCAACCTGCGCGCCGCCGTACCCGAAACCATCCACGTAGGTGACGCCGACCTGTTTAGCGTGCTCTCAAATGCCTTGGAAAACGCTATCACCGCCGCAAGCGCCGCACCCCAAGGAAAGCGATTCGTCGACTTTGACCTGCGATTAGAGGACGGCCAGCTGCTGCTGTTAGTTTCCAACACGTTTGACCGCGCGCCGCGCATGGTCGATGGCATGCCCGTGACCCGGCATGCGGGCCACGGCTTTGGCACCAGGAGCATCAAACTTGCCGTGGAGCGCATGAACGGCAACTGTCAGTTCCGCATTAACGGCGATCGGTTTGAGCTGCGCGCTGTGATGTAGAAGTGCGGCGCCGATCTCGAGGCGCGCCTTGTCCGCCAGGCAATCGCTCGCCGGCGCCAATCCGCTACAGCGGCGCGGCTGCCGGGGTCAGCTGCTTGATGTATGCCCACATGCGCTGCTTGGCGGCTTTGTCAGTGAGCGCCGCCTCAAAACCGTCGAGCGCGAGCACGCGGCGACCCTGCACATGGGCGACCAAGCCGGGCTTGAGCATGGCGGTGTCGAAGTCATCGATCGCCACGAGCATATCGGCGTAGGTCTCGCGCATGGCGTCAGCCGCGTTGTTGTCGAGCAGTAGCACCGCCTCGGGGTCCAAAGCCTCAAGCGCCTCGCGGAACAGCTCGCACGGCAGAGTCTCGCCCACCGCGACCGCTCCGTCACCCACGCCGGCGACGCTTGCCAGCACGCAAAAATCCTCGGGCGCGTAGCCGATGGCCCCAAGCGCCTTGCGCAACGCCGCGCCATCCGGGCCGGCGGCAAGCTCGCCACCCGAACGCTCGGCCTCGTCCAAATCGCCTTTGACCAGCACGATCGGCGAGCACGCGTTGCCCGCGATACGCACGCCACGACCCGCGAGCGATGCGAGCTCCTGCTCGGTCGCCTGGGCGATGGCTTCTTTTTTCTGGCTTTGTGACGTGGGCATGCGCTCTCCAATCGTTTGCGTGCCCACCATTATATAAAAGAGCTGCCCGCGAGTGGTTGCTTTGCGAGCGGCTGGGTATAAGCACGGTCGTACTGAGTTTTACGCGGCTGAGCCGCGTCGCATTATGGAGGTCACCATGGCTGACATTAAGCAGATTACCCCCGAGAACTTCGATTCCGTCGTTAACGACAGCCTGCCCGTGCTGGTCGATTTTTGGGCACCGTGGTGCGGTCCCTGCCGCTCCCTCTCGCCCATCGTTGACGAGGTTGCCGATGAGCTGGCGGGCAAGCTTGCCGTTGCCAAATGCAACGTCGACGACAACCAGGACCTGGCCATGAAGTATGGCGTCATGAGCATCCCCACGCTGATTGTGTTTAAGAACGGCGAAGAGATTGACCGCTCGGTTGGCGCTCTGCCCAAGGCGAGGCTGCAGGCGCTGCTGGAAAAGCATCTGTAATACGCTTGTTACATGTTACCGTCTGCCTGCCGTCCATGAGCGCTTTTACGCCGCTCGCCGGACTTCTGAATGCACCGAGTGCAACCGCGGATAGTATGGTAGTCACAAACAGCCCCCAGTGAACGGGTGCGGGTCGCACAGACTCGTACCCGTTTTCTTATGCAGCTGCGCGCAGAGCGGGCGTAGTAAAATCTGAACCACTGAACTGCCCCATACAAAAGGAGATTTCCCATGCATGATGTTGGAATGAACATGAGCCAGCTTGCCATGAGCGTCAAGCAGGTCGACGACACCATCGAGCTCGCTCACGAATGGAGCCATCAGTTGCTGCATGCGACCGAGAATTTTGACATGGAGCGCATCGGCGCCAAGCTCGAGGCCGCCATGGCCGCGCTGCACGAGGCCCATGATGCACTCGAGGGCTACGAAGAGGCCATCGAGGCCGACCACAACTCCGTCGGCTCCGTGAAGCTGGTGTAACGTGGCCGAACACGAGCACGGCTGCGGGTACGAGCACGAGCATCCGCATGGGGCGGACGGTGACGCGGGCTGCCACTGTAGTGGCTCCGGCTCCGAGCTGGTCCGTTTTTCGGTTACCGCACCGGACGACCTGCTGCGCCGTTTTGACGAACAGATCGCGCGCCGCGGCGACGTGGCCAACCGCTCCGAGGCCGTACGCGACCTGATTCGCGCCTCGATCGCCAAGGAGCAGATGCGCACGCCCGATGAGCATGTTATCGGGTCGCTCACCATGATCTACGACCATCACACCGGCGATCTGACACGCCGCCTGGACGAGGTGCAGCACGACTACACCAACGAGATCGTATCGACCATGCACGTGCATCTGGATCACCACAACTGCTTGGAGATTCTGGCGCTCAAGGGTCGCGGCGAGCGCGTCTACGAACTAGCCGACCGCCTGCTGGGCCTGCGCGGCGTTAAGCACGGCGAGCTCACGTGCGCCGCCACCAAGCAGAGCCTGGGGCTGTAGCGGAATTTCCCGCAGCGCACCTGCCAAAAAGGGACAGGTTTGTTTTGGCAGGTTTAGAAGTTTTACCTACCAAAATAAACCTGTCCCTTTTTGGTCGGTTTTGATGAGGGGTGTCGCATGCGGCATGTGCATATTCATGTGACGGGCATTGTGCAGGGCGTTGGCATGCGACCGTTTGTGTATCGCGAGGCCATGGCGCATGGCATTTGCGGATGGGTGCTCAATGCGGGCGACGGCGTGCATATCGAGGCGCACGCCCTAAGCGAGTCGCTCGACGAATTGGTTGACGCACTTTCCGAGCATGCGCCTGCGGCGTCTCGCGTGGAGCATGTCGAGGTTGTAGACTTAGCACCCGGCAACTGGGATGCCGCTAACGAGCAGGGCTTTCGCATCGTAGCATCGCAGGACCAGACCGCGCACACCACACTTGTCTCGCCCGATATCGCCACCTGTGACGATTGCCTGCGCGAGTTGTTCGATCCCGCCGACCGACGCTATCACTACCCCTTTATCAACTGCACTAACTGCGGCCCACGCTTTACCATCATCCGATCGCTGCCTTATGACCGAGCGGCCACGTCGATGGATTGTTTTCCCATGTGTCCCAAGTGCGCTGCGGAGTATGTCGACCCACTCGACCGGCGTTTTCACGCGCAGCCCGATGCCTGCTTTGATTGCGGGCCGCATATTACGTGGCGCGAGGCTGTAAACGGCAATGCGTGCGGGAATTCGTCCGCGACACCGGCCGTCGGCACCACACGCGAGGCCAGCGACGCTATCATCGAGCGCTGCGTTGAGCTGCTGGCCAGCGGTGGCATCGTCGCCATCAAGGGCCTGGGCGGATTCCATCTAGCCTGTGACGCTGCCAACGAGCAGGCGGTGGCCGAGTTGCGCCGTCGCAAACGCCGCAGCAACAAACCACTTGCCGTCATGGTACGCAGTCTTGCCGATGCCGGGCGCCTGTGCCATATCGACGACGCTGAGCGCGAGCTTCTCGCCGGCAGCATCCGTCCCATTGTGCTGCTGCGCCGACGCACTGTTGGCGAGGGCAACGGCGATTCTCCCGACGCCCTCGTACTCGCACCGTCCGTCGCGCGCGACCTGCCCGAGCTTGGCGTTATGCTCCCCTATACCCCACTTCAGCATCTGTTGCTTGCCGCGGCAGAAGTCTGCGGTATGCACGCGCTCGTCATGACCAGCGGAAACCTGAGCGAAGAACCCATCGAGACCGACGACGACCTTGCCTGGGAACACCTCGTTGCCGCCGGCATCGCCGACGCGTTGCTCGGTAACGACCGCGCGATCCTCTCGCGCTACGACGACTCTGTAGTGCGCGTGGTCGACGGCGCCATTATGCCCGTTCGCCGCGCTCGCGGATATGCACCCCAGCCGCTGCCGTTGCCGGCGCTCGACGGCGCTCCGTCCTGCGTGCTCGCCTGCGGGCCACAACAAAAGGCCACGATTGCGCTCACGCGTGAAGGGACGAACGGTGAGGCGACCTGTTTTGTGTCGCAGCATATCGGCGATGTTGAAAATGGCGGGACCTTCGATGCCTGGAACGCCGCGCGCACGCGCTTGGAAGATCTCTTTGACTTGGCGCCCGCCGCCTTGGCCTGCGATGTACATCCCAGCTATCTATCGGGCCAGTGGGCGCGCGAGCAGGCGCGAAAATGCAATCTGCCACTCGTCGAGGTGCAGCACCATCATGCGCATATCGCGAGCGTAATGGCCGAGGCCATCGCCGCGGGCCAGCTTACAACCGACGCGCGCGTCCTTGGCATCGCCTTTGACGGCACCGGCGCCGGCACCGATGGGACCATTTGGGGCGGCGAGTTTCTTGTTGCCAGCCTTGGCGGCTTTGAGCGCGCCGCGCATCTGCGCACCTGGGCGCTCCCCGGTGGCGCCGCATCCGTACACGATGCCCGCCGCAACGCCTTTGCCCTGCTCAGTGAGCTCGGCCTGCTCGAGCACCCAGGTGCCGCTCGGCTTTTGGACAGCCTCGACGAGCAAACGCGCAGCGTGACAGCCACCATGATCGAGCGCGGCATCAACAGCCCGCGTACCAGCAGCATGGGGCGTCTCTTTGATGCCGCCGCTGCAGTTTTGGGCATCTGCGACAAGGCAACCTACGAGGGCGAACCCGCCATAGAACTCGAAGCCGCCGCCTGGCGCGCGCTTGACGGCGAAATCAGCCGTTTCGCTGGCAATCAGGCGGGCGTATCGGCATCCGTCTCAACGTCGCTGGACAGTTTGTTCAGATACGTATTAACTACTAACCCCCTATCTGGCATTTTTGCCTCAGATTTGGCCAAAATAGGCTCTCCGGACACCCTATTTACAGCAAGCGTGCCCGGCACAGGCCCCAAATCGACCCATTTGGAGTCCCCACAGACGACTTTTGCCACCCAGAGCCGCTCTAAAAAATACGTATCTGAATTAACTGTCCAGGCTGCCTCGGACAGCCCTTTCGTTCTGGACCCCAAGCCACTTTTTGAGGCACTTTTGAGCAGAATCGAGACCGGAGAATCCGCCGACCGGCTCGCGCTCGACTTCCATATCACCATCGCGCGCTCTTCGGCACGAATCGCACGCGAAATCTGCGCGCGCGAGGGCATCGATACCGTCGCGCTCTCGGGCGGCGTGTTCATGAACCGACTTTTGCTTCAGCTCCTCACCCACAAGCTTAAAGACGCAGGCCTTACGGTCTTGGTTCCCCAAACCGTGCCCGTTAACGACGGCTGCATCGCCTACGGTCAGGCGGCAGTCGCACGCGCCCGCCTCACACAGGTCGCACCGCAATAGGCTGTTTGGCCAACCCGTGCGCCGCCGTCTCACAGGTGTAGCACGTTTGCCCACAGCCCCCGCGAGCGCTACCATCATCTGATGGGTAATTAGGCGCCTATCCAGCGCAAAACGTATAAAAGGGGAACATTATGTGCCTTGCCGTTCCCGGTAAAGTGGTCAAACGCGACGACGACCTTAAGGCGACCGTCGACATGATGGGCATTGAGCGCCCCGTTTCGCTGCGCCTCGTACCGACGGCGCAGGTAGGCGATTATGTTCTCGTGCATGCCGGTTTTGGCATCCAGATCGTCGACGAGCAGGAGGCGCAGGAGACACTCGAGCTCGTCAATACCATGACCGAGCTGGCCGAAGAGGACCAACTGGCCAGCAACCCGGCCGAGGCATACTAGTGGCGGCCGGACAGCCGGCTCGCTCCGGTATCGACTTTTCGGCATTTCGCGATCCCAAGCTGGCTCGCGAGCTCATCGAGCGCATTCATGAGCTTGTCGGCGACCGCGCCATCAACCTTATGGAAGTCTGTGGCACGCATACCGTGAGCATCGGGCGCTACGGCTTTCGCTCCATTATGCCTGCCGGGCTCAAACTGCTGAGCGGTCCGGGTTGCCCCGTCTGCGTTACCGCCAACCGCGATATCGACCATGCAATCGCGCTCGCCAAGATGGACGGCGCCATCATCACCACCTTTGGCGACATGATGCGCGTGCCCGGGTCGTCTACCTCGCTCGCCGCGCAAAAGGCGGCGGGGCGCGATATTCGCATTGTGTACTCCCCGCTCGATGCACTCGATATCGCCGAACACAACCCCGACCGCCCGGTCATCTTTATGGGCGTGGGTTTTGAGACCACAACGCCCACCATCGCCGGCGCCATTTTGGAGGCAGACGCGCGCGGACTTTTGAACTTTTCGGTCTATTGCGCCCACAAGACCACGCCGCCGGCGCTGCGCGCCATCGCCAACGATCCCGAGACCACTATCGACGGCTTTATCCTGCCGGGGCACGTCGCCACCATCACGGGCCTGGCGCCCTTTAGCTTTTTGGTCGACGAGTTCAATACCCCGGGCGTGGTCACGGGATTTGAGCCGGTCGATATCCTGCAGGGCATCTGCATGCTGGTCCAGATGGTTGTCGAGAGCAGGCCGGCGATCGACAACGCCTACCGCCGCGGTGTCAATGCGAACGGCAACCCCGTGGCGCGCCAGCTGGTCGAGCAGGTGTTTGAGCCGTGCGACACCACATGGCGCGGTCTGGGGCCGATTGCCGGCTCGGGGCTCGCCATTCGTCCCGAGTTCTCGCGCTTTGATGCCCGCGTTCACTTTGACGTGCCCGTTGAGGCGACGGTTGAGCCGCGCGGATGCCGCTGCGGCGACGTGCTGCGCGGGGCCATTACGCCGAGCAGCTGCCCGCTCTTTGGCCGCACCTGCACGCCCGAGCATCCTGTCGGACCGTGCATGGTGAGCTCCGAGGGCAGCTGCGCGGCGTACTACCGTTACCGAGTCTAGCCCGAACGCCCCCGTGTGCTGACACCTCCCACGATTGGAGTTTTCGATATGTCCCATAGTGTCTCCGATAGCACTGTCTTGCTGGGCCACGGCTCCGGCGGGCAGATGATGAAGCGCATCATCGACGAAGTCTTTTTGGATGCCTTTGGCTCGCCCGAGCTGCTCGAGGGCAACGACGCCGGCGTCGCCGCGCTGCCCGCGAGCGGGCGCATCGCCATGTCGACCGACAGCTTTGTAGTCTCGCCGCAGTTCTTCCCCGGTGGCAACATCGGCCGCCTCGCCGTGTGCGGAACCGTCAACGACGTCGCGACCTCAGGCGCCAACGTGCGCTACCTATCGTGCGGCTTTATCCTCGAAGAGGGCTATCCCATGGATAAGCTGCGTCAGATCGTGCAGACCATGGCCGAGACGGCGCGCGAGGCGGGCGTGGCGATCATCACGGGCGACACCAAGGTGGTCGAGCGCGGCGGGGCCGACGGCGTCTACATCAATACCGCCGGCGTGGGCGAGGTGCCCGCGGGCGTGACGCTCAGCGGCGCCAACTGCCAGCCTGGCGATATCATCCTGGTGTCGGGTACACTCGGCGACCACGGCATCGCCATCATGAGCCAACGCGAGGGCTTGGCGTTTTCGAGCACCATCGAAAGCGATGCCGCGCCGCTCAACCACCTGATTGCCGATGTGCTTGCCGCAGCACCCGACACACGCTGCTTCCGCGACCCCACGCGCGGTGGCCTGGCGTCCACGCTCAACGAATTTGCGCAGGCCAGCGGCGTTGCCATGGAGGTCGACGAAGATGCCGTGCCCGTACGCCCCGACGTGCAGGCAGCCTGCGAGATGCTCGGCTACGATGTGTTGCAGGTGGCAAACGAGGGCAAGATGGTCGCCGTGGTGCCGGCCGAACAGGCAGATGCGGCACTGGCCGCCATGCGCGCCGCCCGCTACGGCGAGAATGCCGCGATTATCGGCCGCGTGCTGCCGCTTGGATCGGACGCTCGACCCGCCGTGCGCGTACGCACCGGCTGGGGCTCGACCCGCATCCTCGACATGCTCGTAGGAGAGCAGCTGCCGAGAATTTGCTGACGACAAAGGCTCAGGGCTATTAAAGATATTCAGATTCCAAACATGCCCGGCACGCATGCCCAGTATCATGGGGTGCGTTTTACAACTCAAGCGGCAGGAGCACCCATGGCGGCAGCGTTTTCCCATGTGATTTTTGACCTCGACGGCACTATCCTCAACACACTTGAGGACCTGGCAGCCGCCGGTAACCATACCTGTGAGATGCACGGCTGGCCCACGTTTGCCGTTGACGAATACCGCTATAAGGTGGGAAACGGCATGCTCAAGCTGGTTGAGCGTTTTATGCCTGCCGAGTATGCGGGCGACAGCCGTATGTTTGAGCAGACGCTTGCCGAGTTTAGGGCTTACTACGGCGAGCACAAGGAAGACCACACTGCACCGTACGCCGGCACGATCGAGCTGCTCGACCGCCTACGCGCCGCGGGCGTTCAGCTTGCCGTGCTCACCAACAAGGACCACGTCTCGGCGGCTCCGCTTATTGAGAAGTATTTTGGTTCCGAGCGCTTTGCGCTGGTACAGGGCCGTGTCGATGCGTTTCCGCCCAAGCCCGAAGCGCCCGTCACACTGCATGTGATGGAAGAGCTAGGCGCCGATCCGTCGACCACGCTCTACGTGGGCGATTCCAATGTCGATATCCTGACCGGTCACAACGCCGGCCTTAAGAGTGCGGGCGTCAGCTGGGGCTTCCGCGGCCGCGCAGAGCTGGAAGCCGCCGGCGCCGACTACGCGGTGGACACCCAGGACGAGCTCGCGGCGCTGATTCTGGGCGAGTAACGCTGGTGCTGCTCAACCCAGCCGCCGCAATACCGTTGCGCGGAAAGTAGTCGTTGGGGACGTTCTTAAACGACTAGTCAAACAAGAACGTCCCCAACGACTAGTCATTTAAGAACGTCCCCAATGACTGCCATGGCAACGCCGATGTTTTGGCAACGACAGCGAGCGGTCACCAGAGCGAACAAATTGGCATGAAAAGACGATATGAGAAAGCCATTTGGGTCGCCTCCCCCGCGGCGCAGCTTCTTTCCGCGGGCTCGGGATGCCACAATGGGCTTTGAGTATCGGCCCGTGCGGTAGCCCTTACCGCACCTGCGGGGAGGAGGCTTCCCATGCCCCATGTTACCTCCATCGGCCTGGACGTCCACGCGCGATCGGTCGCCGCCGCGGCGTTCAACCCCTTCACCGGCGAGGTGGTGCACCGTGACTTCGGGACGGACGCCGCCGAGATCGCGGAGTGGGCCCTCGGGTTCGAGGAGCCCAGGGCCTGCTACGAGAGCGGCCCCACCGGCTTCCACATGGCGCGCGAGCTGCGCGCGCTCGGCCTCGACTGCGCCGTGGCCGCCGTCTCCAGGATGCAGAGGCCGGCGGCGGACGCGCGCCGCAAGAAGGGCGGCATTGACCTTCTGGTCATGCCGCCCTCTTTGAATGACAAGTTGTCGCTCTGGTGACCGCGCAGCGTCGAGCAGTTGCGGCGTTTGGTAAAACGCCGCAACGAACTAGCTCAGCATTGCATCCATCATCTCGGAGTTGACAGAGTCGTCGGCAGACCACTCGCCGTCGTCGTTGCAGGTGTACTTGAAGATAACCGTGGTCTTCCTGGGCTCGGTGGCCTTGGTCACATCGACCATAACCTGACCGGCCATCTTGTACAGCTCGTCATCGGAAGGAACCGTGTCAAGCGCAGCGACCTTCTCCTGATACTGGGTGGAGAAGTCCTCGATGATCTTGTTCATAGACTTGCATGTGATAGAGACCTCGGCGGTCGCGACACCCTTGTCCTCGTCGACCGTCACGTCGCCGATCTTGTAGTCAAAGCCCTCGAGATAGGTCTTGGCATACTCCTTGGGATCGATACCCAGCTGCTCGAACTCGTCGCCCGAAGCCTCCTCCAGACCAGAGAGGAAGTCGTCGCCACCGTTCTTGACCTCGTCAAACTGCGTCGTAAGATCCTCGGTGATGAGCTCCTCAACCGAAGGACCTCCACAGCCGGAAAGCACGACCACGCATGCAACCAAGACGGCCATGAGGGGCGCAAGCAGCAGCTTCTTTTTCATGTTGTTCCTCCCAATGAGCGGCACCGCGCTTCCCGGACGCGGCGCACGTTGTAATAAGTAAGCCCATATTATCCACTTATGAACACCCTCGGCAACGCGAAGGCGCGGTCGGTTCGTTTTAGCGTCCGAACGGTTTGCAAGCCCGCCCAACGTGCAATAAAACGCTTCCCCGCGATGCAATAAAAAAGGTGGCCGGAAAACCCGACCACCCTTGCACATCCTTATGTTGCCGCAGTTTACTTGCGGACGACCTTGACGATGGCGTCACCGGCGGCGACAGCGGAGTCGGCCTCAACGGCGAGTTCGACATCGGCAAACTCGGCGGTGTTGGACACGGCCACCACGACGCAGTCCTTGTAACCGGCAGCGGCGATCTTGGCGCGGTCGATCTTGAGTATGGGCTGGCCGGCCTTCACAACGTCGTCGGCCTTGACGAAGCCCTCGAAGCCATCACCGTTCATGTTGACGGTATCGACGCCAACGTGCACCAGAACCTCGATGCCGCTATCGGACTGCAGACCCACGGCGTGACCCATGGTGACGGTCACCTTGCCGTCGCAGGGAGCGTAGACCAGGTCGTCCTCGGGCCACACGGCGCAGCCCTTGCCCAGAACCTCGCCACCAAAGACGGGATCGGGCACGTCAGCCATCTTGATGACCTCGCCCTTGACGGGCGAGCACAGCACGTCGGCGCCAGCAGAAGCAGAGATGGAGGCCGGAGCAGCGGCAGCCGCGGGCTCAGCCTTCTTCTTGAACATGTCAAACAGACCCATACGTTTTCTCCTCTTGATTAAGCGCAACGTTGTGCGCATGCCTACGGTAATTATAGTGCCAAATGGTTCAAATGCTAAGGTGGGGACTCGAATCGCGAGCCCTTCCCGGTAGCCTTGATTATCGACTTTATCCGAACACCTCCCACACTCATCCGCACATGTACGGATGAATGTGGGAACCCGATACCCTGAGGGCCGGATCGGCCGGCCCCGGGAGATCGGAGGACGGCATGTCCGGAAAGAAGAAAAGGGGCTCCGCAAGGGCGGTCCCGAGGGCCTACGGAAGGCTCACGAGGCACGAGCGGGACACGGTCCAGAGGATGCTGGAGCGCAGGGCGTCGTGCAGGGAGATCGCGAGGGAGCTGGGCAGGTCGCCCTCGACGGTGAGCGCCGAGGTGGCGTCGCACAGGTTCGTGACGGCGCCGAAGGCCAGGCGCGGCGAGCGCGTGGACGCCTCCGCCGACCTGTCGGCGGCCTGCCCGCGCCTGGCCGCGTGGCCGCGCTGCTGCAACGGGTGCGGGCGGTACCGCGCGATCGGCTGCAAGCGCCGCCCGCACGTCTTCTACGAGGCCCGGGCCGCGCAGCTGTGCGCCGACTCGGTCCTCGTCTCGTCCAGGCGCGGGATAGACGCCGACGAGCCCGCCGCGGCGGCCAGGCTGGAGGCGATAAGGGACTGCCTGCGCCGGGGGCTGTCGCCCGAGCAGATGGCGGCGCGCAACGGCGGCCCGGTGGACCTGTTGTTAGCGTCAAT
>DXZW01000022.1 GCA_019419455.1 Collinsella sp. | reverse complement strand
CGCGATCATGCGCGACGCCGTCCCGTACGCGGCCTAGCGGGCGGCGGGATCAACCAAAGAGGAAACCGAGCGGGGGCGCCTGGCGCCCGGATGCGTCATGCCGAAATGGCGCGAAGCACGCGGTTGACAAAACCATAGAGACACGTCCCAGAATAATCATTTAGCGGCGGGCGCGAAGCTTTTCGTAGCCGTCGGCAAAGAAGGCGACCGTCGCGGCATCAGACTCGGCGGCGTCGGCGTCGGTGGCAGGCACCACGCCGTGCTCGTCGCTTACCAGGAACAAGGCGCCCTTGAGCTGTGCGGGAATGTCTACGCGCGTGACCGGGATGCCCTTGGTCTGGGCCAGCTGCTCTATGAGCGTCGCCGTGCCACACAGGCACTCGTCCGCCGGCGCCACAAAGGCCAGCTCGCCGTTGTTGACGGCAGCGAGCAGCTCGGGCGCCACGCCGGTTTCGTCGGCCTCGGAGCGGGCCTCGGCGGAGCGGGCACGCAGCGCCTTGGCCGAAGTATCGGCCAGCGGCTCGTACTCACCCACCGTCATGGCGGCATTGCCGTTAACGTCGATCACCAGCATGAGCACGCCGTCGTGCGCGGTGTAATCGCCCTCGGCAAGCGACCACTCAACGTGCTGCTTGGCCCAGCTGAGCATGTTATGGGTAAGCGGCTCGCCCTGCACCAAGCGCTCGGACAGCGCGCGAATGTGACGGTTGAGCATGGGCACCTTTTTGTTGGACATGCGCCAACGGCAGATAAGCGCGGGCTTGTCGAGCGTAAACTTCTCGACCGCCTCCTGATTGGCGCAAAAGTCCTCGTACGCACGCTGGTCCTCGGCATTGCCAAACAGCTCTGCATCATCAATCTGGGGCATGGTTGTACCTTTCGTGTTAGTCATTCCGTCCTCTTATACCAAAAAGACGGCCCTCCAAACGGAGCGACCGTCTTTTGCAGAGATTATTTTGACGATATGGTCAGGCGACCGAACAGTTTAATGGGATAGAGAAACATCCCATTAAGGGTTTTCCAAGTGCCCGAGATTGCCCCGAAAGAGGAGCGCCGCGTACTAAATGTACGCAAGCGACGGTTTGAGGGGCAAGGTCGGGTGCTTGGGAAAGCCTCTAGTGCCTAAAATGCCTGGCACCTGTGAAGACCATCGCAATGCCATGCTCGTTGCAGGCCTGGATGCTCTCGTCATCGCGCTTGGAGCCGCCGGGCTGGATGATGCAGGTCACGCCGTGCGCGGCAAGCACGTCGACGTTGTCGCGGAACGGGAAGAACGCGTCGCTTGCGCAGGCAAAGCCGCCCTTTTCCACGCCCTCGCGCTCGCAGAAGTCCTCGGCACGCTCGCAGGCCAGCAGCGCAGAATCCACGCGGTTGGGCTGACCGGGGCCCATACCAATGCCGGCCTTGCCCTTGGAGACCAGGATGGCGTTGGACTTAACGCCCTTGCAAACCTTCCAGGCAAACTCAAGCTCGGCCATCTCGGCGTCGGTGGGCTTGCGGTCGGTGGGGAACGTAAAGGTCGCGGGATCCTCGGTCACGTGGTCGACCTCCTGCACCAGCATGCCGCCGTCGACGGAGCGCAGCTCCACCTGGGCGCCGTGGTCCACGCCGCCGGTAGCCAGCACACGCAGGTTGGGGCGCTTAGCCATGCGTTCGAGTGCCTCATCGGTGTAGCTCGGGGCGATGATGACCTCGACGAACTGCTTGTTCTGATCGGCAAAGTGCTCAACCAGCTCAAAGGGAACCTCACGGTTGCAGGCGATGATGCCGCCGAAGGCGCTCTTGGGATCGCAGGCAAAAGCGCGGTCGTAGGCGGCCGTGATGTCCTCGGCAACGGCGGAACCGCAGGGGTTCTGATGCTTGAGGATCACGCAGGCCGGCTCGTCGAACTCGCGGACCAGGTTCCAAGCGGCGTCGGCATCCAGATAGTTGTTGCAGCTGAGCGGCTTGCCCTGGATCTGCTCGGAGCCCACGAGCGGGAACTGCGAGCTCGCGGTGTTCTCGCAGCCCTCGGCAAAACGATAGACCGTGGCCTTCTGCTGTGGGTTCTCGCCATAGCGCAGGTCGTCGACCTTTTCCAGCGAAATCTCGAGCTTGGCAGAGGTGTCCGCCACGTCGCTTGCCTGGGCGGCAAGCCAACGGGAGATAGCCGTATCGTAGGCGGCGGTAGTCTGGTAGACCTTCACCTGCAGGCGACGACGGGTGGCAAGCGTGGTGCAGCCGCCAGTCTCGTGCATCTCGGCCAGGACGGCGTCGTAGTCAGCCGGGTCGGAGATAACGGTAACGCTCACGGCGTTCTTGGCGGCAGAGCGCAGCATGGAGGGACCGCCGATGTCGATGTGCTCGATGGCATCCGCAAAGGTGACCTCGGGGTTGGCAACGGTCTTCTCGAACTCGTACAGGTTGACGACGACCAAGTCGATCAGCTTAATGCCGTGCTGAGCGGCCTCCTGCATGTGCTGCTCGGAATCGCGGCGGGCCAGCAGCGCGCCGTGAACCTTGGGGTGCAGGGTCTTAACGCGGCCGTCCATCATCTCGGGATAGCCCGTGAACTCCTCGATGGGGGTTACGGGAACGCCCGCGTCCTCGATGGCACGAGCCGTGCCGCCCGTAGAGATGATCTCGACGCCAAAGTCATCGACCAGCGTCCGTGCGAAATCGACGACACCCGTTTTATCGGTAACCGAGATCAACGCGCGTGCGATCTTCACATCAGATCCCATGCAGTCCTCCTGTCTGGTACGCCGCCGTGCTCTGTGAGTCGGTGATACGTCGATCTGCAGCGCTCGCGCAGCGGCATTGAAAATACTGATTCAATGTAGCGCATCGAGCGCATCGATGCACCCCGCAACGGGCGCATGTGCAGAAAAAGTTTGCTCGCGGAGGGGATGGGCACGGTGAGTTCATGGAACACAGGGGCACCATAATTAGATGCCAATAGCGTGGTAGAACTGTGCTCGATATGCATCCGCAAAAGAAAGAGGCACCATGGTCTCGCGGGTTCTCTACCGACCGTTTGATACCGAAGACTTCGACGCCATCGCGCTGATTCTGCAGCAGCTTTGGCATAACAATTCGGATAACGATGAGTACAACCGCCTTGAGGCCGCGTGCGACCTCGCCTATTGCCTTTCGTCATCGACGTTTTCGCAGGTTGCCGTAATCGACGGTCAGGCGCGTGGCATTTCGCTCGCGCGTGCGGGACAGAGCTCCGGCGCCACCGTTAAGGAACATTGGATGGATACCGAACGCGCACTGCTTTCGCAGATGCGCGAGCTGGAGCCCGATGTCTGCGCCGAGTATCTCTCGTTTGTGCGCGCAACCATCCGAACCAACAACCGCCTGCTCGAGAGCAGCCCGTTGCCGCACGACAACGAAGTCACGCTGCTCGCCGTCGATCCCGATGTCCACGGCCTGGGTGTAGGCTCAGTGTTGCTCGATGCCGCGGTCTCGTACCTGTCCTCGCGCGGGGCGACAAGGGCGCACCTGTACACCGACTCCAACTGCTCGTGGAAGTTCTACGAGTTGCACGGCTTTAAGCGCACGGCCACGCACCGCGCCAACCGCGAAGAGCGTCGTCACGACATGCCGCGCGAAAGCTTTCTCTACGAACTCGACCTAACAGCCTAGCCCAGGCAGCCACACCTAGTCATTTAAGTCTGTCCCTAATGAGTGGCCTAGGGGGTTTGTAGATAGCCGTGGTCAAAATACATCAAATATGAGTACTGTTACCTTTTTAGTAGCAGCGATTCGGGGCATTTTTGATGCTTATAGGCATGACGACCAGCTGCACGAGCTGACGTAACTCCCCAAATGTTCAATAAAATGGGCTCCTAACGAGAAGTACTCTCATTAGGAGCCCATTATTATGTGCAAACATATGTGACCAACGCAGCAACAGTACTCATATTTGGCATTTTTTGTCCACTGCCCCTTGCGCGAAGGTCCTCAGCGGAAAGTTTGACCCGTTTCGATGCACAAAAATGGGATGAATCTTCCCTGGCAACCGCCCAGAAAGATCCACCCCAAAGCAAGCGCTCGCTAGAACGTTCCGCCGCCGCCTCCGCCGACGCCGCCACCGCCGCCACCGGAAAAGCCGCCACCGCTGCCGCCGCTCGAGCTATCGGAACTCGAAGCCAGCTCGCGGATGGTCTCGTGATACACATCATTGAACGAATCGAGCGGAGACTCGTTGCCGTAGTGATGGTAATACCACCAGTAGCAGGGGTAGTTGTCATAGAAATCGTCGCTGTTGCGCAGGTCCGCAGGCACGGCCTCGGCCAGCTGTCGCAGCACTTCTTTCGAAACGCCTAGGGCAACGCCCATCACCAGCAGCTTGTTCCACAGCACCAGATCGCCCGGGACGGCTTCCTTTAGGCGTGTGAAATCCTCGAGCCAATGCTTGAGCGCCTTGCAGCGAGCCGCCACCTCGGCGCCCTCCGGCGTGTAACGGCGGAAGGTGCAGCTCAGGACAAAGCCCACGATCGTGACGGGGATCGAAATCACAGCGGCACCGACGTTGGCGTCCGCAAAGTCGGTATAGATCAGAGAGCCCAGAATGCCAAAGACGATGATGATACCGATAACCAAGCCGGCAACCAGGGCGATGGTGCCGTCCGATGCGATAAGCTCGCGCGCCTCCAGCTTGCCCTTAACCGTGCTCTGATAGTCCTCGAGCTTGTCGCCAACAGATGTGGTGCGCTCGCTAGCGTACTCCTCCAGCTCGCTAAACGTGCGCGAACGGACTCCGTCCTTATCGGGCTTAACGCCGGCGAAGAAGACCTTGAGCACATCGCGATCGATGCCATCCTTCTTGGCAGCCTTCCAGGCCTCGTCGGTCACCGTGATGCGATACGTCTGCTCCTCTTTTTCGCGACGGAGCAGACCCTTCTTCTTGGCCTCGGTCGCTTCTTCCAGCTTGATCACGCGGTCGTCGGTCAGCTTCATCAGCGTGGCGATATATGCCTGATCGGGCACGTTGTTCCAGCTCATAAGAGCTGCAAGCACCGCAGGATGGTCGGCGGAGGGCACATCGCGGAAGTACTCGTCTTGGAAGAGCGGCTTGGGCTTGGGCCTGCGTAGCTTGAGCATCACGATCACACCGGTATAGGCAACCGCCACAACAACACACACCACGGCAATCGCGCTGGCAACCGCACGCGCGTGCTCACGGCGGGCGTTAGCTTCGTCGGCCCATTCCTTCTCTTCGCTCAGGATCGTTGACATGCGCTCTTCGCCCGAGGCGGCAAGCTGCGGCACCCAGTCGCTGGGGAAGGCGATGCGTGCCTCGGCGAATTCGCCCTGATGCACGCAGGGAATGGTATAGGTGACCATGGGCTCGTCCTCATCGAGCGACACGTCGCCCGTCAGCGGACCGTGGCCCCATGCGCGGAAGTTATCGCCCTTGACGGCAGCCGTCCCGGCAGCGGCATTTGCGAAATACACTTCCATCTCGACGTCATCGGAATCCGCCGACCAACCGTCACCCACGAACTTCCAGTAGAGCTCGGCGGTATCGGCCCAGTTCATAACCGCACCGGTCATGGAATAACTCACGTAGTAGATTGCGCTGTCGCCGCTCTCGTGGGGGCTGAACACCTTAATCTTTACGCCGTCGTCGGACTGTTCCACCGTGTAAACGCCGTCGTCGCCTTTGTTTGCGCTGTCGACCTTGTTAAACGCAGTGTCGTCTTCCTCGACGCTTAGCACATTGACGACCACCGAGCCGCCTTGCTGGTTAGAGCCTGTATTGATATCCCAATACACGCCGTTGATGTCGTCGTCGAAATCAAACTGGCGTCCCTCGACAACGGTCAGCGATCCATCGGCCTCGACCGTGGCACCGATATAGGTTTGGGTCATGGAGTAGCCGTCGGCGTGCGCGGCGGCAGGCAGCAGCAACAACGCAAGCGCAACGAGCGCGCAGACGGAAGCGAATCGCGCAAACAGGCGGCGCTGCCGGCTGACTTTGGCGGCGAGGGTGTTCATAGGCACATCCTTTGTCTGTGATACCAGTAACGCCATTGTCCCACGTTTACGGGCGCACATGACGAACATCTAGGCCAGCGGAGTATCAAACGGGACGAAAGTCACGCCCGCGACCGGCACCTGGGGACGTTCCTTATCTGCCGGCAATCTGGGACACTCCTTGGCATAGCCCGCTCCGGCATAGATACCACTTCATAGCTCCGTCACAGGTGTAGCGGCTTTGTGTGGGCGCGGCGTGAGCCGATTAAGCCGGCGAGCGAGGGGCATAAAGCAGTTGAGCGAAAACGGTTTGCCCCTTTGCCGTTCGCTTGAGGATCATGTCCCCCTTTTCCGCGGAAACCCCGGCAGTTGCGAAGAGCTGCCGGGGTTTCTGTCGTTTGAGGGGTTGAAGGGGCTGAGCTTGGGGCGGTAATCGAGGTGTTCAGTCGGTGCCCGCCGCGCACAACACGCAGCCTCGGCAACTCGCGAGCATCGACGACGCCCCCTCACCTCACCCCGCGCTATACTCGTCCGCATGGATATCAACGCATGCAACATAGCAACACCCGCCGTGGCCATGTCGACGGCGCCCAACAGCAAGCTCGCCCCCGCCCTCGCGCCGGTCGTGGGCCGCTTTGCCCCGTCGCCCTCGGGCCGCATGCACCTGGGCAACGTGTTCAGCTGCCTGTGCGCGTGGCTTTCGGCCCGCAGCCAGGGCGGCAGCATCGTGTTGCGCATCGAGGACCTGGACGATCGCTGCAAGCGCCCGGAACTTGCCGCCCAATTGATTGACGACCTAGCCTGGCTGGGGCTTGAGTGGGACGAAGGCCCCTACTACCAGCACGATCGCCTGGACTTGTACGAGGACGCCCTGCACCAGCTGCAAGACGCCGGCCTCACCTATCCCTGCTTTTGCACGCGCGCCGAGCTCCACACCGCAAGCGCGCCGCACGCGAGCGACGGCACGCCCATCTACCGCGGCGCCTGCCGAGGCCTTTCTGCCGAGGAGGTTGCCCGCCGCAGCATCCCGCGCGCTCCGGCCACGCGTCTGCGTGTGCCCGACGTCGACGACCTCGCCGGCGACGTGATCGAATTCGTGGACCGCACGTACGGAGCCCAATGCGAGGCACTCGCCACCGAGTGCGGCGACTTTTTGGTGCGCCGCAGCGACGGCGTGTTTGCCTATCAGCTGGCCGTGGTGGTCGACGACGCTGCCATGGGCGTCACCGAGATCGTACGCGGATGCGACCTGCTTGGTTCCACGACGCGCCAGATCTATCTGCAACATCTGCTGGGACTGCCCACACCGCGCTACGCGCACATTCCGCTGCTCATGTCGCCGGACGGCCGCCGCCTTTCCAAGCGCGATTGCGATCTGGACCTGGGCGAGCTCCGCACCCGCTTTGGCACACCCGAGGCACTGTTGGGATGGCTCGCCGGGCAAACAGGCATCGCGCCGGACACCACGCCGCGTACCGCCGAGCAGCTGGTCGAGCACTTTAGCTGGGACGTCATCCGCGCGCATCGGGAGAACATCACTGTAACGGTCGAGTAGCCAGCCACCCCGCCTCTACGCAACATCCCAGGACTGGAGTTCGTCGCCCAAGCGAACGATGCAGTCGTAGAGCACGGTGTGACGCTCGGCCGGGTTGGTATCCCGATGAAAATGCCCGTAGTACCAGCGCTTGTAGTCCAAGCGGTCTTCCAGCTCATCGAAAAATGCCGTAAGCCGATCAACGGAGGGGCAATTCCAGCCGGGCGCTGGATAAAGCGTGGACGAAAGCATGCGCGTAGAGCAGGTGTGGGTGATCACGTAGTCGACCGTCCAGCCCACGCTGTCGAGCTTTGCCCGCGCCTCCTCAAAGTTGCGCTCGTCCGGCAGCTCCTGCGGCCACCAGCTGGAATACGGAATGCGGTATTCCTTGTCCACGCTCGTGGCGCCGCCCATGGTAAAGATCGTTGAGCCGTCGAGCTCAAAAACCTCGCCACGCGTCAGTCGCCGTATGGGCGAGGCATCCGACAGGCGCTGCGTCAGCCCACCGTGCCACAACTCCATGGGGCGCTCCGCCCAGTGATCGAAACGCTCGTGGTTGCCGTCGACGAACAACACGGTATAGGGACGCGATTCCAGCCAAGCAATATCGGCGCACTCCTCGGCAGAGAAATCCCAGGGAAAGCCAAAGTCGCCGGCGACGATGAGATAGTCGTCACTCGTCAGACTATCCCCAAGCTCCCAGTCGCGCAGCTTTTGCATGTCGAGCCCACCGTGAATGTCGCCCGTCACATAGACCGTCATCGGATCACCACTTCCCTGCAAGTCGCTAGCCCGCATTCTGCACGATTACTAAGCTAACCGTTCCAGCCCTTCCATCCCTTAGGGCTTACCCCTCGTTCTTCCATCCAAACGGGTCAAGCACCCAAAAAACCAGATCGAGCACGCCGCCGGTCATCATGGCGCCGGCAAGGGCCATGCAAACGTGCAGGGAACTGGCACTTCGGAGCACGTCGAATGGCCCCAGAACAGCCAGCAGCGCGACCGCTGCGCCGGCTACGCACAGCGCGAGGCACGGCCCCGCGTCCTTGACGCACTTCTTTGCGAGATGCTTGGTGTTGTCACTCATCAATATCGAACTCCTTAGAGGGCCGTTGCTTTGATTCACGCCGCCGTGACAGACCAAGATGGCAAATTAAGTCTCCCACGCCACGTGGACACAGCTGAAAGCCCTCGCGCAAAAAACAGCGCGCCGCAGGATTCGTATCACCTGCGGCGCGCCGAAAATGATCCGCTTTCCTCCGTCCCCAACGGATCAGCTGAGTTGGTGCCGCTTGACGAAGAGGAAGGAGCCGGCGGTATCACGAGCTGCGGCAATGTCGCTAGGCATAGGAAACAGACGCGCTTCAAACGCCCTAAGCCCCAAGCCTACCCATTAAGAAATCGACTGCAGAAACGATTTTGATACCGTCGATGTCGGTCGGATGGCTCCCCTGACGAACGACAATGATCTTCTCGTAACCGCCGGTAATCTTCTCGAGCGATCTGAGCTCAAATGGACGCAGCTCGCGCTTACGCGTCGCCTCCTCGTCAATCGACTCTGTAACCTGAATAAACTTACGATCCGAGCCGTCGCCGATTGCAACGAAGTCGATTTCGGCATCTCGAAGATGACCCGTGAAGACTTGATATCCGTCATAGACAAGGCGATTGTAAACGGCATTTTCGAGAACACGCCCACTGTCGCTGCCGCGATACCCATCCAAGAAAGCTCGAAGCCCCAGATCCTCAATGTAGAACTTGCCACCGGTCTTCAAAATGTCCCGACCCTTAATATCAAATCGGCGCGCATGCGAAAAGATATAGGTCTCCTCAAGGGCGGACACACAAGTGTCCACGACGCCATGCGAGGATTTCAGCCCGTTCTCCGCCAGCGTGCCAACAATCTTGTTAATTGATGTCGGGTTTGAAATGTTATCGGCCAAGTAGGAAGTGACGCGGTCGAGCACACTCCTGCTCGTCACCGACCGTCTACCCCGACGCGCCTCGCGAGCCAAAATGTCGCGCCCGACGATTGTTTGGTACGTGCTCCAGATATAGTCCTTCATTTCCTGCTCCGGCAGTTTTGAAGCAGCGAGAAACGGCAGGCCTCCAAACACAAGATAACGGTCGAGAAGATCGTCGAGCGCAACAATGTCCTCCCAACCAAAAACAGCGAGCCTATTCGTGACGTCAGTCGGACCAAGAAAGTCGACATATTCCGAAAAAGTGAGCGGATGCATCCGAATCTCGACATACCTGCCCGAGATTAAGGTCGCAATCTCAGACGACAGGAGAAAAGCATTCGAACCCGTAACATATATATCGCAGTCCCGGTCGACACGAAGTGCGTTAATCGCCTTCTCCCATCCGGCAACCTCCTGGAGCTCGTCGAAGAAGAGATAGCACCTTTTACCCGCAGGCATTTGGCCGTCGACGTGGCGGTAGAGTTCTCGCCAATCACGCACGCCCTCCAGCTCAAACGACTCCATCTTAAAGGTCAAAAGACACTCGGACGGAATGCCGTTATCCTCCAGATGTTTGCGCATCATGTCCAGAAGCGTCGATTTGCCACAACGGCGCATACCCGTTACGACCTTGATGACATCCGCATCACGAAAGGCAATCAATTTCTCGAGATATCGATCTCTAGGGACCATCCGTTTATCCATCGCCCGCCCCAATCTGCAAGTTTTTCTCACAGCATGACAAGAACTTGCGAGTTTTGCAAGTTTTTCTCACGTAGCGACAAGAACCTGCATATCCGTCCGTGGCCATTTGCAGTCGGATTCCGGCGAGGCTATGACAAGCAGCTTGTCACATGGCCGACACGGAGCCATGGCATGCGCGGAATCTTGGGGGCAGGACTTCTCCCAGCAGCCTATAAGACGAAAACACATACACATAGATAGAGAGAGGCCCAGCAAGACACGGCACCAAGGCCGCAGCCACAAACTTGAGTAGCCGATAGTCTAAAAATCACATACGCCCAAAACACGAACGATCGATCTGTTATCCTGGCGCCAACATAGTCTTTCGAAAGGTTTGGCCGGGATGACTACGCAGCAGCAGATTGATATTGAATTCGACTCGCTTGCACGCGAGAACGATTCACCCAAGCTCATCGCCAACTCAAAGGCGACAGGCGGAACACTGCTATCCGTTATGAAGGAGCAGCTCTCAACCTGCAGCTCTTTTGACTTTTGCGTAGCGTTTGTTGCAGACGGCGGCCTTCAAATCCTGGTCGAGACGTTCCAGGAGCTCAAGCAGCGTGGCATTAAGGGCAGGCTGCTCACGTCCACCTATCTCAACTTCAACTCACCCGATGCCTTTCGCAAGCTCCTGGAATACGACAACATGGAAGTTCGCGTATTCCAGGGTAATCTGCATGCCAAGGGATACATTTTTGATAAGGGCGAAACCAGCACGGTCATCGTCGGCAGCTCGAACATGACGCAGACCGCCCTCACCTGTAATAAAGAATGGAACGTGCTGTACCAGACTGTCGAGAACAGCCGCCTACTCGGCGAACTGAGGGGCGAGTTCAATTCGTTGTGGAACGACACCTCAACCGTTTTGCTTTCCCAAGACTGGATTGAGAACTATGCCGCATATCGATCGGCACGTCCGTCAAAGCCCAGATCGAAACCGACATTCCAGGCAACTGTTAGCCCAACCATGAACGACCTCGAAGAAATCAAGCCCAATAAAATGCAGCGGCGCGCCCTTGAGGCGCTCGGCGTAATCCACCGCAAGGGCGAGACCCGCGCCCTACTGGTCTCGGCAACCGGCACCGGCAAGACCTTCCTTTCGGCGTTCGATGTACTCGCGTTTAAACCCCGGCGCGTCCTCTTTCTTGCGCACCGCCGGCGCATTATCGACGCCTCGCGCGCAAGCTATGAACGGCTCTTGGGCAGTGCCTATTCGTTCGATACCTATCAAACAGGCAAGAATATAAGCAATGTTACCTGCGTGTTTGCCATGTGCTCTTCGGTCGCCAAGCATCTGAGCGATTTCCGGCCCGACGAGTTCGACTACATCGTCATCGACGAGGCCCACCGCACGGGATCCCAGGGTTACCAGTCCATCATGTCGCACTTTACGCCTCGGTTTTATCTGGGCATGACCGCTACGCCCAATCGCACCGACGGCTATGACGTCTTTGCCCTTTTCAATCACGTCATCGCGTTCCAGATCACGCTGCAGGACGCTTTGGCCGAGGAGATGCTTGCCCCCTTCCATTATTTTGGCATTCACGATCTGGAGATTGACGACGAAACGGTCGAAGATACCGCCTTGTTCGGACGCTTAACATCCGACGAGCGCGTGCGTCACATCACCGAGAAGATTGAGGAATATAGCGTCACCAAAAGCAACCGCAAGGGCTTAATCTTCTGCAATCGAAACGCCGAGGCCGAAGAACTGTCACGCAAGTTCAACGCTCTCGGATATCGAACAACTGCGATTAGCGGTCAAGATTCCGATGAGGTCCGCGATGTCGCAATCAGCCGACTTGAAGCCGGCGAGCTCGAGTACATTTTCTCGGTTGATATCATGAACGAAGGCGTCGACATCCCCTCGCTCAATCAGATCATCATGCTTCGACGCACCGACTCCGCAATCATCTTTATTCAACAGCTCGGTCGCGGTTTGCGCCTGAATGATGGCAAGGAATACGCACTGGTACTCGACTTTATTGGCAATTACCAGAGCAACTTCTTGGTGCCTATCGCGCTTTCGGGCGACAAGACGTACAACAAAGATCGCCTGCGTCGTCTCGTCCAAGAGGGCGATTCGGTGATACCCGGATGCTCGACCGTGAGCTTCGATCGTATTTCCGAGGCACGCATTTACAAGGCCATCGATGGCGGCAACTTTACCTCCGCCCGCTTTTTGAAGAACGAATATCTCGACTTGCGGCAGAAGCTCGGAAAGATCCCCTCGCTGCTCGAATTTGATCACAACGGCTCTATCGACCCGCTACTCATCTTCAAAAGCAGCAAGTCCTACCACGATTTTCTTTCCAAATGTGAGCCGGACTACACGGTGCAGTTTTCCTCGGACCAGATCAAAATCCTCAGATTTATTTCTCAAAAACTTGCCGCGGGCAAGCGATTTGAAGATCTCTATTTGCTTCAAACGCTCGTCGAAGCCGGACACGAGGGCTACCGGCATATGCGCGAGGCTGCGCTTAGGAACTACCGCGCACAACTTAAGGACAGCGCCGTTAGGTCGGCAATCGCAGTCCTTAAGGGCGACTTTGCCACTCCTAAGGATTTCGTTTCCCTGCTTATTGACGATGGATGCGGACCTCGTCTGACCGAAGCGTTTGCGACCGCCCTGCGCAACGCAGAGTTCAAGCGTCAGATTCTTGAGGTGCTGGATTTTGGTATTGCGCGCAACCGACTCGACTATGCCGAGACGTACGAAAACACAAATTTCGTTCTCAACGCCAAGTACACATACGAGGAGGTTTGCCGCCTGATGAACTGGGAAAAGAACATCAACGGCCAAAATCTTGGCGGCTATTTCTACGACGAGAAGACCAATACATTCCCCGTGTTTATTAACTATGACAAGGCGCCCGACATTAGTGAGTCAATTCAGTATGAAGACCGCTTTGTTTCGCCGAGTAAGCTAGTTGCAATCTCTAAGAACAACCGCACGCTCAACTCCCCCGAGATTCAGCGCCTGAAGACATGGCCGGAAAACGGCCTGAAGACGTATTTGTTTATGCGAAAGAACAAGGACGATAAGGGTGGCAAGGAGTTCTATTTCTTAGGCGAAATGCATCCGACCGGTGAGTTCGAAGCCATTAAAACTAAGAGCGGCGACAACGCCGTTGAAATCGAATATGAGCTCAACGCATCCGTGAGGCAAGACATTTACGAGTTTATGCTCAGCGATTTGAGCGAGGCAGAGTGACAAAAAGGGGCGAGGCACCATGTAGCGCCCGCCCCTTTCTTACTTAAGCCCGAGCTTCTTTTCGAGCTCCCTAACGACTTTAACGTCCGCTGGAAGCCAATCGACATCCCAAAGGTTATTGGTATCGAGCCACTTCATGTCCTCATGAGCGTGCTCTTTGAACTCCCCCGAAAGGATGTTAGCTAGGTAGCACTGCATCGACAGGTGGAACGTCTCGTAATCGTGTTCGACCGTGCAAAGATAGTCGAGGTTACCGATCGTGACCTCGAGCTCTTCCTGAATCTCGCGCACGATTGCCTGCTCGCCGGTCTCGCCCGGCTCGAGCTTTCCGCCCGGAAACTCCCAGCCGTCTTTAAACTCGCCATAGCCGCGCTGGCAGCTCAGGATTTTCCCGTCCTTCTGAATAATCGCTGCTGCAACATTGATTGATTTCATAACTAGTTATCACCTCTCCAGTTGAGCTCAACCAGTATAGGTGATCAACAAAGATCCGCGTGACGGAACGCTGTTAGAGACTGCATGTTTATTCGCATTACCCGTTCAGTACCATCAGCAAAGGCCTCATTAGCTCGCGTCGTTTGGCGGTTTTAGAGTTCTCCTTTAAGAGTTCTTTCAGCCGCTGTATATCGAGCCCTCGCCCAAGCGCATCGTTGTAGGCATCGATAATTAATGAGGGGTCTTCGCAATCGAGGCAAAGATCTACAAGCGTGCGCTCGGGTTTAGTTATCGGCAGGCCGTCGAGCCAAACGATGTCCTGCTCGGCGATCTCGCGCTTTACAAAAGAAAGGGATTCGTTTCTTGTATTGATACGCGCGGGCGCGGTCATCCTGTAGGGGGACAGGTAGAAATCGCCCATTTGCTGCAGGTTCGCCGCAGTCGTACCGCTCACTGCAATGCCGTCCCACTGGCGCTTTCTCTCCCACGCGCAAAGGGAGGGATTGGTGAGCTTCCAAAAAGCGTTGAGCTCGTCGGTGTCTCGGCGCTGTGTTCCAGACATCCGGTAGGCGCCGTGGCATATCCGTTCAAGACGCCCCGCACGCCATGAGTGTGCCAGCGCATCTCGAGAGATGTCCATGCGAGCTGCCTGGGCTGTGGTGAACACGCCCTCGCTCTCGGAAAGCTCGCTTATCGCCGTTATGTTGCTAAAGTACTTCATGTCGCAATTGTAGGATATTTTCATACTTTTGCAACGTGCTTTTGATTCCATATAATCGGTGCACCTTACTTATCTCATTTTTAGCGCCGGTTTGCTACTGGCTCAACATCACCCGCTATCCAGGTCTACTACTTTTCCCGAGAAGTGAACGCCTATTTTTAGACCCCGAAGCAGCCGCATTTTTCGACGGCAAAATCGCAGGATTCCAGTATCGAAACCGCAGGAAACGATGCCCTTAAAGTGTCGATGCTTCGGGGGTCCGTTTTGGCTCGTTCACTTCTCGGGAAAAGTATTAGACCTTGATTCCTGGCTGTTCCGAGGGTGCGCCGCTTCCTTCTCTGGAACCCTCACTAGCACTGGCACCCCTAGCCGCTACGACCGCAAGCGTGCCTATAATGAGACATGTCTCCTAATGAGGAAGGAATCCAGATATGGACGAAACCCAGCTTGCCGATTTGAACGATATCCAGGACTTTTTCAACCGTTCCCACAGCACTGAGAAGATTGACATCAAGAACTTTATTGGATGGTGCAACAATCCTTGCAAAAATATTTCCGAAGACAGTCCTCATAGTGACCCAGCCTATAAGCTGGGCGAAACCGTACGTGAGCTAAATAAACTAAATGAAAATAAGCTTAAAGAAATGGAATCTGCCCTTAAAGAAGACAGATGGGATGAATGGTGCAAAAACAGCGGCATAAAGGAGGCATCAGCAGACGATGCCGTTTTCTACCTTGTGCTCAAGTGCCGCACCGACGATCAGCGACATTACAACTTTTACTTTGACAAAGATGCGGTTGCTGAACTCGACGCCTTTGACCCCTTTACTGAAGACGAGAATGGTAAAGAAGTTTTAGATCAACAGTGGCACGTGCTCATCTCCGTGCTTGCGCTCCTTGACGTCGCCCATGCTTTAAGCAACGAACAGTACGAATACCATTGCCTGTATCAATATATTAAAAAATGGGACACGATAGACTTAAATGCTGATGAACTGCAGTTTTACCGCGGCACCTCTGGCAAACCCGAACTTCACTTTAATACAAAGGAAGGAAAAATGATCAGAAGATACAAGGCTCCAGCAATGAACAAATGGCTTGAGACAGCGCTGCGCAGGCCGTAAAGCAATCAGACCTATCCCAGCCCTTGCCCGCTGTACTTCTCCGTCTCCGAATCGTAGTTCAGCACGACGACCTCGCCGTGCTGAACTACGTTCCCGTCAATGCAGTAATGGCTGGCTCCGTCATGCCAGACGCCGCGGTAGCCTGCGATGCCCGAGAACAAAGTCACGACCACTGACGTCGATTCGCTAGTCGAGAGGAAGATCGAGCATTGAACACACGAAGCTGCGCTCAATGCTCGATGAGTATGAAAGGCTGTCGTCGTGTCCCGCTTCGAAGATCGGGGTGTACTGCGGTTATATTCACAAATATGCTGATTGGCAGTTTGCCGCAAACGCACAACTGAGATTGCGTCGCAGCGCGTGAAATCATCCCCGCGCTGCGACGCAATCATATCGTTCAACTCCTATTCCTCGCACACGCGGGACCGGTAACGCACTCGCGCTCGTTGACCCGTGCGTAGCCGCGCCTTCCGAGGAAGGCGTTCTTTGGCAATGCCGTATTGTGAATCGCAGTGCCGATATAGCTAGTAATCAAACAAACCGGTTAATAAATTCTTTCCGGCACCGAACCATTTGCAAGATACTGTTTCACAGATTTTGAATAATAAATGAAACTATCTATTGTTTTAAAATCTTTACGATTTGAGATGAACTGCTCATCTTCATCATAGTAATAATCATCATTTGGTGAATCGTCAGGAACGAAATACTTTCCAGTCCTGTCATCGATTGCGATATTAATCCTCTTCATACAATACGTCCCTCTTGTACAATGGTTTTACGTCAACATTATTTTCAAAGAAATTTATATAATCAAATATATGAGTGACCCAAATTACGACTTCAACAGTACGTTCAGCAGAGATGTTTCTCTTCTTTGCAGGTCCAATAGCATAAGCTCCAGTAGGAGTATAGATTGTCATCAAACCATTATTATCATCATCTGGAAACGTACCAGACATATCAAAAGCTGTAATAATTTGATCGCCATCAGTACTATCAATTAAATAAGCCAATAGGTATTTATTACCGTGATTTTTATGGAACTCTTCAAAACCAGATTTTGAAAATTCTGTATTCAATACATCCTCTTCAAAACCACCAGCATACATATCAATAATATGAGAGCCAAATTCCTTAATCTTCATTTGATTTGCACCTTCAATTTATAATCAACGCCTTTGACATTGTGCGGGAAAACAATTCATCGTTCTTGCCCCAAGCTGGCACCAGCTTTATCCCTGGCCTACGCATAAAAGCAATTTTCTATTGAACGGTGAAGAAGGCAGACATGTTCTCTATTAATTCGTTAAGTCCAGGAGACTCCTCATATGATTTTAGAATGTCTCCTAGCTCATCATCATCATTCACTAGACCGATAATTTGCTCGATTATCTGGTCCTCGGTCTTGCCGTTAATGATTAAAATACGCTTGTCATCCATCTTATAGCCACCTTTTTCAGATGCCTCTCACAGTTCCATAATTATAAGTTAGCGTAGTTCTTTTTTTAATTTCATCTAAACTAAAACCTTTCTTCAGTTTGCAGCTTGCAACCTTCAGCTTGCAAAGCAGCCTCTCACTAAACGTCATTAAGGGCAGAGACTACACCTCCGATGCCTCGATGACCTGGATAAAGGACGCGATGGTCGAGTTGACCAAAAAGCTAGCCAAATAAAAGCCTTATGTCACTGGGTAAAAGAAGCCCCGACGATCGTTTCCGCGGAAGCACCCCTCTCGGTGCTTCCACATCCCGTTAACGTCAAAGGCGCAGCCCAAGCCCCGAATCGAGCCCACACAGACAATCCGCGAGCCAATCGCCCGCCAGCCTACTCCAACCCGGGGCCGCCATACTTCCCCGTTTCCGAATCGTAGCTCAGCACTGCGACCTCGCCGTGCTCCATGACGTTCCCGTCAATGTAGTAATGGCTGGCCCCGTCATGCCAGATACCGCGGTAGCCTGCGATGCCCGAGACGGCCTCGGTATTGATGTGTCCGGCGATAACATCCAGATAGAACTTGCGCCCCACGTAATCGGGCGGCATCATGGTAAATGACTCGTCAGACGTGCCAAGCTTCCAGTACTCCCCAGCCCCCTCATCAATGCCGGCATGCACAAAGACCTGGCCGAAGGGACTCTCGTAAAAGTAAGGGAGTTTGCGGACCCACGCGATTATGTCCGCGTGCTCGGCCTTTATGCGCTCAACCGTAAAAGCGTAGGCGTCCTCGAACTCCCTGAGCCTCAAAAGGTGCTTAACATGCTTGAATGCCTCGGCGTCTAAGAAGCTCTTGGCCGTTGCCAAATTACTGTCGGCGAGTATCCATGCCTGCGTGAAATTGAGATCGTTCACCTCGTCAACGTACTCGAGGAACATCTCCTCGTGGTTGCCGCGCAGCGCTACGACGCGATCGCCGTACCGCTTTTGCAGGCCCATGATGAGTTCAAAGACGCCGAGCGAGTCGGGGCCGCGGTCGCAGTAGTCGCCAAGCAGGACCAGCTTGGAATCCCGGGCATCGAGGTCGATGGTGGAGAGCGCTGCCCTAAAAGCATCCAGACATCCGTGAATGTCACTCATAGCGTAAATATGCACGTATGGTCCCCTTATCTGCATCGAGGTCTCCGCCTGCTTGCGCCCACGCGCCGCTGCGGACCCTCTGATTTCGCGGGCGCCGGGCGACCTTGCCCACCACGCCCCTCAACATGGTTAAAAGTATATCTCGCCGTGCGGACACAAATTTGCGCTCGGGCCCTGAGTGCCCTGCGCGAGCGCCCGCGCCGTGACCCGCGCAGCTTGCCCAGAAAGTCGGCCCCTCCCACCGCCACCCAAAAACTCATCCACTATTAATCTTGGCTCAAGAATCGCTTAATCTATAACCTGCACTATAGAGTTCGACCAAGGGCGGGGCGGCACCGCGCAACGCAGGCCGCCGAACGCAACGCTCGCGCCCGGGCAGATCGCCCGGCGTCGCGCCCATCGAACGAAAGGACAGGTCATGGACGACCTCGAAAAAGTTGAAACCATCCGCACCAAGTGCAACGTGAGCTACACCGATGCCAAGGCCGCGCTCGACGCCGCCGACGGTAACGTCTTGGATGCCATCATTTGGCTCGAGTCGCAGGGCAAGACCCAGACCACGTCGGCGCACGCCGCCACCGAGTCCGCGCCAGTCGATGAGCCCTCGGCCGAGATGGTCGCCGCGCAGGCCGCCTACGAAAAGTCGAGCGAAAAGACCGACTTCTCCAAGAAGATGGACAGCGTGTGGGAGTACCTCAAAAAGCTCTTCCGCCTGAGCCTGGACACCAAGTTTATCGCCACGCGCCGCGATGCGATCATCCTCAACATCCCCATCCTGATCCCCATCGTCGCGCTGTTTGCCTGGGGCGCCACGATATGGCTGATGCTGATTGGTCTGTTCTTTGGCATGCGCTACCGCATCGACAGCGACGGCGACGTGCCCGGCAGCATCAACAACCTTATGAATCACGCCGCCGATGCCGCGGACGACATCAAACAAAATCTGAACGACGACAAGTAATCGCAGACGGGGGCACGCATGGCACGGATCCTGATCGTAGAGGACGAGGAGAAAATCGCCCGCTTTGTGACGCTCGAGCTGGAGCACGAGGGCTACCAGGTGGAGCACGCCGCCGACGGCCGCACCGCCGTGGACCTGGCACTGGAGCGCGACTACGATCTGATTCTGCTCGATGTGCTGTTGCCGCAGCTCAACGGCATGGAGGTCCTGCGGCGTGTCCGCAAGCACAAGGACGTGCCGGTGATCATGGTCACCGCGCGCGATGCCGTGATGGATAAGGTTGCCGGGCTCGATGCCGGCGCCGACGACTACCTGACCAAGCCGTTTGCGATCGAGGAGCTGTTCGCACGGATCCGCGTGGCGCTGAAGCGCTCGGAGGCCGTGCGGGCGGCTTCGGGCGTTGGCGGCGCCGGGACTGGGGCGGGCGCGGCAGGTGGCGCGGGTGTCGGCGCCGCTGCGATACCCTCGGTCAGCGACTCGACCCAGGCTTCCACTTCGCCCTCCCCCGCCACGCTCGCCGTGAGCTCGGTCGTACTCGATCTCGACCGCCGCGAAGTCACGGTCGGCGGCTCGCCCATCGTGCTGACTGCCCGCGAGTTCGACGTTCTCGCCCTGCTTATGGCGCATGCCGGCACCGTGCTCACGCGCGAGCGCATCGCGCACGAAGCGCTGGGCTACGAATACGTGGGCGACACCAACAACGTCGACGTGCACATTGCGCACCTGCGCGCCAAGATCGAAGACGCCGGCAGCGCCCGCATCATCCAGACCGTGCGCGGGGTGGGCTATGTCTGCCGCGCGTAACACCGAGGCCAAGCGCGTCACCTCCATCGCCCGCGCCATCAACTGGGGCTATATGTGGCGCCGCTTGATGAGCTACGTCTGGCTCGATCTGCTGCTGATGGTGATTGCGGCAGCGATCCTCGTCTATGGATACAACCAGACGCTGCCCGACAGCGCGTTTACTGCAGGCTGGATTCCCGGCGCCACCGTTCACGGCATGTCGCTGACGCCCGCGCGCGGCTGGGACCTGACAACGCTCACCTATACCGTCGAGCTTGCGCGTACCAGCAAGACCTTCCCCCTCACGCAGGACCTCGTCACGCTATGGCCTCTCTACCTTGTCGTTGTGGGTTGGCAGGTCATCAGCGTGCTCAACATGCTCGGCGGCACGAGGCGCGTGCGCCGCACCATGGCGCCGCTCAACGACCTGGCCTTGCGCGTGGACGAGCTCGGCCGTATGCAGCTCTCCGGCGGCAAGATGGAAACGCTGGAGCAGGCCATCGAGCGCGCAAGCGTCGACTCGCCGAGCGTCACCACCGGCGACGCCGACCTGGCAAGCATCGAGGTCGCGCTCAACCGCCTGCTGCGCCAGATGCAAGAGGCCAAGCTGCAGCAGATGCGCTTTGTCAACGATGCAAGCCACGAGCTGCGCACGCCCATTGCGGTGATTCAGGGCTACGTAAACATGCTCGACCGCTGGGGCAAAGACGACCCGGACGTGCTGGCGGAATCCATCGCGTCCCTCAAGGCCGAAAGCGAGCACATGCAGGAGCTCGTGGAGCAGCTGCTGTTTTTGGCACGCGGCGATGCCGGCCGCACCGTGCTGCGGCGCGCGAATACTAACCTGGCTGCACTGGTCGGCGAGGTATGCGAGGAATCGCAGATGATCGATACCGAGCACACGTATCGACTGGCCTTTGACGCTGCGCTTGTCAGCGACCCGCGCTGCGACGCGCCCGTCGACGTGGCGCTCGTGAAGCAGGCCCTGCGCGTAATCGTGCAGAATGCCGCCAAGTATTCGGACGCGGGCACGCCCATCACGTTTGGCGTGGCGCCGGATGCGGGCGCGGGCACGATCGACATAAACGTTGAGGACGAGGGCATCGGCATGAACCAGGAATCCGCAGCCCACGCGTTCGAGCGGTTCTACCGCGCCGACAACGCGCGCGATGCCGGCGCGCAGGGCTCGGGTCTGGGGCTTGCCATTGCCAAGTGGATCGTCGATAGCCATGGCGGTGTCATTGGCGTGACCTCGGTCGAGGGTGTCGGCAGCCGCTTTACGATTCGCCTGCCACGGTAGGGGCACCCGCGCGGCGGCAAGCCCTCGGCATAAAAAAGGGATAGGGCCACGAGGCCCCATCCCTTTTTGCTAGCTATGGCAGCTTGTGCGCTACTCGCGGCACAGGTGCACGGCGAAGCCGGCGAACTCGCGCTTAAAGTACACGAGCTTGGTGCCGCCATCGGGCAGCAGCACGCGCGACTCCTCGTTGACCTCGAGCCCGCGCTCGGCAAACCACTTCTCGGCCGCATCGATGTCGTTGACGGCAAAGCCGATGTGGCCCTTAGCGCCTCGACCGTTCTGCTTCATGACCTCGACCAGCGAATCATTGAAGTACGAAACCGGGGTCTCGATGACGGGCAGGCCCATCATCGTCGAGAACAGCTCCGCGATCTCCAAGGCGTCTGCCGGGTCGGTGGCGTTAATGCCCACATGGGCAACGCGCATGCCAAAGAGCTCGACCGGATTGGCGTTCTGCTCACTCATGCAGTCAGCGCCTACTGAGCCATGACGCCGAGAACGGCCTTCTCAGCAGCGACGCGGTTCATGCCGGTCATGAAGGGCACGCCGCTCACGTACGGGCAGGTGAGACCCTCGGGGGCAACGGTGGTGGCGATCAGCAGGTCAGCGCCCTCGTCGCAGTAATCCTTGGCCTCGGAGATGGCGCACTGCACGATCTCATACTTGCCGGCATAACCGTTGGCGTCGAGCAGGGTGGCGACCTTCTGGGCAACGAGCGTGGAAGTAGCAGCGCCAGCACCGCAAGCCAAAACGATCTTCTTCATAGGTAATGTCTCCCTTCATGGTTTACTTTAGGTAAGTGTACCGCAGCGAGCGATGTCACTCGGCCTCGATGAGCTTTTATGCCAGTTTGCTTGCGCGCTGCGTATAATACATCCAGTACGTGTTGTCATACCGCTCGCTTTATGAGCGACTAAGGACCCTAATATGCCCGATTCCCGCACACTCTGGACCGCCGTCGTTATCATCTGCATCGCCGTGTCGGTGTTCTTTAGCGTCAAAAAACGCACCACGTTTAAGCGCCTGCAGCAGCTCATGGCCGCCAAGCAGTGGGACGAGTTCGATCGTTTGCTCGACGGCAAACTCACCAGCATGCTGTACCCGCGCTACAACCGCGACTACCTGCGCCTGAACTCCTATCTGCTGCGCGAGGACCACGAGCGCGCCAGCGAGATGTTCGACCTGCTGCTGGGACTCAACCTGCCCAAGATGCAGCGCGTCGACCTGGTCATTAAGGCCTTTAACTACTACGTTGGCCAGGAGGACCGCAAAAAGTCCAAGGAGCTCCTGCACGAGATCAAGGGCTTTGAGGGCGGTCAGGCCGAGGCAGTCGCGCACGAGTGCCAGCTGATGTACGACACGATGATCCTCAAGCGCCACAACGACATTCCCGAGCTGGAGCGCATGCTCGAGGAGGCCGGCGACGATAAGGTTAAGAGTTGCCGCTTGGAGTACCTGTTGGCCTTGCAGTACAAGAACAAGGGCGACGAGGCCAAGTTTGCCGAGTACTTGGAAAAGTCGGGCCGGCACTCGATGGCTGTCAACGCGTAGCGAACGGCTTGTGCTAGACTTCTAGTTTCACGGGGGCGTGGCGGAATTGGCATACGCAGGAGACTTAAAATCTCTCGCCGCAAGGATTGTGGGTTCGAGTCCCACCGCCCCTACCATGTGATTGCTTACGAGCCCGTGTCCCGTTGGGATGCGGGCTCGTTTCTTTTGGACGCCGGTGGGACTCGAACCCGCGAGGGGGCGAGCACCAGGCGGACGCGCAGCGTCCGCAGCGAGCCGACGAGGGCGCCGGCAGGCGGCCGAAGCCGGTGCGAATTTGCGCAGCAAATACGCGGACGTCCCACCGCCCCTACCATATGGAGCTTTCGAGCCCGTGTCCCCAAGGGATGCGGGCTCGTTTCTTTTGGACGCCGGTGGGGCTCTAAGCTGCGGTGGAATAGATCCTGTTTATACCGTTTACCAGCTTATTTAGGAACTATTTCACCGCAGCTTATTTAGAGGGTGCTGAGAGCGGGGGTCCAGGCGATGGTGGGGGTCGCGCCGTCGAGAACCTCGTTGATGGTGGCGGCCATGCCGGCAAGCAGGCTGTTCTCGCTTACGGTGAGCGTGTCGTAGCCGCCGGCTCGCATGAGCTCGCGGATTACCACGGCGCCAGCCAAGATCACGCCCGCGCGTTTGGGCTGCACACCCGGTAGCGCGGCGATGCTGTCCGCGTCCAGCGTGGACATGCGCTCGATAGCGGCCGAGACCTGCTCCAGCGAAAGCTCGCGCAGGTGCACGAAGCTCGAATCATACGGCTCCAGCTCGTGGACCAGAGCCACCAGCGTAGTCACCGTGCCGCCCACTGCGACCAAGCGTTCGGCGCGCTCAAAGTCGACAGGCAGACTCTCAAAGTAGCCCGCAAACTGCTCACCTGCCCACGCGGCAGCGGCAGCAAGCTCGCCGTCCGCAGGCGGCAGCGCCGAGAAGAACCGCTCCGTCACGCGGCGACAACCGATGTCCAGCGAACGCGTGCCCTCCAGCGCAAAGACCCCACGCTCCGGCGCATAGACGCCCGTCGCGAGCTCCGTGGATCCGCCGCCCGAATCGGCAACAATGATGCGCTCGCCAGCAAAGTCGTGCGCCACGCCAAAAAACGTCAGGCGTGCCTCGACCTCGCCCGGAATCACCTGTGGCTCAAGCCCCAGATCGCGCAGGCCGTCCAGCAGCAGCGCGGCATTGGACGCATCGCGCGCGGCGCTCGTGCATGTGGTGCAGATGCACGCGGCCCCAAAGGCACGTGCCTCGTCCACAAACATGCGGCATGCGGCGAGCACGCGCTCAACGGCCGCCTCGCAAAAGCGGCCCGTCGCGTCCACGCCCTCGCCCAAGTCGGTGATCTCGGTATGCTTGGACGATTCCACGATCGCCCCGGCCTCGACCTGCGCTAACACCAGTCGCGACGACACTGTTCCCAGGTCAATCGCGGCTACCTTATAGCGTTTGCAATCTGCCATTGCAGGCTCCCCTCCGGGCGCTATTTGCCGTTGGACACGACCGTCTGGCCCTCGACGCCGTTAAATCCAAACAGCATATCGAGCGTCTGGATGTACCACGGCGCGTCCTTGCCGACCTCTTCGATCTCTTTGGCGACTTCGCTGGCCTTCTTGGCGTTCGAGGACTTTTTGCTCGACGACGAGTCCGAATCGTCGTCCAGGCCCAGCACGTCAATCTTGGTCTCGCCGGGCATCACCAGGCCCAGGTCCTCGGTCGCCGCGTCCTTAATGCCCTCCTCTGAGAGCAGCTTGTCGACGCTTTTCTGCAGCTCGTCGTTGTACTGCTGGCGAATCTCGACCTGCTTGGCCAAGATATCGCTCGAGCGTTTGGCAACGTAGAGGTCGCGCACGGGAAAGTACAGGCTCACGAGCACCAGGGCGACGACAATACCGATAAACAGCCCTCGCTGAGGACCGTGGGTAAAGTCGTAAATTGCCTTGACCGCTGCGTTGTCGTTGGCGTAGTGCATAAAGTCCGAGCCGGAAAGACGGCTTGAGGGACGGCGCGGCTTGTCGGACGCCTGGGTCGAAGGGCGCGACGCATGCTTGGAACGCGATGGGCGCACCGGACTATCCGAGGAACTATTTGGCTGAGCATTGGGATGCGAAGTCGCCGGCGAGCTATACCTGGAGCGATCAGCACCAGCATAACCAGACCCGCCAAGCTGTGCGGTACGCGCACGACGAGGCGACGGCTCGCGCGAACCGGCGGAATAATACCTGTTGTCGTAAATCTGATCCATGTGCGCCTTGTGCGGTTGAGGTTTGTTTGCGCTAAGTCCTTTAGTTATAGCACGAGCGCCCGCACCGCCTTCGCCAGCCTTTGCTCGACATAAAAAAGGCGCTGAGCCGTATGGCCCAGCGCCCATAGTTCTTTGCGGCATCCAGCCAAGACGGGGAGGAACCGAGTCAGCCTCCCCCTCGCCAAATTCGCCCGTTTAGCGAATGTTGTAGAACGCGGCCTTACCGGCGTAGCGCGCGCTGCCCTCGAGCTCGTCCTCGATGCGGATGAGCTGGTTGTACTTGGCAATACGGTCGCTGCGGCACGGGGCGCCCGACTTGATCTGGCCGGCGTTAACACCCACGACCAGGTCGGCGATCGTGGAGTCCTCGGTCTCGCCGGAACGGTGGCTCACGATGCAAGCGTAGCCGGCCTCCTTGGCGGTCTCGATAGCCTCGAGCGACTCGGTGAGCGTGCCGATCTGGTTGACCTTGACCAGAATCGCGTTGGCGGCGCCCAGCTCGATACCCTTCTTAAGGCGCTCGGTGTTGGTGACGAACAGGTCGTCGCCTACGAGCTGCACCTTGTTGCCAATGCGGCGGGTGAGCTCGACCCAGCCGTCCCAGTCCTCCTCTGCCATACCATCCTCGATGGAGATGATGGGATAGGTGTCGACAAGCTTCTCCCAGTAATCGACCATCTGGGCGCTCGTGTACTCAACGCCCTCGCCCTTGAGCTCGTACATGCCGGTCTCGGCGTTGTAGAACTCGGTCGATGCCGGATCCATGGCGTACATGAAGTCGACGCCGGGCTTAAAGCCAGCCTTCTCCACGGCCTTGGTAATGTACTCGAACGGCTCGGCGTTGGTCTTGAGATTGGGCGCGAAGCCGCCCTCGTCGCCCACGCCGCCGCCCAGGCCGGCCTCGTGCAACACGCCCTTGAGGGTGTGGTAGACCTCGGCGCACCAGCGCAGGCCCTCGGCAAAGCTCGGAGCACCCACGGGCATGATCATGAACTCCTGGAAGTCAACGTTGTTGTCGGCATGCACGCCGCCGTTGAGGATGTTCATCATGGGCGTGGGCAGCAGGTGGGCGTTGACGCCGCCCAGGTACTGGTACAGCGAAAGACCCGCCGACTCGGCAGCGGCGCGGGCAACGGCCAGCGACACGCCCAGGATGGCGTTGGCGCCGAGCTTGGTTTTGTTGGGCGTACCGTCGGCGGCAATCAGTGCGGCATCGACGGCGCGCTGGTCGAAGGCATCGAGGCCCACGACGGCATCGGCGCACTCGTTGTTGACGTGCTCGACGGCCTGCGAGACGCCCTTGCCCAGGTAGCGACCCTTGTCGCCGTCGCGCAACTCGCATGCCTCAAAGGCGCCGGTCGAAGCGCCCGAAGGCACCATCGCACGACCGAAGCTGCCGTCCTCGAGCACGACCTCGACCTCTACGGTGGGGTTGCCGCGGCTGTCGAGCACCTCGCGACCGTAGACATCCAAAATGTCACTCATGTTGTCTCCCTCTCACTTGGAAACGGTTGATGCAAGCGACTGGCCGACTGTGCACCATTGGTGCGCCTCCGTAAGTTAGCCATGTCGCACTTTTTGCATTATGCCCTAAGTTAGCCGAGGGATACATATGAATTGGAGAAATCATTCTTTGGGGCGCTTGTTTTTGCACCGAGCATTCATCTCTAGAGGTCGCCCCCCCCCCATTAAATTCTTCTATCGGCATACCGTCTTTACCTGGCTTGCGAATGAAAGAGCCAATAATGTGCTTTTACATCGTTCAAAGTTCTGGATATCGTGCAATTCTAAGGGTCTGAAGTTCTGGATATCGTGCATAATCAGGTTATAAAAGTTCTGGATATCGTGTACGAGGTAGCCATGCTTAAACGAAAAGCCTATGACAAACTACTAAAATGGAAGCATGAAAACGCTGGTAAAACAGCACTTCTTATTGAAGGAGCCCGCCGCGTCGGCAAGAGCACGCTTGCCCGCACGTTTGGAGAAACCGAATACAAGTCCTGCCTTGTCATTGATTTCTTTCAAGCACCTGCCGAAGTTAAGCAATATTTTGAGGACTATCGCACTGACTTCGACTCGCTCTTCCTCTATCTCTCGGTTTTCTATAACGTCAAACTCTATGAACACGAGACGCTTATCGTCTTTGACGAGGTCCAGATGTACCCGCAAGCACGCGGACTCATCAAGTATCTCGTTGCAGACGGACGTTACGACTACATCGAAACTGGATCCCTGCTCAGCATCAAGCAGAACATTAAAGATATCGTCATCCCATCCGAGGAAGAGTCTCTGGAACTTGAGCCCCTCGACTTTGAGGAGTTTCTTTGGGGCATGGACGAAAAGGGGCTGGCCGATCTCATTCGCATGAGTTTTAACAAGATGAAGCCGCTCCCCGATGCCCTACATCGCAGAGCGCTCTCCCTTATGCGCGAATACATGCTCGTAGGCGGCATGCCTGAGCCGGTATCCATCTATGTTGAACAGCGCGCTTTTGCGCCCGTCGACGCTTCGAAGCGCCGAATCGTCCAGCTCTATCGCAACGATATCTCTCGTTTTGCAACCGGTTACGAATTCAAAGTCGTCTCCGTACTCGATGGCATCCCGGGTCAGCTCTCTAAGCACGAAAAACGATTCAAGCTTTCCTCACTTGATAAAAACGCACGCATGCGCACCTACGAAGAAGCCTTCTTTTGGCTGGCAGACGCGCGAATTGCCAATATCTGCTATGCCGCAAGCGAACCGAGCGTGGGCCTTTCACTCAGCATGGAGCAAACGGCCCTCAAGTGCTACATGGCGGACACCGGCCTGCTTGTAACGCTTGCCTTCTCTGACAACAACGATACCGATGAAGACGTTTACAGGGCCGTGCTTCGCGGCGACATCGGATTGAACGAAGGAATGCTTACCGAAAACTACGTTGCCCAATCTCTAAAGGCCAATGGATACAGACTCTTCTTTTATTCCCAAAGCGGAAAGAAGGAGGGGGAGGAGCGCATGGAAATCGACTTCCTCGTCACCCGACCCTATGTCAATGCCGCCGGAAAGCCGCGCATCAGCCCCATCGAAGTTAAGTCGCCACGCAGATACGGAACCATCTCCCTCGACCGATTCCGCGCGCGCTTTAACAAGAAGATTGGGATGGCTTACGTGTTGCACCCTAAACAACTCGAGTGGGATGCCGAAGCACAGCTGGCACATCTTCCGTTGTATATGGCTTTTTGCTTGTAGAGACCTCTCTACGAATGGATGCCGTGAGAGACGCAGGCCTCACTCGCTTGCTTTTGCTTGGTCCCACAGGTCGTTGAGTTGAGCGGTTGAGCAGGCGGCGAGGTCATCGCCCGCCTCGTGCACGGCGGCCTCCATCGCAGCCCAGCGACGGCGGAACTTTGCCGTGCTGGCGCGAAGGGCGCTCTCGGCGTCGATTCCTTCTTTGCGCGCAACGTTGACTAGGGCAAAGAGCAGGTCGCCAAACTCCATCTCGCGCTCGGGCGAGCCGGGCTCCTCGGCCTCAAACTCGGCACGCTCCTCAGCTACCTCGTCCCACACATCCTGGACCGTCTCCCACTCAAAGCCCACGGCAGCCGCCTTGCGCGACACCTTCTGCGCCTGCATCAGCGCCGGCAGATGCGTGGGCACGCCGTCGAGCAGACCCTCGGGCGCAGCTTCGCCCGCTGCCACGGCCTTGTCCTTGGCAACCTTCTCGGCAAGCTTGACCTCATCCCAAATCTTGAGCACCTCGTCGGAGCTCTCGGCGTCCGCATCGCCAAACACGTGTGGGTGGCGGCGGATGAGCTTGGCGTCGATATCGCGCGCCACGTCGGCCAGCGTAAACTCGCCGGCGTCCGCCGCAATCTGCGCATGCAGTACTACCTGCATGAGCACGTCGCCGAGCTCCTCGCGCAGATGCGTGGCATCATCGGCCTCGATGCAATCGAGCGCCTCGTAGGCTTCCTCGATCATGTTCTTGCCGATGCTCTGATGCGTCTGCTCGCGATCCCACGGGCAGCCATCGGGCTGACGCAGACGCCAGATAGTCTGCACCAGATGCTGCAGCTCGGCCGACGCGTCGACCAGCGTGGACAGGTCGCGCGAACCCTCGGCATTTTGCTGAGCCATGTGCTGCGCCATAGTTATTCCTCCTCCAGGACCACGTGACGGAACACGCCGCCCTCGTAGATGCCGTAGCTATGCGTACCGTCCTTGGGAATGCTCACGCTGCCGGGATTGAAGAGCCACATGCCCGGGTGCGCGGCGCTTGCCTCGTTGACCTTGATGTGCGTATGGCCGTAGACGAGCGCGGAGCCCTCGGGCAGCGCGGGCGCGTGGTCGACGCTGTTGTGCATGCCGGCGCCAAAGACGTGGCCGTGCGTCAGGAACAGCTCACGGCCGGTCTCGTCAAACAGCGTGGCGTAGTCGGCCATGACCGGGAAATCGAGCACCATCTGGTCGACCTCGGCGTCACAGTTGCCGCGCACCGCGATGATGCGGTCGGCCAGGGCATTGAGCAGCGGAATCACACGCTTGGGAGCGTAATCGCGCGGCGGGTCGTTACGCGGACCGTGATAGAGCAGGTCGCCCAGCAGGACGATGCGGTCGGGCTGCTCGGACTCGATGGCGGCGACCAGGCGCTCGGTCCAGTATGCCGAGCCGTGGATGTCGGAGGCGATGAGGTATTTCATGGTGGTCCTTTCGGGTGGGGTTGATGTGGCCGGGCGCGGCGCGTCGCTCGGCCGTGTTACTCAAATCGCAGTGCCACGGCTTGTGCCGCCTGCATCACGCGCTGGAGCGGCACGTTATGCTCGCGAGCGAGGCGGGAGCAGTCTTCGTACTCGGGCGCCGCACGCTCACTACCGTCGGGCAGGGTCGCCACCTTGACGGACACCTCGCCCCATGGCGTTGTTACGCGCTCAAAGCGGCGTGGTAGGCAAACGCGCTCCATAACCTGGCGGCGGATGCCATTGGTCGTGGTTTCCAAAAAGATAATCGTCTGTAGGCGCTCGATATCCTCGTGGGTACAGATTACCTGCAGCTGCCAGCCGGGACGGCCCTTCTTGCAATAGAGGGGCAGCCAGTGCACCTCGCGCGCACCGGCCTCGCGCAGGCGGTCGGCGGCGTAGGCGAGCACCTCGGGCGACGCGTCGTCGATATCGCATTCCAGCTTGACGATGGTCTCGGGCGCATCGGTCTCGCGGGACAGCGGAGATTTGCTATCGCATGGCATACGGTCCGGCTCCTTTCCGCACGGGCTCGTTTTGTTCATTCAAACGCTAGCACATCGCGGGCGGCGTGGATGTGGCGGAGCGCGATGAGCGCGATTTTCCTTGTCCACAAGAAACCGACACCCCGGCGCGCTCGTCGCATCGAGGGCCGCGCCGTTACAATGGAGCGGATTCGCTTGACGCAAAGGAGCTGCCATGTCTGCTTGCCCGCTGGTCGATTGCCATACCCACACCTCGTTCTCGGACGGCCATGCCTCGTTTGAGGACAACGTCCGCGCCGCTGCTGCGGCCGGTTGCCGCGTCATGGTCTCGACTGACCACCTCACCCTACCCGCCAGCATGGACACCAACTGCGAAGTGCAGGTTGTCGAGGGCGACCTGCCGGCACATCGCCTGGCCTTTGAGGACGCCCGCAAGCTCGCCGCGCAGATCGCGCCGGAGCTCGAGCTTATCTATGGCTTTGAGTGCGATTGGTACGAAGGCTGCGAGCCTTTGGTTGAGCGCTGGTCCCAGGGCGCCGTCGTGCGCCTGGGCAGCGTACATTGGATTGGCAACCCGGGCGATATTGCGGCAGGCGCTGCGGGCATGACGGTGACAGAGGACGTCGCTCGTCCCGATACGCCCGATTCGCGCTGCGGTTGGATCGACGACGACACCGATTTGCATGTTTGGGAAAACCTGGGCGTGCGCGGCGTGTGGGAGCACTATGTCGATGACTGGTGCCGCGCCTGCGAGAGCCCGCTTAACTTTGATGTGATGGCTCATCCCGACCTGGTCATGCGCTTTTCGAAGGAAGGCTTTGCGCCCGATTTTGACCCCGCGCCGTTCTGGAAGCAGATGGCAGAGTGTGCGCACGACACGGGCCGCCGCGTTGAGGTCTCGACGGCCGCGCCGCGCAAGGGGCTCGACGACTACTACCCCGCGACCGGCCTCTTGCGCTGCTTTGCCCATGCCGAGGTGCCCATTACCTTTGGCTCGGACGCACACCGCGCCTGCGACATCTGCTGGAACATCCGCGAGGCCCAGGCCCACGCCTACGACTGTGGCTATCGAACCTTCGACATCCCCCACGCCACCGGCGAATGGGAGCCCACGCCCCTCGCCTAGCCATCCCTTTATAAGTTGCGGTGAAATAGTTCCTGTTTATAGCCCTAAGACCATCAAACAAGAACTATTCCACCGCAACTTCTATTTGATCCGTTGGGGACGGAGGAAAACGGATCATTTGGTACAAAATATCCTGTCCCCCTTGCACCAAAAGCTCGACTAGTGGCGGCGGGCGTTGAGTTCGCCGGCCAGTTCGTCGAGGGTGATGCCGTAGCGCTCGAGCGTCACGAGCAGGTGGTAGACCAGGTCGCCGGCCTCGTAGCGAATGTGATCGTGGTCGTTATCCTTGCAGGCCATGATGACCTCGCTCGCCTCCTCGGCAAGCTTCTTAAGCAGCTCATCCTCGACGTCGGTCAGCAGACGAGCGGTATAGCTCTCCTGCGGCGACGCGTCGCGACGACCATGAATCACCTCGGCCAACCCCGTCAGCGTCTCGCCGATATTTCCCGGCTGCACGTTAGCTGTTCTGACTCCCATGGTTATTTCCTCTCGTTACTGCAGCGTAAAGTAGGTACCGGTCTCATCGAACCGAGGCTTTGCGCCCTTTTTCTCAAAGAACTCGACGATGACGGCATGGGCCTCATTGAGCCTTTCCTTCTCGGCCTCGAGCCAAAGCGACTGCGCCCCGCAGGCATCAGTCAGGTGCACGCGGCATGGCACGCCCGCGCGGAGGAGCTCGGTGTTGCATTCGGCGACCTCGAACGGCGTCACGACTTTCATCGCACTCCCCCTTCCACGCGCTTAAAGAAGCAGGTACGGTTGCCGGTATGGCAGGCCGGGCCCGGTGAGTCCACCTTGACCAGCAGCGTATCGCTATCGCAGTCGGCCCAGAGCTCCTTGACCTCCTGCATGTTGCCACTCGTCGCGCCCTTGTTCCAGAGCTCCTGACGGCTGCGACTCCAAAACCACGTGGTCCCGGTCTTGAGCGTCAGCCCCACCGATTCCTCGTTCATCCAAGCAACCATAAGCACCTCACCGGTGTCATGCTGCTGAACCACGCAAGGAATCAGCCCGCGGGCGTCGTACGTAAGTTTTGAAGGATCGGTTATCTCTTCCATTTCTCTCCCCAAATTCAAACTTCGCAGGTCGGCGAGGGTTGTCCAGGTGCCCGAGATTCCGAGCGACAAGCCCGACGACGCGTACTTAAAGTACGCGAGGAGGGTTGGAGCCGGAAGGTCGAGCGCCTGGGCAAGCCGCAGCGCTAGAAGTCCAACCTGACAGGGATGCCTTGAGAGGCCATATATTCTTTGACTTCGCGAATGCTGAAAGTTCCAAAGTGAAAGACGCTGGCCGCCAGTACGGCGTCGGCTTCGCCCTCGATCACGCCCTCGGCAAAATGCTCGAGCGTGCCCACGCCGCCGCTTGCGATCACCGGGATCGGCACCGCGCGCGCCACGGCGCGGGTGAGTGCCAGGTCGAAGCCAGCCTTGGTGCCGTCGCGATCCATGCTGGTGAGCAAGATCTCACCGGCGCCGCGACGAGCCGCTTCCTCGGCCCACGCCACCGCATCGATACCCGTGGCGTTGCGACCGCCCGCCGTGAAGACCTCCCACTTGTCGGCATCCGGCTGACCGGGCAGGCCCACGCGCTTGGCATCAATCGCCACGACCACGGCCTGGCTGCCAAACGCCGCGGCGGCCTGGCTGATCAACGACGGATCGCGCACGGCGGCAGAGTTAAGCGACACCTTGTCGGCACCGGCGGCAACCATGGTGCGCATGCCCGCCAGGTCGCGAAAGCCGCCGCCCACGGTATAGGGAATGGCCAGCTCCTCGGCCGCATGCGCCGCCATCTCGATGGTCGTCGCTCGGTTGTCGCTCGTCGCGGTAATATCCAGAAAGACGACCTCGTCCGCACCCTCGCGGTCGTAGGCGCGGGCCAGCTCCACCGGATCGCCCGCATCGCGCAGGCTCACGAAGTTGACGCCCTTGACCACACGACCGTCCTTAACATCCAGACAGGGAATCACGCGTTTGGTAAGCATGGGCTATTCCTCCCCTCGGGCGGCGGCCAGCGCCTGAACCAGCGTAAAGTTGCCCTCGTAGAGCGCGCGACCGGTAATGGCGCCTTCAATCGCGGCCTCGCCCACCGCTGCCAGTGCGCGGATGTCGTCGAGCGTCGAGATGCCGCCCGAAGCCACGACGGGAAATCCCGCGACCTCGGCCACATGGCGATACGCCGCCACATCGATGCCCGTCTGCATGCCATCGCGCGCGATGTCGGTATACACCAGATGCTTAAAGCCCAGCTCCGTGAGCTGCGCCACCGCATCGTCGAGCGCCACGCCCGCGCCGTCGCGCCAGCCGTTCACCTTGACCTGGCCATCGCGCGCGGCGATATCCGCTACCAGCAGCTCGCCAAAGCCCTGCGCCGCCACCTCGGCAAAACCCGGCTCGGTCACCAGTACGGTGCCCAGTGCGATACGGCGTGCCCCGAAGCCAGCCAGCTCGTCGATGCGCGCGAGCGAGCGGACGCCACCGCCCACGTCCACGGACAGGCCGTCGACGCCGCAGATGGCCTCAATCGCCGCCGAGTTGGCAGCGCACGCGTCCTCGTCCTCGCCAAAGGCAGCGGACAGGTCGACGACATGCACCCAGCTCGCGCCCTGCTCGGCAAACGAGCGGGCAACGGCCATGGGGTCGTCGGAATATACCTTGCAGCGGCTGCGGTCGCCGCGCTCCAGGCGCACGACCTTGCCGCCGATCAGATCGATTGCGGGAAACAGGATCATCGGCCAACCTCCTCGACGATGTTGACGAAGTTCTTAAGGATGCGCTGGCCCAGCGCGGAGGATTTCTCGGGATGAAACTGGCAGCCCCACACGTTGCCATGGCGCACGATGCACGGGAAGCTCCGCGTATAGTGCGTGCGCGCCAGCACATCGGCGGCATCGGCGTCGTCGGCCACCGCGTAGCTGTGGGTGAAGTACATGTTGGCACCCTCGGCAAAGCCGGCAAGCAGCGGATCGGCCGTGCCAGCAGGCGTCATGTGCACCTGGTCCCAGCCCACGTGCGGCACCTTCAGGCGGCTCGACTCCAAGCGCGTGCACGAACCGCGCATAATGCCCAGGCCATCGACCCAGGGACCACCGACCTGCTCGGAGGCATCGTCGTCCGCGTCCGCGCCCTCGTCCGTAGGCACGCCCTCGTTGCCGCGCTCAAAAAACAGCTGAAGGCCCAGGCAGATGCCGAGCAGCGGAGTTCCGGCGGCAACGGCATCGAGCACCGCGTCCGCCTCGCCGCTCTGACGCATAAAGGCGATCGCGTCATAGAACGCGCCCACGCCCGGGATGACCAGGCCGTCCGCGTTGCGGATCTGCTCCGGATCGTCCGACGTGCAGGCGGCGGCACCGGCGCGCGCAAGCCCGCGCACGACGCTCGACAAGTTACCCTTGTGGTAGTCGACCACCACGATCTTCGGTTCGCCCACGCGACCCCTCCACTTCTCATCATCCAAAACCACCACGAAGGTGCCTGTCCCCTTTGTGGTGGTTTTTGCCCTTACGGCGGTTGCAGCGGTTACAGCGAGCCCTTGGTGCTGGGGATGCCCTGCACGCGGGGATCGAGCTCGCAGGCGCGGCGCATCGTGCGGCCCACGGCCTTAAAGGCGGCTTCGATAATATGGTGCGAGTTGCCGCCCGCCAGCTCGCGCACGTGCAGCGTGAGCCTGGCGTCACGCGCGAAGGCATAGAAGAACTCGACGGCCAGCTCGGTATCGAAGCTGCCCACGCGCTCGGTCGGCACGGGCAGCTCGCAGTAGGCCTGGCCACGACCCGAAATGTCCACGGCGGCCATCACGAGCGTCTCGTCCATGGCGATCGCCGCATCGGCAAAGCGCGTAATACCCGCTTTGTCGCCCAGCGCCCGGCAAAACGCCTCGCCCAACACAATGCCCGTGTCCTCGACGGCGTGATGCGCGTCGACCTCAACGTCGCCTACCGTATGTACCGTCAAATCGAACAGGCCATGGCGGCCAAAGGCGTTGAGCATATGGTCGAAAAACGGTACGCCGGTCGAGATATCGCACACGCCGCTCCCGTCCAGGTCGAGTTTGACGACAATGTCGGTCTCCCCCGTCTTGCGGGTCACCTCGGCATAACGGCCCATCTACATCTCCTCCTTCACCAGCGCGGCAAACGCAACCAGTACCTCGTCGTTTTCCTGTGGGGTGCCCACGGTAATGCGCAGGCAGTCCGCGAGCCCCGGCGCGTAGCTAAAGTCGCGCACCAAAATTGAATACTCGTCGCGCAGGCGCTCGCGCACGCGCGTGGCATGCGGCGTACGCACGAGCACAAAGTTCGCCGCGCTCGGCCACGCCTCCACGGGCAGGCCCTCGGCAGCCATTGCGCGCAGGGCGCACAGCTCGCGTTCGCGCTCGGATGCGACCTGTGCCACCACGGGCGCGTACGCATCGCGGACACGCACGCAGGCAAGCGCCGCCGCCTGGCTCAGCACATTGACCGAATAGATCTGGCGAATCGCCGCGAACACGTCGATGACTTCGGGTGCCGCGATCACGTAACCCAGATGCGTACCGGCAGCGCCAAACGCCTTGGACAGCGTATGCAGAATCACCAGGTTGGGATGCTCGGCGATAAGTCCCTGCGCCGTGGTGGCCGCGCCAAACGAATCGTCGGCAAACTCAACGTAGGCCTCGTCGACCATGACCATGCCGGGGCACGCATCGCACAGCGCCGCGACAAAGTCGAGCGGTGCCACGTCGCCCGTGGGGTTATTGGGCGAGGTCACGATGGCCAGGTTGCACTCGGGTGCCGCCGCAAGCACGGCTGCCTGGTCGAGCTCAAAGGTCGCCGGGTCGCGCCACACATCGCGCACCTCGGTCTGGCACAGAGACGCAAAGAAGGCATACTCGCTAAAGCACGGCGGGCAGTTGAGCAGGGTCCTCCCCGCGCCACCAAACGCCAGCAGATAGTTATAGAGCAGCTCATCGCCGCCGTTTCCCACGCAAGTATTCTCACGCGCCACGCCATGCCAGGCAGCAAGCTCATCGCGCAGGTCGTTGGACATGGGATCGGGATAGCGGTTGAGCGGTGTGGCAGCCAAGGCCACATCGATTGCCTCGCGCACGCCGACCGGCACGGGATAGGTGTTCTCGTTGGCCGAAAGATTGATGCGCGTGGGCGTAAAGTTGGGATCATAGGGCTCAATGCCGGCCAGGTAGGGCTGGACGAGCTCCTTCATGCGGGGTGTCAGCTCGGCCATATTAGGCCTCCTCGCCGGTCGCGCCAGCGCCATCCGAGCCTGCAGCCGCCAGGTCCACACCCTCGGCGACCGTCGCCACAGCGTCGCCCGGCCAGGCGACCTTGGTCAGGTCGGCCGCAGCCAGCGACTCGGCACTCACGGCATCCTCGCCCTGCTCCAGTACGCGACGACGCAGGGCGGCAGAGAGCGCGTGCGCCCACAGGCCCTCGGCCTCGGCCAGGCGCTGCGTAGCGGGAGCGTCGGAGAGCAGACCCTCGGGCGTATAGCAAATGACGCTCGAGCGCTTAACGAACTCTTCGACCGAAAGCGGGTTGGAGAACATGGCCGTGCCGCCGGTCGGCAGCGTGTGGTTGGGGCCAGCAACATAATCGCCGAGCGGCTCGGAGCTCCAAGCGCCCACAAAGATGGCGCCGGCGTTGCGAATGCCGCCAAGCAGGCCCATTGCATCCTTGCAGTGCAGCTCCAGGTGTTCGGGCGCCACGGTGTTCACGGCCTCGACGGCGGCAGCCATATCGGCGGCCACCACGATGGCGCCTTCGTTGTCGAGCGAAGCGCGCGTGATCTCGGCACGCGGCGACTGCGCCACCAGGATGTCAATGCCAGCCTCGACCTCGCGCGCAAACTGCTCGTCGCAGGTCACCAGATAGCAGGCTGCCAGCGGATCGTGCTCGGCCTGGGCCATCAGGTCTGCCGCGACCACCATAGGCTTGGCCGTGACGTCGGCCAGCACGCAGACCTCGGAGGGACCGGCGACCATATCGATACCCACGTCACCCGAGACGATCTGCTTGGCCGCGGCAACAAAGGCGTTACCCGGTCCGGTGATTTTGTCGACGCGCGGAATGGTCTCGGTACCATACGCAAGTGCGGCCACGGCCTGAGCGCCGCCCACCATATAGATCTCGTCCACGCCGCCGAGCTTTGCCGCGGCGAGCGTGTAGGGACTGATCAGGCCGTCTTTTTGCGGCGGGGTCACCATAACCACGCGCTTGACGCCGGCGACCTTGGCGGGAATGGCGTTCATGAGCACGGTGGAAGGATATTGCGCGCGGCCGCCCGGTACATAGATGCCGGCCGCCGCGAGCGGGGTCACCTTAACGCCGAGCATCGTGCCGTCCACACGCGTGGTAAACCAGCTCTGCTCGACCTCGCGCTGGTGGAACTCGCGAATCTGGCGCGCGGCCTTCTCAAGCGCGGCGACAAAGGCCGGGTCGAGGCCTTCGAGCGCGGCATCGATCTGCTCCTGCGGCAAGCGGAAGCTCTGCAGCTCAACGCCGTCAAAACGCTGAGAGTAATCGCGCACCGCGGCATCCCCGTTGGCACGCACGTTAGCCACGATATCGCGGGCGGCGTCGATGATGTTTTGCGGCAGCACGCCTTTGCGGTTGAGCTGGTTGGTAACGAGGCGCTCACCGGGAGCAAGCTTGATGGTCTTCATATCGGTATCCCCTATCGGTCGAAGTTGCGTTTGAAAAACGAGAGGCCGGGCGGCGGCACCAATCGGCCCGCGGCCCGGACGTTGGGGCGCCCGTGCGTGCTCGCGCTATTGTGCCGAGCCCGCAACGGGCTCAAAATGCTTTTCCTTCACGGCCGCGGCTAGGCGATCGGCCAGGTTGCGCACGCGCGGATCCAGGCGTGCGGCGCCCGGATTGACAAAGAAACGGGCCGTGCAGTCCATGATGCGACCAGTAACGACCAGGTCGTTGTCGCGCAGAGTGGCGCCCGTGGCGGTAATGTCCACGATGCGGTCGGTCATGCCGACGATGGGTCCCAGCTCGATATTGCCGTGCAGCGATACGATATCGGCATTCACGCCGCGTTCGGCATACCAGGCACTCGCGATGCGCGGGTACTTGGTGGCCACGCGAAGCGATCCGCGGCGAGCATAGTTGCGCTCGGCCTGACCGGCGCGCCATGCGGGCTCCGCCTCGATAAAGGTGCACAGGCCATAGCCCAAATCGACCAGCTGCAGCAAGTTGAGGTCGGCCTCGATGAGCGAGTCCCGCCCGCAGATGCCGCAGTCGGCACCGCCACAGCCCACAAAAGCGGGCGCGTCGCTGGGTCGCACGATGACAAACTCGATATCGCCGACCGCGCCCTCGCCGGCACGCGTGTCGCGACCGCACACGATCAGGTGACGGCCGGGATCGCGCAGCTCGGAGACGTCCAGGCCCGCGGCCTCGAGCACATCGAGCGTATCGGCCTTAAGCGAGCCCTTGGGAACGGCGATGCGCAGCGGGCCCTCGGCGCCACGGCCCGCGGCATGATCGCCGTCGGAAGCGGCATCCTCGACCGAGGTACGCGCGGCCTCCAGACGCTCAAGCGAAAAGGCGAAACCCGCCGCCGGCACCTCGATGCCGTCGCCAAATGCGCCGGTAAAGATGGAGTCGTAGCGTCCACCCGAACCAACAGGATCGGGCAGGCCGCCGGCATAGGCCTTAAAGACCAGGCCCGTGTAGTAATCAAACGAGTTCATGATGGAGAAGTCGAACGACAGCACCTGGGCGTCCTCGGGGGCCAGACCCTCGACCAGGGCGCGCAGCTCGCGCGTCAGCGGCGCAACGATACCGGCGGCTTCCAGCAGCGCGTCCACGTGGTCGAGCACCTCGGCACTACCGTGCAGGCGCGGCAACTCACTAATGGCGGCCTTGACGGCCTCACGCTCGGCACTTGCCGCCACACGGGCATCGAGGCCCACAAAGTCGTTGGCGTGCACGCAACGCAATGCCTCGGCAGCCAGTTCGCGATCCTCACAGGCCGCAAGCAGCTCCTTAAACGGACGCACGCTGCCCGCGATAATGCGCGCATCGGGAAGTGCCATCTCGCGCACGGCCTCAGCCACGAGCGAAACAATCTCGACATCGCCCGCGGCACCGCCCGCACCGATAAGTTCAAAGCCCAGCTGCGTAAACTGACGCGAGCCGCCGGCATTGCGCTGGCACTCGCGAACCACCGGCGCCTCGTAGCGCAGGCGCAGGGGCAGGTCGGCCGCGCGCATGCGGGTCGAGACCAAGCGCACGATCGGCAACGTGTTGTCTGGACGGACCACCAGCAGGCGCCCATCGTCGTCGAAGAGTTTAAACGGCGTGTCCGCAATGCGGCCGCCTTCCTCGAGCGAACCCTTGTCCTCGAGCAGCGGCGTCTCGACCGGCAGGTAATGATGCTCCCTGAAGCAGCCCTTCACCGTACATGCGATCTCCTCGCGTGCCTGAGCCTCCTCGGGCAATATGTCCCGGAATCCCCACGGTGTGGCCGTCATCTGGTGAGCCTCCTCATGCTGTGTTTCATATAGAGCAGAAGACCGGCATAGCTCCGCCGGTCTTCTGGGTACTTTAGCATACTAGAGTGTTTGCGGGGAGAATCGTCCTCCTCGGCTCATAGCGTATTCATTTGGAAACATAGGGGAAAGCGCGTCCCGCCCGCCAGCCAAAAACTGGGATGCGGTTTCCGGTTGAGGTCCTCAGCGGAAAGTGTGTCCCATTCTGAGCGCCTGTTCTGGGACGTGCTTTCCGCCAGAAGCCTCAAGCGGAAAGCACGTCCCGTTTCTCAAAAAGCGTCAAACGCCAACTCGGCGCCCTGTCCCACCTAGGCGCCAATCGCGCGTCGGTACTCCGCCATAACCTGAGCGTCGGCTGCCGCGGGATTGGCGAAATAGCGCCAATCATAGGTCTCGGCCGAAACAACTCCGCGATAGCCGCGCGCCACCAGCCTATCCAGGTCGGCGCGCATATCGCGGTCGCCGTCACCCCAGGCAAGATGCGTCGTGCCATCTGCCGCAACATCGACAAAATGCACGTGGGCGACATCATCGCCAAGCAGATCAAAATAATCGTCGATGGTATCCCCCGCCACCGCCATAGCGCCCAAATCCAGACACGCCTTAAGTGCCGGATGATCAACTGCCTCGATCATGCGCTTCGTATCGGCCGCCGAGTTCACGATCATCGACTCAACCGGCTGTAGGGCCTCGAGCACCAGTCGCACGCCGCGCTCTCCCGCATGCTCGGCAATCGCACGCAGCATCGAGGCGCTGCGACCCCACGCGTCCTCGATCGGCTCGTTCAAAAATGCCCAGCCGCTCGAGACCATGACCTGCTCGGCTCCAAGTTCCGCCGCGATATCCACAACGTTCTTAAAGTACGCGAGCGTGCGAGTGCGCGCCTCATTCCCGCGCGCCGCGATATTCCACGGCTTGGGATTGTTCTGTTCGGGACAAAGCCCCACAATCCGAACCCCATACCGCTGTGATAGCTCCCGCACCTGCTCGAGCGAATCGTATCCATGGCAATCGACATACAGATGCATCGCCCCGGTCCAAAGCTCGCAACACGTGTAGCCCGAAGCCGACGCCGAAGAAAAGAACTCCTCAAGGTCAAAATAACGATGGCTGATATTCATGACGGCAAGCTGGGGATAGCTCATAATTACTCTCCAACCCAAGCGAGGCCCCGTTCCATATAGGAGCGAGGCCCGATTACACAAACGTTATTTGCTCTTAGTAGTCGAACTGGTGATAGTAGCGACGGTAGTTGAGGTTGTGCTTGGTGACCGTCTCGTAGTAAGCGGCAAGGCGATCGGTGATCAGCGAGGAAAGGATCCACGGAGACACGATGACGCGGAACTCGTCGTCAAGCCCGGGGATCGCGAACTCGGCGGTGTCGATGACGTTGATGTCGGTGTCGCCGGTCACGCCGCGGTTGAGGAACGCGCGGACGCGCTCGTCGAGCTTGCGGTTCTCGTCCTCGCCCATGAACAGGAACACGGGGACGCCCGGCTCCACGAGCTCGAGGGTGCCGTGGAAGAAGTCGGCCGAGGTGATGTAGCGGGTGCGCTTCCACTGCATCTCCTCGAGGATGCACATCGAGAACAGGATCGTCTCGCCCCACAGGGCGCCGGAGCCGATGAACATGGTGTAGGGGGCCAGGGCGTACTTCTTTGCGAGCTCCTCGGCGCGCGGCTCGAAACTCTTGCGGATGTCGACCAGGTTGGTCCAAACATCCTTGGTCTGCTCGATGAACTTATCGAACTGCGGGAAGCAGCCACGGCGGTTGAGCAGGCGCAGGCCGAAGCAGTCGGCGAGGTAGTAGCCCATCTCGCAGCCACCGTTACCATGATCGGAAGCCATCTTGACGCAGTTCTCGGCGCCGACAGCCTGGCCGATGGGGCCCTCGGGCTTGGTCATGGCGTAGACGCGCACGCCCATGCCCTTCATCTTCTTGACGGCCTCGAGGACCTCGGGGGTGGTGCCGGACTCGGAGGCGGTGAGCACGACGGACTTCTCGGTCATGCGCTTGTGGCCCATGGCGTTCCACTCGGCGGCGTGGATCAGGTAGACCTCGAGGTCGCGGTCGCCGAACTTGTTCATGAGGTACTCGAGCTGCATGAGCTCGTCCCAGGTGCCGCCGACGCCCATCAGGAACACGGCGTCGTAGCCCTCGTCGGCGACCTTGTCGGCGAGCGCGGTCATCTTCTTGCCGGCCTCGTAGACGTTCTTGCCGTCCTCGACGTAGCCCTCCTGGCTAAAGTGCATGATCTCGATCTTCTCGGTTTCCTTCATTACTTTTCCTTTCTGTCTTGCACGCGAATCTATACATCGCGTTTCTTTTCGATACCAATTATAGACATACACCTAGCGTGTTTTTAATACCACTTTTCAATCTGCTCCAATCCTCGGTGAACGGTCGAAATTCTCTGGTGAGTGGTATTAAATTAGAATTTGATGTATAGCTAACGCCCCTGGCGCCTCCCTTGCGTGACAAAGAACAGCGTTCCTACCAGCGCAATAATGGTCGATGCCCCAAACAGCACCGCCTGGACACCCAAAGCCTCCGCCAAAAACGGAGCCGCCAGCAGCGGCACCACGCCGGCGCTCATCAGCCCAAAACGCACAAAGCCGGTAATGCGCCCCAGGTATTTGATGTCGGCGCGCTCCTGAATCAAGATCATCTGCAGCGGTTCCAGGAACCCCCAGGCCAGACCGTTAATCGCCTGACCGATAATCGCGACCCCCAGCATATCGGTGCCCACGTACACCATGGACCCAATGCCCACGGCCATGAGCGCGCCGAGCAGCAATCGCAGGTTGACGTGGCGAGCAGAAAGCTTGGTCAGGATGAACGCGCCCACCGAGGAAGTGAGGCCCACGACCGAGGACAGCCAGCCCAGCCAGACGATATCCACGTTGAGCACATCGCGGTAGAACAACGACTCCAGCGAATCAAACGCGCCAAACGCAAAGAAACCCAAAAAGCCCGAGATAAAGATGAGGCGCAGGTCGTGGTCACGAAACGTAAGTCGCGCACCCTCGGCCATGCCGCCCAGAATACCGCCCTTCGGCTTCTCCCCTTTTGCGGGAGCAACACACTCGTGACAGCCCAAGGAGAGCACAGCCGCGACACCCATCATGCCCGCCATGAGCAGATAGACCGATTGCGTGGCAAAACAGCTCACGATGGCACCACCGAGCAGCGGGCCAGCGGTATAGGCGATATTGCTGTAAAACACCATGAGACCGTTCACGCGGGTACGGCCCTCGGTGGTCGACTCTAGGTATCCCGGAAACGCATGCGTGCAGGTGTTGATAAAACCGCCCGCAAGTCCCAAGACACACGCGGCAAACACAAGCCCGGGGACAGACAACGGCGCCAACCCCACGCCAAGCGAAAGCACCGCCGTAATCACGCACGTCACAAACGACGTCCGACGCGGTCCAAAGCGATCGATGACCGAGCCCGACACCATATTGCCCACCGACGTCATAAGATTGCGCACGAGCGTAATGGCAGCAACCAAAAAGGCCGTGCCAGCCAGATCATACGTGGCCGCACCGATAAGCCCCAAAAAGTAGACCGCGTTGTTGGCGCACCACTGCAGGGACTCAATAAGAATCAGCTTGACCTCTGCCGGCGTCAGGCGCATTGCTTCGCGATCCTTCGCGAACATACGAACTCCTTCTATACAAAAAGGGGATGGAGGGCATAGGCCTGCTCCATCCCCTTTCCAGGTTGCAACGAAAATCTATACAGCCGGGCCCTTACGCCAGCACGCCGAAGAACGCGCCGACGATGCCCACGACCATG
>DXZW01000021.1 GCA_019419455.1 Collinsella sp. | reverse complement strand
AGAGTAACGCCTCGCGGTGACATCGTTTTTATGTCAACCTTGGTCTAACAGAGCCAATATTTATGCCGACCATGCGAGCGGCAAGGACTTCGATCGACCGCGCTATCGCGAACTGCTGCACGTCCTGGGAGACGGGGACGTGCTGGTGGTGCTTTCTATCGACCGACTTGGTCGTAATTACTCCGAGATTCTTGAGGAATGGCGACGCATTACCAAGGAGCTCGGGGTTGCCATTGTGGTGTTGGACATGCCATTGCTTGACACGCGCGCCAGGGCAAGCGGCACGCCGGATGTGACCAATACCCTGATTGCCGATATTGTGCTGCAACTGCTGAGCTACGTGGCGCAGGTGGAGCGCGAGAATATCCATCGGCGCCAGGCGGAGGGAATTGCAGCGGCGCGGGCGCGAGGGGTTCGTTTCGGTCGACCTCGCAAGCCGTGCCCTCCTCAGTTTGATCTGGTACGCGATAGCTATGAGGCGGGCGATATTACCCGCAGCCAGGCAGCAAAGTGCCTGGGCGTGTGCGTGGGGACGTTCGATCGCTGGATGCGCGAGGCGGGGTAGGGGTTTGCGTCGCTTTGTCGCTTCCTGTTGCGATTCAAATTTTGATACGGTGGCGATGTCATTCGGGGCTACACTCGCTGATATTCAAAAAAGGAGGTAGGCCCTTGGCGCGCGTAAAACAAATAATCGGATGGACCGCGATCGTTCTGTTCGCTGCAACGCTGGCGGGCATCTGGGTGCTGACGGAGCAAAATGCGGTGGAGACGTCGTTGCTGAGCGAGTCCACCGCGCGTGTGGTGGAGGGTCAGGCTACGGGCGTACAGGCTGCCGATGTCGCGGGTGAAGCTCAGGCCGAGAACGGGATGACAGGGGGCACCGATTCGGCTGCTTCGAATGTCCGGTCTGGCCGACTTGCTTCCATTCGCATGTGGGTGGGCACGAACGTCCGTCGCGTTGCCCATACCGTAGAGTTTTTCTTCGTCGGATTGTTCGCCTCGGTGGTCGTGGTTTGCTTTTCCAGGCGTCCGTGGAGCGTATGCTCCCGTTGCGTGCCCGTGTTGCTCTTTTGCGCCGTCTGCTCCGTTGGCGATCAGGTACATAAGATCTTTGTTCCCGGCAGGCATTTCGACGTTATCGATTTAGGATTCGATGCTGCGGGCTATGTCACCGCCATGCTGTTGGTATTGCTGGTCTCCGCATGGGTGCACCACGAGACGCGCCCCATCGGCGCCCATGCGAGGCGCTAGCCGGTAACAAACCCGTTTCTGATCATGCGACCTTGTTGAATTATTTTGTGTCGCGCGTATTTCCGAGCGGTCGGATTTGAGGGGCGAGCGGTAGAACGCTCGTCCTTTGTGCGCCACGATGCGGCACAATGTACCGTAAAAGCTGTTTGTATCCGGTACGAATCGTTCGTTGGTCTTTAATTCTTCTCAACGGAGGTGTTTGAGATGGCAAACGGATTGCTTTTGCGGCTTCGCGAGCGTGAGCTCAGCGCGAGCCCGGCGGAACGCAATGTCATCGCATATGTGAGCGCTCATCCGCACGAGGTGGTCGGGCTGTCCGTCCGCGGTCTTGCCGATGCCACGTTCTCCTCGCCCTCGAGCATTTTGCGCTTTTGCAAGCGTTTGGGTTTTGCGGGCTACAAGGAGTTCCAGCGCGAACTGATTGCCGAGCTGGCGCTCTTAGGTGACAAGAAAGACGTAGCCCTCGAGGACATCTCCATGGATGACAGCGTCGAACGTATCGTGGGGAAGGTGATGAAAAGCAACGTGCGCACGATCGAAGCGACGGCGCGAACGCTCGATTACACCGTCTTGGAGCGATGCGCGGCCTATCTTAAGCGGGCACGCGCAGTCAATCTGTTCGGTATCGGTGCCTCTCGTTTGGTCGCGCACGATCTGGCGCAAAAGCTCATGCGTGTCGACAAAGAGTGCCATCTGTACGACGACTGGCATGATCAGCTCTTGTGTGCCAAGAACATGCATGAGGGCGATATGGCAATCGCCTTTAGCTACTCGGGCTTGACGCGAGAGGTGCTGGACTGCACCGCCGAGGCCCAACGTCACAACTGTCCCGTTGTGGCCGTGACCAAAGTAGATGGATCATCCAAGCTTGCCACCATGGCCGATGCCGTGCTCGGCGTCGCTGCGAGTGAGCCCTTGGTCCGCAGCGGTGCCATGGCTTCGCGTATGGCCCAGCTTATGGTTGTCGATGCCCTGTACGCTGCTTACGTTGCCAGCGACTACGAACGGGCGACGCATGTCATTAAGCAAAACTACATCGAGAAACAGGAAAGATGAGGTGAATGAAATGCTCGATTTAACAAAATTCACGACCGAAAAGCGTAATCAAAGGTCTATGGACCTCGATACGATGACATCGCTGCAAATCGTTACGACGATGAACGATGAGGATCTTCGTGCCGTCCAGTCGGTCACAAAAGTGTTGCCCCAGGTTGCCACAGCAATCGACTGGGCTGCTGAGGCACTCGAGCGCGGCGGGCGCGTCTTTTACATGGGCGCAGGCACCAGCGGTCGTCTGGGCGTACTCGACGCTTCGGAGTGTCCGCCCACGTTTGGCGTGTCACCCGATCTGATTGTCGGGCTCATTGCCGGAGGCGAGACGGCGTTTATCAAGGCTGTCGAAGGTGCCGAAGACAGTGAGGAGCTCGGCGCGAGCGACCTGCGGGGGCGTGGACTCTCGGACAAGGATCTTGTCGTTGGCCTGGCGGCAAGCGGTCGTACTCCCTATGTGGTGGGCGGCCTTGTATACGCCAAGGCAACTGGGTGCAAGACGATCGCAATTGCCTGCAACCAAGGGTCGAAGATCGGGGAGAGCGCAGATCTTGCCATTGAACCCGTGCCCGGTCCCGAGGTACTGACCGGCTCAACGAGGCTCAAGGCGGGAACGGTTCAAAAGCTCATTCTCAACATGATTTCGACCGGTGCCATGGTCAAGATCGGCAAGGTATACCAAAACCTGATGGTCGATGTGCAGCAGACGAACGAGAAGTTGGTGGTGCGCGGCCAGAACATCGTGATGGAGGCGACCGGCTGCACGCGCGAGCGCGCTATTCAGGCGCTTGCAGATGCCGGCGGCCACGTAAAAACCGCTATTGTCTCGGTACTGCTGGACTGCGATGCCGAGCAGGCTGCGGTAGCTCTTGAGCGAGCGCGAGGCCATGTCCGTGCTGCGGTGAGTGGCCATGAGAAGAGCGATGCCGATGCCCAATAGGTGTGCGGCGTGAGCTGATATGACATCCAGACGAGATACCCAATACAAGGAGGAGTTATGACGAACAAAGAGCTGGCTCAAAAGCTGCTGGACCTTTTGGGCGGTAAAGACAACGTGCTCGCAAACGCGGCGTGCATGACGCGCCTGCGCGTGACCGTCAAAGACGCGGGCAACGTCGACACGGAGGGTATTAAGGCACTCGACGGCGTGATGGGCCTGGTCGAGGACGACACGATGCAGATCGTGCTGGGGCCGGGCAAGGTGAATAAGGTGCTCGAGGAGTTCTCCAAGCTCACTGGCCTTGCGAAAGGCGTTGCCGACGAGAGCGTGGTTGACGCTGCGGCCACAAACAAGGCCGCGCAGAAGGCCAAGTACGAGTCTAAGCCGGTTCAGGCCTTCCTCAAGAAGATTTCCAATGTCTTCGTCGCCCTGCTTCCCGGCATCATTGCGGCTGGCCTCATCAACGGTATCTGCAACGTCATCAACGTCTCGACGGCAGGCGCGCTTGCAGGCGAGTGGTGGTACCAGGGCATTCGTTCCATGGGCTGGGCCCTGTTTGCCTATCTGCCCATCTTGGTGGGCTATAACGCGGCACGTGAGTTTGGTGGCTCCGCTGCGCTGGGCGGCATCGCCGGCATGATGTGTATCGCCAACAGTGCCATGCCCCTGCTTGCGCCTGGCGCGGCCGATCCTGCCACTGCCATTCTGCTGCCGCTCACCAATGCGCAGTACAACCCCGCAGCGGGCGGCATGATCGCGGCTCTTATCGCCGGCGCATTTTTTGCCTGGATGGAGCGTCAGATTCGCAAGGTTATGCCCAACGCACTCGACACGTTCTTGTCCCCGCTGCTGGTGCTCATCATCGGCGCCTTTGCTCTGATGCTCGTCATCCAGCCGGTTGGCGCATGGCTGACGACTGCCATCTTTAGCGTTTTGACCTTTATCTTCGAGAAGCTGGGCGTCCTGGGCGGCTATATCCTGTCGGCAGGTTTCTTGCCACTGGTGTCTGTCGGCCTGCATCAGGCGCTCACGCCGATCCACGCTATGCTCAACGATCCCGACGGCGCTACCAAGGGCATCAATTACCTGCTTCCCATCCTTATGATGGCTGGCGGCGGTCAGGTCGGTGCCGGTCTGGCGCTGTACTTTAAGACCAAGAACGCCAAGCTCAAGAAGTACGTCGCCGAGTCCATTCCCGTTGGAATCCTGGGTGTGGGCGAGCCTCTGATGTATGCTGTTGCGCTGCCGCTCGTTCGCCCGTTTGTGACGGCCTGCCTGGGTGCCGGATTTGGCGGCGCGCTCGCGGCGCTGCTTCACATCGGCACGGTTTCTCAGGGCGTTTCCGGTCTGTTTGGCTTGCTGATCGTCGTTCCTGGCCAGCAGCTCGGCTACGTTGCCGCTATGCTGCTTGCCTATGCCGCCGGCTTTGTCCTGACGTGGTTCTTTGGCGTCGACGAGCAGAAGATCAACGAGTTCTTTGGCGAGTAGTTTGATATCGCGAGCCGTGTTGCTCAGAGCTCGCGGCGCGCAGCAGATTTCTTGATGCTATGGTTGTGCCGGCGGGGCTAACTGCTCCGCCGGCCTTTTTTAAAGGAGCGTTGAAGCGTGAAAACGGGTATTTCGATTTATCTTTCCAGCCCTCTGCAGGATATTGAGCGAACGATTGAGCGTGGCGCCGCGGCGGGTGCACGCTATGCGTTCACCTCGCTGCATATTCCCGAGGATGGGGGAGCGGCGTATGCCGATAAGGTCCGTCATGTACTGTCGCTGCTTTCCGCCCGCGGCATTGCGCTCATTGCCGATGTGGGACCGCGCACGTGCGATTTGCTCGGGCTTGAGCGCATCGAGGACCTGCGCGATCTGGGGTTGGAATACCTTCGTTTGGACTATGGCTTTAGCGCCCGGCGGGTCGCGGAGCTGTCCGGTGTATTTCGCATTGTGGTCAATGCATCGACGGTGAGTTCTGATGAAATCGCATCGTGGCGTGAGGCCGGTGCCGATGTGACTCGTTTTGCCGCCTGCCACAATTTTTACCCTAAGCCTTATACCGGTTTAGCTCTGGAGGACATTGCTCGGACGAATCTTCGTCTTGCGGCGCTTGGATTCGAAATCATGGCTTTTGTGCCGGGTGATGCCAACGTTCGCGGGCCGGTATTCGAGGGACTTCCGACGGTCGAGGCACATCGCGGTCGCGCGTCAAAGGTTGCCCTCAACATGCTTGAGCTCGCACATGGCGCCGATTGCGACATTGTGTTGGTCGGCGACCCCGATCTTTCCGATGCGGGCTGGGCGCAGTTTGCTCAAGTTTCCGCCGGATACGTGGACCTGCAATGCGAGCTTGAGTCCGGTTATGCCTATGTACGTGGGCAGATTCATCACGACCGGCCCGATTCGAGCGTCCTCATCTTTAGGTCTCAGGAGTCGCGCACGACGCTTAAGCCGGATTCCGTGCCGACGGATGCCGGAGCCGGCCTGCCGCGAAAGGCGGGGTCGATCGCTGTGAGTAATAGCGGCTATGGGCGCTACGAAGGCGAGCTTGAGATTGCGCGGGTCGATCTTCCCGGTGGCGAGCGCATGAACGTTGCGGGCCATATCACGCCCGAGGCAATGGAGCTGCTGCCGTTCATCAAACGCGGATTCGGGGTACGGTTCGTTTAGCGTGTGACCCGTGGGCTACAATTGGCCCATCATACGAAGGCGCCTCGTGTGGCGTGTGCCTGCGTTGGCCGATCTATATTCGGAGGATTCCCATGACCGTACTGTTTGTTGAATATCCCAAGTGCTCGACCTGCAAGAAGGCCAAGGCATGGCTGGACGAACACGGGGTAGAGTATATCGACCGCGATATCGTTTTGGACAATCCCACGGCTGATGAGCTTGCGACCTGGATTGCTCGTTCGGGGCTGCCGGTGCGGCGCTTCTTTAATTCGTCGGGCATGAAATATCGAGAGCTGGGTCTGAAGGCGCGTCTGGATGCGGGCATGACGGATCAGGAGTGCTACGAGCTGCTGGCGACCGACGGCATGCTGGTTAAGCGCCCACTGCTGGTGGGCGACGACTTTGCGATTCCCGGCTTTAGGGAATCGGCTTGGGCCGAGGCGTTGCTGTAGCGGCTGCGGAAAGCGCGACCCGTTTTGAGTGCTCAGGGTGGGACGTGTTTTCCATCGGCGGGCTCGCTCGGCTCAATCCTCGAGCTGTGCCCATTCGTGCGGATTGTAGACCTTTACGTGCTTGTTGGGCTTGCCGCTCCAGTACTCCTCGTCCATAAAGGGCAGATATGCCTGAACACCGGGGCAGATAAAGGGAATCCGCTGCTGTTGCAGTCGCTCGCGCTGTCGCTGCTCCAGGTGCGCCTCGGATATGACAGTCGGCATACCGGACAGCTCGACGAGGCTTGCCTGGATTCGCTTAAGGTCGGGGAGTCCCGCGTGCCATGACATCCGCATGATCAAAAAGGATGCACGGCGGTATTTTGCCTGCATCACCGTGATGGCGGGGCGCAGGGTGGGATGGATTTTGTCCCGTTCGGGCCAAAGGTCAGCAGTGATCTCGAGGCCCAGGGTCTCCCATAGGTAATCAAGCTCTTCGTCCATGGCGCCTCGATATCTACGTGATCATTGATACTTCGATTGTGTTGCCTGGTGCTATCGTTTTCGCGGTAGAATCTGCCAACGGTTGACGGCTACCGCTCGCGGCGTTTTGCCCTTCGTGTGCAGCGGTCGACTTCACAGGTCCTTCACGTGTCGGCCGTATTTGACTGAATTTCAAAAAATTCAAAATTGGGGCTTGCGTCACGGCCGGACTTCCCGTATATTTCTTTCTTGCGCAAAGGCACAGCCGAGCGCAGCGATGCAGTCATTGGGATGTCGTCTAATGGCAGGACAGCGGATTCTGGTTCCGTCAATGGGGGTTCGACTCCCTCCATCCCAGCCATTGCATTTGCTACATATGGCCCGTTCGTCTAGCGGTTTAGGACGCCGCCCTCTCAAGGCGGAGATCACCAGTTCGAATCTGGTACGGGCTACCAAAATTGAACGCCCGGGCCTCGTAAGAGACCCGGGTTTTGTGTATTGACCGATATTTAAGGCGCGCGTTGAGTCTGCCGCCCGGACCGAGGAGTTGTCATGGACCTGCCTATCAGCTTGGAAGACATCACGTATGCCGAGAACTATCTGGCGCAGGGCGACCTGGCTACGGCGACGCCGCTGCTTGAGCGTCTGGTGGAGCTCGCCGAGGAGTATATCGACGCTGAGTGCAAGACGGAGGAGAAGCGCCAGTACTTTAGCTTCGACAGCAAGTTTGAGCGCCTGGCCTATCGCCGCGTGGAGAAGGATCCGCGCGAGCTGGTGCAGGTCGAGGTTCCCTTTGACCGCCTGTACTCCGACATGGCGTTTGCCTACATCCGCCAGCAGGATTATGTGAGTGCTCGGAATGCCCTGATGCAGGCCGTGCGTTGGGATCCCATGAACTGCAACTATCGCTTGGACTTGGCCGAGCTGTTCCGCGCGCTCGAGGACAAGCAGGAGTGGGCATCGCTCTCGTTCTCGGTGCTGGAGCGCGCGAGCGACGGTAAGTGCGCCGCACGCGCCTACACCAACTTGGGTCAGTACTTCTTGGAGCCCGAGACCGAGAACATTTCGGCTGCCGTGGGCTGCGCGCGTCTGGCGCTGCGCCTGGCGCCCAACGATGCGCATACGACGCGCCTGCTCAACAAGATCCATACCACCTATCCGGATGCCGCGGACGAGAGTGACGACCATGTGATGGGTGAGCTCGCCCTGCAGGGCGTGCCGACCTCGCCTTCGGCCGAGATTGCCATCTGCCTGATCATGTGTGCGACCGACGCTGCGAGCGACGGCGACAAGCAGGAGGCTACGCGCCTGACGGTCCGTGCCCGCGACCTGGTGGGCGAAGAGGCGTGCGCGGCGATTATCAAGCTGGTGCGCGAGAGTGATGCCGAGCTTAACGCCGAGCGCAAGGCAAAGCGCGAGGCTGCGGGCTCAAACGCCGATGGCGCCAAGGAGGCCGGCGATGCCCAGTAAGCGCGAGCGCAAGCTCATTTCCAAGAATCGCTCGGCTCATCACGAGTACTTTATCGATGAGACGTTTGAGTGCGGTATTGAGCTGAGCGGTACCGAGGTCAAGTCGATTCGCGAGCGCGCGTGCCAGATTACCGATACCTTTGCACTGATTCGTGGCGGCGAGTGCTGGCTCGTGGGCCTGCATATCCACCCTTATAGCCATGGTGGCGTGTGGAACCGCGACCCTGATCGCCGCCGTCGTCTGCTGCTGCACCGCAAGGAGATTGACTTTCTCGACGGTAAGCTGCGCAACCGCGGCTATGCGCTGGTGCCGCTGGAGCTCTACTTTAATACCGACGGCCGCGTAAAGCTGCTGCTGGGCCTAGGCCGCGGCAAGAAGCTTTACGACAAGCGCGAGGATATGGCCAAGCGCGATGTCCAGCGCGAGATCGACCGCGCCCTCAAGGAGCACAATCGCTAGGCGTTCTGTATAAGTTGCGGTGGAATACGGACTGTTTTGCCTGTTTGAGGGGCTATTCAGTCCCTATTTCACCGCAACTGCGGGCGTCTCATCTTTCTTACTGTTCTGACACATATGTCTCAAAGGCGGCATCCGTTATGGGCGCCGCCTTTTTTGTGGGTACATACATCCATGAGGTTCCAACCCGGGTTAGGGGAGTGATCGTTATGGACAAAACTGCGTTCTTTACCATGCCGAGCGGTCTGTACGTGGTGAGCGCCGCGGCAGACGGGCTGCGCGCCGGCTGCGTCATCAACACTGCGGTGCAGGTGACGTCCATGCCGCCGCGCATTTCGGTTGCCGTGAACAAGGACAACGTCACCTCGGGCGTCATCGCATCGGCCAAAGCGTTCGCGCTGACCGTGATCGATCAGACCGCCGACATGCTCTACATCGGTAACTTTGGGTTCCGCACCAGCAGCGATTATGACAAGTTTGCCAAATACGAGACCCGCGAGACGGCTCTGGGCATGCCCTATGTGCCCGAGCACGCGACGGCCCTGTTTAGCTGCCGTTTGATCGACACTGTGGATGTGGGCACGCATCTACTGTTTATCGGCGAGGTCGAGGATGCCGAGCACCTGAGCGACGAGACGCCGCTCACCTACGATTACTACCATAAGGTCCTGAAGGGCAAGACGCCTCCGAAGGCGTCCTCGTATCAAGGCTAGAAATGTTCTAAAAATACTTGCATTATATTATTGATAACATATACTAATAAGCGAAGTACATCACCAGTCGCGTTCGAGAGGAGAGCATCATGGCTGAGGAGAAGAAGACGTATAAGTTCGTGTGCATCGTTTGTGGCTACGAGGTTGAGGTCGACACGCCCGAGCTGCCCGAGGACTACGTGTGCCCGGTCTGCGGCGTCGGTCCCGATCAGTTTGAGCTCGTCGAGGAGTAGCTCGCAGACACACGGCGAAAGCCGAACATAGCTCTGTCCAAGGGCCTCGGTCGAATTCTCGCCCGGGGCCCTTTTCCTCCGCCCCCAAGGGATCGCGGTTGCTGTTGGCCGATCCTGTCTGTTGTGAGTCCGGCCGACCTTTTGTCTCAATCTGTAACATCTAACGGTGGAAATTTGGCCCACTTGTTACAGATTGAGACAAACGGAGCTGACCCTCGGAATGATCTCGATCTGTAACATCTAGACATCAAAAGCGGGTCTAGATGTTACAGATCGAGACGTTTGCCTGAGTAGGTGCCCCGCCCCATTACATCCCTGTCAACAACACGACATCGAGAATCGTCACGATGGCACCGATCCCTACGAGCAGCGCGTTGAGTGGACGCGAATTGGCGTATTTGCCCATGACGCGGGGTGAACTGGTGAGCCGTATGAGCACAAAGACCGTAATCGGTAGCTGAAGCGACAGCAGTGCCTGACTCCAGATGAGACCTTCAAAAGGATTTGGGACGACCAGGCACGCCGTCACTGCGCCGACGAAACAGGCCGCCACCCCGATCGAGGAATGTCGGTCGTGGATATCGTATTCCTCGTCGAACATGCCCGCAGTGATGGTCCCCGCCGCCATGCCCGCTGTCACGCTGCTCGATAGTCCCGCGAACAGCAGCGCTACCGCAAAGATGGTCGAGCTCGCCGGGCCCAGAATGGGGGAGAGCGTGGCCGCTGCGACGGCGAGGTCGTCTACGACCATGCCGTGCGCAAAGAAGGTCGTTGCGGCCAGGATGACCATGGCCGAGTTGATTGCCCAGCCCACGCCCATCGAAATGAGCGTGTCGAAGAGCTCGTAGCGCAGACGCTCTTCGATAACCTGCTCGCCTTGGCCTTCGAAGTGCATGGATTGGATGACCTCGGAGTGCAGAAAAAGGTTGTGTGGCATAACGACCGCACCCAGGACACTCACGATAATCGCGGCAGAGCCAGTGGGCATACTGGGCGTGATCCAGCTTGCGGCGGCTTGCGGCCAGTCGACCTTGACTAGTGCAAGCTCGGCCAAAAACGAGAGTCCTACCACGCCTACGAAGGCGATGATCCAGCGTTCGGCTCGCTTGTAGGAGTTCGTCATGAGCATCGCCATCGATACTGCCGCCACGATGACGCAGCCCGCACGCACGGGCAGCCCAAAGAGCATTTGAAGGGCAATCGCGCCGCCCAGGACTTCGGCCATGGCGGTGGCGATGGTCGCGAGATAGGCGCTGCCGAGCACCGCGCGTCCCACGATGCGGGGGAGAAAGCGGGTCGTGGCCTCGGCAAGGCAGGCGCCCGTGGCGATGCCCAAGTGCGCCGCGTTGTGCTGCAGCACGATGAGCATAATCGTGGACAGCGTGACGATCCACAGCAGCGCGTAGCCAAACTGCGAGCCCGCGGCCATATTGGAGGCCCAGTTGCCCGGGTCGATAAAGCCGACGGTCACGAGCAGCCCGGGGCCGATATGCCGCGCAATGTCTAGGCCTCCGTGACCACCGGTGCGTCGGGAGCCAAAGTGTTGTTTGAGATGGTTGAGCATGGTGCGCTCCTGCGTATGGGCGGCGTGACGTCGCATCTGGGTCGTGCGGCGCCACGCGTCGGATTTGGGTTGGGGCTACTTGTGCGCTTTGCCCTGATTGGCCACGGCGTCGATCTTGGCGGCGATGGTCGCCGGGTCGCCGATGTAGCGCTTGTCGAGGACATTGAAATCGGTATCGAAGGTGTAGACGAGCGGCACGCCGGTGGGGATGTTGACCTTGAGGATCTCCTCGGGCGTGAGGTGCTCGAGCTTCATGACGAGTGAGCGCAGGGAGTTGCCGTGTGCGGCGATGAGTACGCGCTTGCCGGCGAGCATCTGGGGGCGAATCTCGTCTTCGAAATAGGGCCAGGCGCGGGCGATCGTGTCCTTGAGGCATTCGGTATAGGGCAGCTGATCGGGCGCGACATCACGGTATTGCTCCTGGGTGTGGGGATCGCGCGCGTCGTTCGGCTCGAGTGCCGGCGGGCAGATATCGAAGGAGCGGCGCCAGATGAGCACCTGCTCGTCGCCGTGCTCCGCCGCGGCATCGGCCTTGTTGAGACCCTGCAACGCTCCGTAGTGGCGCTCGTTGAGCTTCCAGGATTTGATGACGGGCAGCCACTCGCGATCCATTTGGCCGAGCACGATGTTGAGGGTGTGGATCGCGCGCTTGAGGCGCGAAGTGTAGCAGACGTCAAAGTCGAAACCGGCTTCTTTGAGGGCTCGACCGCCTGCTGCGGCTTCTTCGCGGCCCGTGTCGGTGAGCTCAACATCGGTCCAGCCGGTGAACAGGTTGAGCTTGTTCCACTCGGACTCTCCGTGACGGATGAGGACGAGTTGCATCGTCTGCTGGTCTGCTTGGTGCGCCATAGGGGCCTCCTTGATCTGGCACGGTGTGCGTGCCGTTTGCTTGACGCCGCAAAGGATACCCGTTTTAAGCTTAAAAGTTAACCAAGACTAACAAAATTGTTGTATTTGAATGGGATGGTGAAAGGGGGCTGCCGAAATGTCTCGATCTGTAACAGTTTGCCGCCAAAACCGACCCTTCGTGTTACAGATCGAGACAAACCAAAACCGTCCCGCAGAAAATCTCAATCTGTAACATCTAGGCGCCAAAATCGGTTCCTCCTGTTACAGATTGAGATGTTTGAAGCGGCGAGCTTACAAGCCGAACTTGGGCGCCTTGTTGCCGCCCTTGAGGTCGGCGGTGCCCACTCGTAAGGTGTGCGTTACGCGATTGTTTCGAAACGGGCGGGAAACACAACGATGCCCTGATGCTCCTACTATGCCTATTCAACTGACTGTCTAAATATCTAGGGGAGGATCGCGATGCAGACAGATTCCGCTCAACAGCAGGGCCTTTATCGCCCCGAATTCGACCACGATGCATGTGGCATCGGCGCACTTGCCGATATCAACGGTGAGCGCCATCACCAGATTCTGGACGACGCGCTGTCCATTCTGGTCAACTTGGAGCACCGCGGCGGCACGGGACTCGAGAAGAACACCGGCGACGGTGCCGGTATCCTGTTCCAGGTCCCGCATCACTTTTTTCGCAAAGAGGCTCAAAAGTGCGGCCAGATTCTGCCGGCAGAGGGCGACTATGGCGTGGCCATGCTGTTCTTTCCGCAGGACGACAAGGGCGTAGAGGATGCCCGTCGCGTGTTTGAGGAGGGCTGCGCCGAGGCCGGCGTGCCGCTGCTCTTTTGGCGCGAGGTGCCCGTCGACCCGCACGACCTGGGCGAGACGGCACGCGCCTGCATGCCCACCATTCTGCAAGCCTTTCTGGGCCGCCCCGACGATACGCCGGCGGGTGACGCCTTCGAGCGCCGCCTGTACGTGTGCCGTCGCACTATCGAGAAGAAGGCCGATGCCGAGTTTGCCCTGCGCGACAAGATCTTCTACGTCTGCTCCATGAGCTCGCGCACTATCGTGTACAAGGGCATGCTCGTCGCCACGCAGATGCGCCGCTTCTTCATCGATCTCAACGACGCCGCTGTCAAGACGGCCGTTGCGCTCGTCCACTCGCGCTACTCCACCAACACCACGCCCAGCTGGGAGCGTGCGCACCCCAACCGTTTTATCATCCACAACGGCGAGATCAACACCCTCAAGGGCAACGTCAACTGGATTCGCGCCCGCGAGCCCAACCTGTACAGCCCCGTGCTGCAGCACGATCTTGAGCGCGTGATGCCCATCATCAACCGCGAGGGTTCCGACTCGGCGATTTTGGACAACGTGCTCGAGTTTTTGGTTATGAACGGTCGCCCGCTTACGCGCGCTGCGTCCATGCTGCTGCCTGAGCCGTGGGACCACAACGACAGTCTGAGCGAGGAGCGCCGCGCCTACGACGCCTACCAGTCCATGCTCATGGAGCCCTGGGACGGCCCGGCGGCCATCGCCTTTACCGACGGTCGCACGCTGGGCGCCGCCCTCGACCGCAACGGCTTGCGCCCCGCCCGCTACTACGTGACGCGCGATGGCCGCTTTATGCTGGCAAGCGAAGTGGGCACCATCGAGGTGCGCCCCGAGAACATCCTGACGAGCGGCTGCCTGGGACCGGGCCAGATGCTCGAGGTCGATTTTGCCCGCGGCCGCGTGATCTACAACGACGAGCTGCGCGCCCGCTATGCCAAGGAGAAGCCCTACCACGACTGGATTGCCGAGGAGACGCTGGCCGTCGACGCGCTCGATGAGTCCGCCGCGCCCGCGCCCGCCGAGGACGCCGAGGTGCCCGCCGCCGTGCGTATGGCCAAGCTCGGCTACCACTGGGATGACGTCGACGAGGTCGTGCGTCCCATGGCCCAGCAGGGCAAGGCCCCGCTCGCCTCGATGGGCATCGACGCACCGCTGGCCTGCCTGTCCAAGAAGACGCGCTCGTTCTTTGACTACTTCTATCAGCTGTTCGCTCAGGTCACGAATCCTCCGATCGATGCCCTGCGCGAGCATATGGTGACTTCGACCACGCTCTACCTGGGCAACCACGGCAACCTGCTCGAGGACTCCCGTACGGCCTGCCAGCTGGTGCGCCTGGAGCGTCCGCTGTTGAGCGAGGAGGAGTTCGACCGCATCTGCGCCATCGACCGCGTGGGCTTTAAGACCCGCCGTTTCCGTGCCGTCTACCGCCGCGACGCCGGCGAGGGCGCGCTGCAGGCTGCGCTCAAGCAGCTTGCAGAGGACGTTGAGGCTGCGGTCCGCGACGGCGTGAATATTGTGGTGTTGAGCGATCGTGCCGCTGCGGGCGAGGTGCCCGTGCCGTCGCTGCTCGCCGTGGGCTGCGTGCACAATCACCTGATCCGCGCCGGCGTGCGTACCTTTGCCGACATCGTGGTGGAGTGCGGCGACGCCGTGTCCCCGCACGACTTTGCGGCGCTGGTGGGCTACTCCGCAAGCGGCATCTATCCGTACAATGCGCATGCGTGCATCCGCGACTTGGCAGCACGCGGCGACCTGGACGTGACGGCCGAGCAGGGCATCGACAACTACAACAAGGCCGCGACGGCGGGTATCGTCTCCATCATGTCCAAGATGGGCGTCTCCACGGTGCAGAGCTACCATTCGGCGCAGATCTTCGAAGCCGTGGGCTTTACGCCGGAGTTCGTCAACGCGTACTTTGCCGGCACGGTGAGCCGTGTGGGCGGTATGGGTGTCGAGGACGTTGAACGCGAGCAAAACGAGCGCTACGACGCCGCGCTCGCTATCCTTAAGAGCCCGGCTCCCGATCAGCTGCCCACGCTGGGCCTGACCAAGTGGCGCCCGCTCGGCGGCGAGGAACACCTCATCGACCCCCAGACCGTCTACCTGCTGCAGACCGCCTGCCGTGAGGACAGCTACGACACCTTTAAGGAGTACAGCGCCCGCCTGCACCGCACCGGCCGTGCCGTGCGTCTGCGCGACTTGCTCGACTTTGATGCCAGCGGCCGCACGCCGGTTTCGCTCGACGAGGTCGAGCCCGCGCTCAACATCGTCCGCCGCTTTAACACCGGCGCCATGTCGTACGGCTCCATCAGCAAGGAAGCACACGAGTGCATGGCCATCGCCATGAACCGCCTGCACGGCCGTTCCAACTCGGGCGAGGGCGGTGAGGATCCGCGTCGCGAGACCCCGCTGGCTAACGGTGATTCCAAGAACTCCGCGATCAAGCAGGTGGCAAGTGCGCGCTTTGGCGTGACGAGCCGCTACCTGTGCAGCGCCTTCGAGATTCAGATCAAGATGGCCCAGGGCGCCAAGCCCGGCGAGGGTGGCCACCTGCCCGGCAAGAAGGTCTACCCCTGGATTGCCGAGGTCCGTCAGTCCACGCCCGGCATCGGCCTGATCTCGCCTCCGCCGCATCACGACATCTACTCCATCGAAGACCTGGCCGAGCTGATCTTCGACCTTAAGAACGCCAACCCCGGTGCGCGCGTGTCGGTCAAGCTGGTCAGCGAGGCTGGTGTCGGCACCATCGCCACTGGTGTTGCCAAGGGTGCTGCCGACAAGATTTTGATCAGCGGCCACAATGGCGGCTCGGGTGCCGCTGCGCGCGATTCGATCTGGCACGCCGGCCTGCCGCTGGAGCTCGGCCTTGCCGAGGCCCAGCAGACGCTGCTGCAAAACGGCCTGCGCTCCCGCGTGGTGCTCGAGGCCGACGGCAAGCTCATGGACGGCACCGATGTCGCCGTCGCCTGCTTGCTGGGCGCCGAGGAGTTTGGCTTTGCGACCATGCCGCTCATCTCCATGGGTTGCCTCATGCAGCGTGACTGTCAGCAGGATACCTGCCCGGCCGGCATCGCCACGCAAAACTGCCGCCTGCGTCACGGCTTCCGCGGTAAGCCCGAGCACGTTGAGCACTTTATGCTCTTTGTGGCCGAGCAGCTGCGCGAGGTTATGGCGAGCCTGGGCTTCCGCACCGTCGACGAGATGGTCGGCCATCCCGAGTGCTTGCGCCAGATTGAGGTCCCGGGCAACCGTAAGGCCAACCTGCTCGATCTGTCGCCCGTGCTGGCGAGCGCGACCTGCGAGTTCGGTGCCCATATCCCGGGTGCCGACGGTCGTCACTTCCTGCCGCAGATGGCCGCGGACAGCGAGCTCGACAAGACGCTCGACTCCACGCTGTTCGTGCCCTATACGGCCGATGCCCGTGCCCACTTGCGCCCGATTCGCTTCCGCGCCGATATCGCCAACGTCAACCGTTGCGTGGGCACCATCCTGGGTAACGCGGTGACCAAGGCACATCCCGAGGGCCTGCCCGCCGGCTCCATCACCATCGATTGCGATGGATCGGCCGGTCAGAGCTTTGGCGCCTTCCTGCCGCGCGGCATTACGCTCAACGTGTGCGGCGACGCCAACGACTACTTTGGCAAGGGCCTTTCGGGCGGCGAGGTGTCGGTGCGCCCCAACCCGCATGCGACCTATAAGTTCGACGAAAACATCATCGTGGGCAACGTTGCGTTCTTTGGCGCCACGAGCGGCCGTGGCTTCATCAACGGCCTGGCCGGCCAGCGCTTTGGCGTACGCAACTCCGGTGCCACCGTGGTGGTCGAGGGTTGCGGCAACCACGGTTGCGAGTACATGACGGGTGGCCTGGCGCTCATCCTGGGCGAGGTCGGGCAGAACTTCGCTGCCGGCATGACGGGTGGCGTGGCTTATGTCTTTGACCAGTACGGCACGCTCGATGCCCGCGTGAACCACGAGAGCGTTGAGCTCAAGGCCCCGACTGCCGGCGAGCTGGCGCAGATTCGCGAGCTCATCCAGGAGCACGTGGACGCGACGCAGAGCCCGCGTGGCATTAAGCTGCTTTACAGCTTTGAGACGATGAGCAAGCACTTTGTGAAGGTCATTCCGACCGAGTACGAGCGTGTGCTGGCGATTGTCGCTGCGAGCGAGGCTGCCGGCAAGACGCATACGCAGGCAGAGGAGCTGGCGTTTGACATCGTGACCGGTCGCGCGAGCGCTGCGGATGTCGCTCGCTTCGATGCTGCGGGCGGTGCTGCGGGCGGTGCTGCGGGCGCTGCGTCCGTGGCTGCCAGCCCTGTTGCTTCGACCAAGAAGGAGGCGTAAGTGCCATGGGTAAGCCCGGTGCTTTTCTTGATATCGATCGCGTGACCCACGAGCTGCGTCCCGTGGAGGAGCGCAGTCATGATTTTGATCCCCTGTATGTGGAGCTCGATGACGACGCGCGTCGCGCCCAGGCGAGCCGCTGCATGATGTGCGGCGTGGCGTTTTGCCAGATGGGCGCGAGCTTTGGCAAGGCACGTCCGAGCGGCTGCCCGCTGCACAACTTGATTCCCGAGTGGAACGAGCTGGTGTACCGCGGCCGCTGGGATGAGGCTGCCGAGCGCCTGTCGCTCACCTCGCCCATGCCTGAGTTCACGAGCCGCGTGTGCCCGGCACTGTGCGAGGCCGCGTGCAACCTGGGCTCGGTCGACGGCCAACCCACGACGATTCACGATAACGAGCGTGCGATCAGCGACCATGAGTGGGCCAACGGCGGCCCACGTCGCTTTGAGCCGGCAGGGGAGGACGCGCCCTCGGTCGCCGTGGTTGGTTCCGGCCCGGCTGGCCTGGTGGCAGCATGGGAGCTTGCACGTCGCGGTGCCCGCGTGACGGTGTTTGAGCGCGACGACCGCCCCGGCGGCCTACTCATGTACGGCATTCCCAACATGAAGCTCGAGAAGTCTGTGGTCGAGCGTCGTGTGGCGCTCATGCGCGAGCTGGGTATTGTGTTCGAGCTGGGCGCCGACGTGACGGACCCTGCGGTGGCGGCCAAGCTCAACGGCTTTGACGCTGTGGTGGTGGCTGCTGGCGCCCGTGCCCCGCGCGGTCTTTCGGCTACGAACGTGGACGCCCCGGGCGTGGTGTACGCCGTGGACTATCTGACGGCTTCGACCGTGTCGGTTCTCGACGGCGGCGAGCTCGCGGTCGATGCGCGTGGCCTGGACGTTGTGGTCATTGGCGGCGGCGATACCGGTAACGACTGTGTGGGTACCGCGGTGCGTCAGGGCGCGCGCAGCGTGCGCCAGTTTGAGTTCTTGCCGGCTGCGCCCGATAAGCGCGCGGCGAGCAACCCCTGGCCGCAGTGGCCCAACGTTAAGAAGACCGACTACGGCCAGCAGGAGGCTATCGCTGCGATGGGTGGTGAGATGCGTGCCTGGGGCGTGGATACGCTCGAGGTGCTGTTGGACAAGAAGGGTGCGGCTGCGGGTCTGCGCGTGGTCGATCTGGACTGGTCGGCGGGAAAGCCCGAGCGCATCGCGGGCTCCGAGCACGAGGTGCCGGCGCAGCTGGTGCTCATTGCCTGCGGCTTTACGGGTCCGGAGCACGGCGTGTTCGATGCGGTGGGCGTGCCTGTTGCCACCGCTGGTCGTCCGCTGCCGGTGATGGCTGCCGAGGGCTCGCACCTCGCGGCTCGCACGGAGGGTGTTGCCGCGGATGCCGCACCGGTGTACGTGGCCGGTGACGCCCGCAACGGCAGCTCGCTCGTGGTGAGTGCTATGGCCGATGCCCTGGCCTGCGCAGCCGAGGTCGCCGAGGCGTTGGAGCTGTAAAGTAGTCATTTAAGAACGTCCTCAATGACTAGTCATTTTTTGTCTAGTCGTTGGGGACACTCTTTGCGAGCGATTTGCTCGTTTGTCGACGTACGGGTGTTCATTTGTCGACTTCTTGGGCTGTGGTCACCTGTTGTTTCTGTGGTGGCTGCGGGCATCTGGCTCAAAAGGGCGGGTTGGCTGTCTATGTCTACCTGCGGTTTTGTTGCGGTGGACTCATTCGGTCAAGTGTCCCGTCAAGTGTTTGGTTAGCATCTGGTTTGCAGTCGAAGGCCTATTTTGCCCGCGCTTGCCTTGGTTGCCCACCCTCCTCGTAAGCTCAAATTGAGGTCCATCAGTTTGAGGAGGATGCCATGACTGACCAAGTTTTTGATCGAGCGCAGCTGGCCGAGGCCGTCGGCAACGATATTGCCGACATGGCTCACTTTTGGATGCTGCGGAAGTTTCAATTTCTGGAGCCGGCGCGCGAGCAGTTCGAGATTATCGTCGATCCGTGGCTCAGCTATTGCGAGGAACCATCTCAAAACGAAATCATGGCCTACAACATGGCGTTTACCGATTGGCTGCTGTTTGAGCGCCCCTATTACCACGGCAAGACGCTGTTGGAGCTGTATGTGGACGAGCCGCCAGCGTCAATTTCTCCTGCTTCGCTCGGGCGACTTAAGCAGGTGCGTGACACGCAGTATTTCTCGCGCTTTGGCATTTTGGACAAGAATCCTGCGTCCGGCATGGTCGTGCTGAAGGACACGCGCACCGATCATCGCTTTGATGTCTACGACCCGCATATCGTGCAGAAGGAGCATTGGAACGACGGCGCGATTGCGGTGCGCCTTGCCTGCGTCGACGATGCCTGGCTTACGGCGGGACAGCTCTACCTGTATGACATCGCGCGCCTGAACGACACGGCGGTCGATGGGCCGGGTGCGGTGCATCCCGAGGACCTGCAGGACGGCTTTGACACCTCGTGCATCAGCTTTTTCTTGCGTCTGGTCCGCGACATCATGGGCGCCCAGGGGCGGTATGTGAAGTCGCTCAACATCTACGAACAGGAATGGGGGTAGAGGATGGGCGGTTGTCGCCTGCCTTGCCTTCTGCCCTTTTGTCTCGATCTGTAACGTTTGGGGACAAAAACCAGTCTATCTGTTACAGATCGAGACGAATGCTTGGGCGCCGCTGGTTTGTCTAAATCTGTAACGTTTAGGGGCCTGGAGAACGTCTTACTGGTACAGATCGAGACGTTTGGCACCTGGCTGGGGGGGGATGTCTCAATCTGTAACATCTACAGTCCAAAAATCGGTCTTCCTGTTACAGGTCGAAACGTTTGTCGGCGGAGGCAACGGTGACGATGGTCCATTTGTCCGATGTGGTGGTGATGGAAGTGTCTAATACCGTTTTCAAGCACAAGCATACGACTCGCAACACGTTGGCGCGGAATAGGATGCTCGCGCGACTCACGGAGGCGACCGAGCAAGGTGCGCTGCTCGCAACGCATGACAATGCCGAGCTCATGTGGCTGCGGCGTCATGTTGGAACCGACGATATCGCGGAACCCGAGCCGTATTTGTTCTGCTTTCAACATGATTGGGGTGTGCTGACGCCGGCGGAGCGAACGCTGCGTACCATCAAAGGGCTTGCAGAGTTTCATCCCGATTGGGCGTTTTGGGGCTATGACGCGGCGCTTTTGTGGGGTCTGGAGGTGCCGAATGATCTGCTTGGGTCGCGTTTTCTTGTTAAGACGGGTTGTTCGGTGGCGTTGAGCGGCGGGTGCAGGTTGTTGCGTCCGCAGATGGCGGGCGCACTCGAGCATGTTGATGGCGTGCGGGTGACGTCGTTTTGGCGCACGGTGGAGGATTGCCTACTGCGTGCGCCGTTCTCCTACGGGTTGGCGATTGCCGATTCTGCACTGCGGGCGAAAGGCGTATCACGTGGGGATTTGTGCGAGCGCCTCCGCGCCGATTGCGAGGGCAGGCGAGGGTATCGCAGGGCACAGGTGATTGCGTCGTATGCGGACGGGCTGTCTGAAAACGGCGGCGAGTCTCGGTTCCGAGCATTCTTTATTGCGTACGGCTTTCCGGTTCCGGAGCTGCAGGTGGAGTTTCGCGACCCGCTCGATCCGAGCCAGGTGTTTCGCGTCGACTATTTTTGGCGGCTCGAGGACGGGACGTGTGTCATCGGCGAGCTCGACGGAAAGGGGAAGTACACCTTGCAGAGCGGCGAGGGTCGGGAGTCGGTTGACCCATTCGTGGCAGAGCGTCAGCGGGAATCTCATCTGACAATGCTCGGGCATAAGGTGCTTCGGTTTACGTTTAACGAACTCAAAGACCCGGGGAAGCTGGTCGAGAAAATGAGGCTGGCGGGTATTCCTCGGCAGGTTGAATTGGCTGAGGAGTGGAGATGCCAGTGGTATGGGCGCTGAGGGGTGCAACTGACGCGGATGTGGTTGTTCCTGCCGAGTTTGTCTTGATCTGTAACAACAGGGGGCCGTTTGGTCTCGTAACTGTTACAGATCGAGACAGAAGGTTGGCTTCCGCTAAAAGATCTCGATCTGTAACATCTAACGGCCGAAAACCGCTCTAACTGTTACAGATCTAGACAAAGGTTGGACGCGGTGCCGAAAGATCTCGATCTGTAACATTTGGAAGGTTAAAGACGGTCCACCTGTTACAGATTGAGACATTTCCCGGATGTCGCTGGGATGGGGCTGCAACGCATTCCATTCTCCGCATCTCCTCCTTTCTCCGTTAACCGATATGTCCGCAGCAATCCTGCCGAACTGGGCAATAATGGACAAATGTTGAAGTTTTCTGAGGGGGAGGAGCTCGATATGGCGTCTGCTGATCGTCCCACGTTGTTTATCAATGCGACCGTTCTGGATGGTTCGGAGCATATGGAGCCGCAGCCCAATATGGCCGTGGCCGTCGAGCGTGGCATCATCACCTGGATGGGGCCGAGTGCTGTGGCGCAGGCGCCTGCAGGTGCCGAGGTCATCGACCTGGGCGGTGCGTATCTCATGCCGGGTCTCATCAATATGCACGTGCATCTGTGCGGTTCGGGCAAACCGGTCTCGGCGGGCGATGCGGGCGCGCTGATGAAGAAGCTCGACAATCCCGTGGGGCGCGCCATCGTGCGCCACATTCTTAAGGGCAGCGCCCAGCAACAGTTGGCAAGCGGCGTGACTACGGTGCGCGGTGCGGGCGACCCGCTGTTTGCCGATCTTGCCGTGCGCAACGCTATCGACGCCGGCAAGTATCAGGGTCCGCGTCTGGTGGCGCCGGGAACGGGCGTCACGGTGCCGGGCGGCCATGGTGCGGGGCTGTTCGCGCAGGTCGCCAATACCCCCGCCGAGGCAGCCGAACAGGTGCGCGACCTGTATGCGCGCGGTGCCGACGTCATTAAGCTGTTCGTGACGGGTGGCGTGTTTGATGCGACTGAGGTGGGCGAGCCGGGCGTGCTGCGTATGCCGGTGGAGGTTGCCGCGGCGGCGTGCAAGGCGGCGCACGAGGTTGGCCTTCCGGTCATGGCCCATGTCGAGAGCACCGAAGGTGTGAAGGCCGCGCTTCAGGCCGGTGTCGACACAATCGAGCACGGCGCTCCGATGACCCTCGAGATCCTGGAGCTGTACCGCGGCGCCGCGGGAACACAGCTCGAGGGACGCGCGCCGAGCGTGACCTGCACGATTAGTCCGGCGCTGCCGTTTGTACTGCTCGATCCGGAAAAGACCCATTCGACCGACACGCAAAAGAAGAACGGCGACATCGTGTGTTCGGGCATTATCGAGAGCGCTCGTGCGGCGCTGGAAGCCGGCGTTAAGGTGGGCCTGGGCACGGACTCGAGCTGCCCGTTCGTGACCCAGTACGACATGTGGCGCGAGGTGGCCTATTATGCCAAGTACGTGGGCGTGAGCAACGCGTTTGCGCTGCATACGGCCACGCAAGTCAATGCTGAGCTACTGGGCCTGGGTGACGAGACCGGCACGATCGAGTGCGGTAAGGCGGCCGACATTTTGGTGACGCACGAGAACCCGCTCGATGACCTGTGCGCTCTGCGTGAGCCAATGCACGTGATGTGCCGCGGCAACCTGGTGCGAAAGCTCAAGGTGAAGCGCATACCCGAGGTGGACGCCGAGCTCGACGCGATTATGGCCATGCCTGCCGAAGCACTGGCCGAGGAGCTGGCTCGCGACGGTGTGGCGTAGATGTGACAAAGGTGCAGCTCCGTTGCCGCATACAAAAAGCCGAGGTCTCAACACGAGGCCTCGGCTTTTATTTTTCCTATGGTGTAGCTGCTAGGAGCGCGTTTCCATCTTGGCGTGGCACTTGGGGCAGGTGACGCGGATCTTGCCCTTACCCTTGGGGACGGACAGCATCTGACCACAGTTAGGGCACTTAAGGTAGGCCGTGGTCTTGCGGCCCTTCCACATCTTCTTGGCCGTTCGCTTGGCGCGCTCAAAGTCTTCCTTGCTGGTGCCGGCCGCGCACGAGGCGTTGGCAGCCGCGGCGCCGCCACCCAAGCTGGCGACGAACTTACCTAGGCCGGGGACGTTTGCGGTCGCCGTGACAAAGGCATCGTTCTCCTTGCGGCGCGCGTCGATGTTTTTGGACAGACCGCGCAGCACGCCGAGCGCGATCACGGCGATGGCGATCCAGCTGAGCCACTGGATACGGGCCATCGACCCGATCATCGCGATGATAATGCCTGCGAAGCCCAACACGACGGTGAGCTCATCGGCGCCGTTGCGACCCTTCATAAAGTCATTCATGCGAATTGCCTTTCGTTCGATATGCTGCACGCCTTTATACCCGATTTAGAGCAAGGGGGACAAGTTCATCTGCACCAATGTGGTGCAAACGTACCTGTCCCCATTGCACCAATTACTTGGCGAGTTTGTCGACGACGCGTTCGATCTCGGCGAGCTTGGCGGCTTTGAGCTCCTCGTCGCCCGATTCGATGGCCGAGGCGACGCAGCCCTCAATGTGGGCCTTGAGCACGTCGGCGTTAATGCGCGCGAGGAGCGCCTGCGTTGCCATGAGCTGCGTGGAAATATCGACGCAGTAGCGGTCCTCCTCGACCATCCGCAGGATGCCGTCGATCTGACCGCGTGCCGTCTTGAGCATGCGGGTCACCGATTTATGGTCTGCCATCATGGCGGGTCCTCGTTTCTGGTCGATGGGGTCGAATGTCTCTGGTAGCTGCTACGCGGCAGTCACGGACAGGGCGTGGAACTTCTCACCCGCGGTCTCGACGGCGGCGGCGAGCTGCTCGGCAGTCACAGTGTCGGCGCACTCCACCTGTACGGTCTGAGTCTCGTGATCGGCATCGGCATCGGTCACGCCGGCAACGTTGAGTAGTGCCGTCTCGACGGTGGCGTCGCAGTGGCCGCACATAAGGCCGGAAGTCTTAATCGTGTAACGCATGGGTATTCCTCTCTGTTATGTCGGCTTTCCCAGGCACCCGACCTTGACCTTCAAGCCGTCGCTCGCGTACCAAAGTACGCGTCGCTCCTCTTTCAGGTCAATCTCGGGCACCTGGAAAACCCGTTCTAAATGGACGTCATAGTGATCCTATTTTGCCACTTTGGGCTTAAAGGTTCGCAGGCGCAGCGCATTGCTTACGACGCACACGCTCGACAGGCTCATGGCCGCAGCGCCAAACATCGGCGAGAGCTGCCATCCGGTGAGTGGGAAGAACACGCCCGCTGCCAGCGGAATGCCGATGCCGTTGTAGAACAGTGCCCAGAACAGGTCCTGCTTGATGTTGCGGATCGTGGCGCGCGAAAGCTCGATGGCCCGCGCAACATCCATGAGGTCGCTGCGCATGAGCACCACGTCGGCGCCCTCCTTGGCGATGTCGGCGCCGGTGCCAATGGCAAGGCCCACGTCGGCGCGCGCCAGGGCGGGGGAGTCATTGATGCCGTCGCCCACCATGGCGACCTTGCCGCCCGCATCTTGCAGTTCGTGCACGTGGCGTTCCTTGTCGGCGGGCAGGACGTCGGCGATAACCTGTTCGCTGGTGAGTCCCACGCGGCGGGCGATGGCCTCGGCCGTCACGCGGTTGTCGCCGGTGAGCATGCGCACGTCGACGCCGAGCTTGCGGAGCGCGGCGATGGCCCCGGCGCTCGTTTCTTTGACCTCGTCAGCCACGGCGATGGTGCCGGCAAGCTCGCCGTTCTTGGCAAAGAACAGCGGCGTCTTGCCCTCGGCAGCGAACTGCTCGGCAAGACCGGCGGGCACCTCCGCGCCCAGCTCGTTCATCAGGCGCACGTTGCCGGCTGCGATGACATTCTGCCCCTCGCGTGCCGTAACGCCTCGCCCGGGCACGGCGGCAAAGTCCTCGACCATGCGCGCGACGATTCCGCGCGAGTCGCACTCGGCCATGATCGCCTCGGCCAGCGGGTGCTCGCTCGAGCGCTCCAGCGCGGCAGCGAGCTTCAGTAACGCCTTTTCACTCATAGCGGGCGAGCCGTCGGCGCGCGCGACAACCACAATGTCGGTCACGGCCGGCTTGCCGCGGGTGACCGTGCCCGTCTTATCGAGCACCACGGTGCCCACGCTGCGCAGGTTCTCCAGCGCCTCAGCGCTCTTAAACAGAATGCCCATCTCGGCGCCCTTGCCGGTGCCCACCATAATGGCGACGGGCGTGGCCAGGCCGAGCGCGCACGGACAACTGATCACCAGCACGGCGACAGCGGAAGTGAGTGCCTCGTTGATGCTTCCGGTCAGCACCATCCACGCCACAAAAGTTACGGCAGAGATTACAAACACCACGGGCACGAACACGCCGGCGACTTTGTCGGCCATGCGGGCGATGGGCGCCTTGGTGGTGTTGGCGTCCTCGACGAGCTGGATAATCTTGGCGAGCGACGTGTCGGCGCCCACACGCGTGGCGCGGAAGGTAAACGAGCCCGTGCGGTTGATCGTGGCCGCGTTGACGGTGGCACCGGCGGTCTTTTCCACGGGGATGGACTCGCCGGTGAGCGCACTCTCGTCCACGGCCGAGCTGCCCTCGAGCACCACGCCATCGACGGGGATGGACTCTCCGGGGCGTACGCGCAGGACCTGGCCGGGAAGGATGCTGTCGACGTCGACGGTGGTCTCGGTGCCGTCCTCTGCCACGACGGTCGCGCTCTTGGGCGCCAGGTCGATGAGCGCCTCGATGGCGCCGCCGGTCTTGGATTTGCTGCGTGTCTCGAGGTATTTGCCCACGGTGACGAGCGACAGGATCGTGCCCGCACTCTCAAAATACAGGTTGCCCATGCTCGTCATCATGGCCTCGTGGATTTGCCCGGCGGCCAGCTGGTCGGCCATGATAAACATGGCATAGAACGACCAGGCGATCGAAGCGGTGGCGCCCACGGCAATAAGGGCGTCCATGGTGGGCGCGCCGTGCGCGAGCGATTTAAACCCGTTGATAAAGTACGCGTCGTTGACATAGACGATGGGGATAAGCAGGACGAGCTCGGTGAGGGCGAGCGTCATGCTGTGGGTATGGTCGGTGAAAATGCCGGGCAGCGGCCAGCCAAGCATGTGCCCCATGCCTATGTAGAACAGTGGGATGAGGAATACGATCGAGACGATGAGACGAGCGCGCATGGCAGAGGCGGCGGCCTCCAGTTTTTTGGTGGGCGACTCCATATGGGCGGCGCCGGACCTGGCTTGCGTACTGCCGCTTTGGGCGGCGTCGGTGCCCGTGCTGACGGGTGAGGCCGAGTAGCCAGCGCGATCGACGGCGGTGCAGATGTCGTCGGGGGTGACCTGCGCGGGGTCGTAGTCCACCAGCATAGAGCCGGCGAGCAGATTGACCGCGACGCTCTCGACGCCGTCGAGCTTGCTCACGGCACGATCCACGTGCGCCTGGCAGGCGGCGCATGTCATGCCACCCACGTCGAACTTATCTTGAGCCATGGCTTCTCCTTTCTGTGGTTCGCTGTTGGAATTGTTAACCTGCTGATACTATACACCCATACCCCCTGGGGGTGTCCAGTAATGGTTGGAATGTATGACTTTTCATTACAGATGAGGGTGGCTGCTCAATCGGTGGCCGTCCCAACCAATCATCTCAATCTGTAACATCTAGAGAAGTTTTAACCCCTTACTGTTACAGATTGAGATGTTGTCTCGCGGGGTTGGGGTTTTGTCTCGTTCCGTAACATCTAGACCTGTATCTGCCGAGCTGGTGTTACAGATCGAGACAATTGCCGGGGAGGGGTCCCGTCACGGCAAGACGCCCGCCGCCTAGATACAGAACCCGGGGATCACACAGGTTCGCTTATTTGGCTTGTCCGCAGGCGTTGCGTACGTAAAGACGTCGCCGTCGTGTCCCACGCGATTCAAATAGAGTGTGCCTCCACTCTCCGATGTGTCAGGGCTCACCGTGCGCTCCCACCAGCAGGTGTCCTTGCCCTTCCACTGGCGGACCATCGTCTCGTTCGTGGAATACGGGCTCACCTTGAGCTCGCGGAAGAGCTGATACTCCTTGCCCTCGCCGTTGTAGATGTCTGCCAGGTGGTGATAGCCCTCGGCAAACGAATCGGGCGGTTGCGTACCGCACAGCTCGACCATGGCGGGCAGCCAAAGGGTTGCGGGCAACTCGCTCAGACACGATGCACTGTTGGCGGCGCCCACATTGTTCGAGACCTTCTTGACCCCTTTAATGAGCGCGCGCAACTCGTTGGGCAGCAGCTTAAGGCCGTCGCCGTCGAGCCATTCCCGCAGCTCGCAATCTGCCCAGCCGGCGCTCGGCGGTTCAGTCGCAGCATCGCGCTCGGCAATACCCGCGTCGAACATAAACGTCAGCCCGGCCTTGCCTGTACCGTCCAGAAGTTCGTCGTGGCGGATGCCCACAAGCTGAGCGCCGACCTCCAGCCCGTTGGCGAGCTTCACACGCTTGGTGCACGGATAGGGGATATGCCCATCAACGTCGAGCAGGTGGTAGCGCTTGGCAATCTCGTGTGCCTCGCTACGGGTCTCGGCAGCCTTAATCTTGAGCGAAATCTCCTGCAGCTGAGCCCAGGTGTAGTCGTCAAGCGAACCGCGGATGCCGTCCAGGTAGTCGGGGATGCCAAAGCCATGGGTCGCCGCCCCGATAACGCCGAGCCCCGCAACGGCTGCAACGACGCCGCCGATGACAAAGCGACGGCGGGACATGGCGTCGTGCCGGGCCTGCTCCAAAATCTCTCGCGCGCGCTCGCCGGCGACGTCGACCTTAAGGTGCGTGCCAGAATCGATATCAATTGCGGCCTCGTCTCCTGCACCCTCGCGGTCCTCAGATTCTGCAGCGGGGAGGTATGTCGAGAGCACCTCGAGCATCTGCTGCTCGGTAGGGCGATCGCCCTGTTCGACCGAGATGCCTTTCATGATGATCTGGACAAGCGCTTTGTCGCCCTCGCAGCGCGGCTCGAGCGGCGCCGGCTTGGTCTTGGTCTTTATGAGGTAGAACGAGCCAGTTGCCGCGGCACCCGTCGACTCGACATCGAACGGTTTGCGACCGCTGTAGAGCTGGTACAGAATGCTCGAAAGCGCGTAGACGTCGATTGCGGGCGAGCGGCGAAGGGCCGCAATGCCTTCGATATCCTGCGTGAGCATCTCGGGCGCGGCGTATGCGGGCGTGGCAAAGCGCCAGATGTCGGCGCGCCGGGTGATCGTGTCGTCGCCGAGGGCCATGGTCGCGGAGCCCATGTCGATGAGGCAGGGGTCAAAGGAGCAATCGGCAATCTGCTGCTCGAGCGTTCGGCTGGTGGTGCGGAACATGATATTGGCAGGCGACAGGTCGCGATGGACGACCGGATTCACAAGGCCTTGGGTCATCAAGAGCGCGCGAAGCACGGCGTTTCCGACGGCGGCGACCATCTGGGTGGTCAGCCCGCCCGAGGCGTCGTGCGGGAGCAAGGGCAGCGCCTGTTTGAGCGAGGTGCCCTCGACCCACTCCATGAGGATAAGCGGGTCGTCCTCGCACGATCCGTAGCCATAGACGCGCGGAAATCCGCGCAGGTGCGAGACGGTACACAGATGACGGTACTCCTCGAACAGTGCGGCGGTGTTGGCCAGGTGCGCGGCCGATTGCTCGGCGGAGCGGTCGGGGGCTTGGCCGGAAAGGATGGCGTTGTCCTTGAGTAGCTTGACGGCAAAAACCTCGCCGCTTGTGTTGGTCGCGCGAAGCACATGTCCGATATTGCCGCTGTCGCGGTATGCCGTCTGAAGAATAAGCGTCATAAACCGGCGTTTGGCGTCGTCCTCGGCACTGGGGTCGACTGCCACGGCGGTATCGAACGTATCGAGACGGATGAGTTTGTCGCCATAGGCGCTATCGGTAGTATCCATGGCGTTCCTTTGTCTGGCATGGGTTGCCACGCGTATACGTGGGCAGTGCGGATATCGGTAAAGTACTATGATAGCCGCACTGCCCACGTATACCGCTGGGTATTGTCGTTTACGACGCAGAAGGTAGAAGACAAAAGACGGGCGGTGACCGTCTTTCGATCACCGCCCGCGCTAGTCCACAATGACAAGGAATGTCGTGTAGAGACCCAGATGGAGCCTGTCGCTGTTTTCGATTTCCACCGGGGGATAGATCTTGCCGGGCTCGCGTTGGTCGCGCGGCGGCTCAATCACAATATCGCCGTCGCCCGCGCCCGATTCGAGCACTGTGCCGTTGGTCGATCCAAGGCCCTGGGCGTACCAGTGCTCACCCTCAAGCCAAATGCGAAGATGCTCGCGCGATGCGTCGGCGCCCACATCGGTGATGCTGGGCGAGGTTTTGGGCAAAGAACCAATCACGGTGCCGCGCGGATCGCGTGTGAGGGGATGGATTTGCATGTCGACGCAGTTGTCGGCATGTGTCCTGAGCAGACCGAGGTTGGGGGCGACGGTGCGTGGCTGCTCCAGGCTGCCCATAAAGCCACGTCCGACGGTAGTTTCGGTGGTGCCAAAGTGCCCGCCCGTCTTGCTGTCGCAAAAGCGCTCGACGGTGGCCACGCCTTGAACGGGATCGGCAAGTGCACCCGTTGCCACAAAGAGCATCAAGAAGAGCGTGCTTTTCTCGCGCACGGCATTGCCGTCAAAGTTGTCGATGCGATTGAGGGCATTTGCATATAGGCGGCTGTCCAGTTTGTAGCTGGCGAGAGCCGACATCATTTCGTTGGCGGCCGGACCGCGATAGTGCTCGGCGATTGCCCGATAGGCGGACTCGCCGCCGCCGAGCTTGCTGCAGATTGCCGAGGAAAGGTTGAGCGTGGTGACGGTAAAGTCGCTGTAGATGGAGGGCGCGCACTGGTCAGGCTTGCGATGGACGATGTAACGGGTGAGATACGAGCGGTTGGAAGAGCATTTCTCGAGCAGGGTACTGCCGAGATAAGAGTTTCCATTGATGAGCATTCGGGCAATCTCGAGATGTTTAAGACCGCCGAACGAGCGAATATCGTTATAGAGGACCGAGCAAGGCGTCTCTGCTGCCACGGATACCTCCTTTGATTGCTTCCTAGCCAATATGGCGATAGGAATTAATGGCCCCCGGTGGGCGACGTATTAAATGGCTGCGCAATATATAGCGTAACCAAAGCAACATTATAGGCCACATGTTCGAAATTGCAGGAAGACTGAGAGATTTGGTTTGGACTGGACGGAAATCCCCCTCTGTCTTGATCTATAACAATTGGGACCGATTTTGCTCCGTAACTGTTACAGATTGAGACGTTTGTGAACCGTGCCGACCGTTTGTCTCGATCCGTAACATGTAGACCCGGTTTTGCTCCGTAATTGTTACAGATTGAGACAATCGGTCCGGGCCCGCCCCGTCATCTGTGGTTTACGTGGGGGCATGCGAAGCGCGGGTATACTAACCGGCGGCGAATCTGCTCCATCGCTTAGGGCCGCTGCGTCTGGACGGCGCGTGATAGGGCTGCCAAAGCGATCGCCAGCGTGCTGAGCAACGTCCTCTCTGTGCGCACCTGTTTTTGTATGTATTAGCGCACTACCAAGCACGCTCGCGCGGCCGCATGCCGTGCCCATAACGCGTGCAGATAAGGAACAACAACATATGCGTAATTCTGTATCCGACGTCACGGACGCCGAGATTCTGGACGAGGCCCGCGAGGCCATGACCCAGGCTGCCTTCGATGCTGCCGACGAGGCCAGCGCCGCCGAGACCGTTGAGTCCGCGACCGAGAGCCTGCCCGCCTTTGACGAGCTGGGACTTTCGGACGAGATGCTTCGTGCCATCGAGAACCTTGGCTACACGGCGCCCACGCCTGTCCAGGCTGGCTCGATTCCCGTTGTGCTCGAGGGCCGCGACCTGCTTGCCGCCGCTCAGACCGGCACCGGCAAGACGGCTGCCTTTTTGCTGCCGACCATGAACAACCTGGAGCACATCGCTCCGCCCAAGCCCGTGCGCGAGCGCGGAGGCCGCAACCGCCGTCGCGGCGCCAAGAAGCCCGAGGGCAACGGTCGCGGTCCCTTGATGCTCGTCATCACCCCCACGCGCGAGCTTGCCCAGCAGATCGACGAGGTCGCGAGCAAGATCGCCGACGTTACCGGCCATGTTGCCGTGACCGTCGTGGGCGGCGTGAGCTACAAGCCCCAGACCGCGGCGCTCAAGTACGGCTGCGACATCCTGGTCGCCACGCCGGGCCGTCTGGTCGACCTGATCGAGCAGGGCGCCTGCCACCTGGACGAGGTCAAGGTGCTGGTGCTCGACGAGGCCGATCGCATGCTCGATATGGGCTTTTTACCCGCCGTCCGCCGCATCGTGCGCGAGACGCCGGCCGAGCGCCAGACGCTGCTGTTCTCGGCTACGCTCGACGAGGAGGCCGTGGGCGAGATCACCGACCTGGTGAGCGACCCGGCCCGCGTGGAGATCGCGCCCGCTACATCGACCGCCGACACCGTCGACCAGTTTGTGTTCCCGGTGTCCATCGAGGCCAAGAACAACCTGCTGCCCGAGTTCCTCAAAAAGGAGGGCCCGGAGCGCACTATCGTCTTTATGCGCACCAAGCACCGCGCCGACAGCTGCTGCCGTCGCTTGGAGCGTAAGGGCATCAAGGCCGCCGCGATTCACGGCAACCGCAGCCAGGCGCAGCGCGAGCGCGCGCTTTCGGCCTTCCGCGACGGCACCGTCGACGTACTGGTGGCGACCGACGTGCTCGCCCGCGGCATCGACATCAGCGACGTGCGCTACGTCGTGAACTTTGATGTGCCGGCCGAGCCGACCGACTATATCCACCGCATTGGCCGTACGGGCCGCGCCGGCGAGCTGGGGTGGGCCATCACGTTTGTGACCGAGCAGGATGTCGATGAGTTCTACGAGATCGAGAAGCTCATGGACAAGACGGCCGACATCTACGGGGCCGGCGACCTGCATGTGGGTCCCAACCCGCCCGCGGTTGACCCCGAGCGCGACCCTGCCGCCTTTAAGGTGAAGAAGAAGACCAAGTGCGGCAAGTCCAAGAGCAAGAAGAAGCTTGAGCAGGCGCGTCGCGACGGCAAGCGCAACGGCGACGATTACGGCGATGTTGCCGGTCGTTCCAACCGCGGTCGCGACGAGCGCCGCAGCGACGGCGAGCGTCCGGGCCGTCCCAAGCGCGGCGGCAAGACCCGCGTGCGCGAGGGCGTTCAGGCTCGCGTGGACGAGGCTGTGGAGAGCGTGGCCCGCGAGGTAGCTGCCGAGGAGCGCGGGGGTGCTGCTGCCGTCGAGCAGACCCCACGCGGCAACCGTGCCGAGCGCCGTGCCAAGCAGTTCCAGGGCGAGGCGCATCGCCGTCGCCGCGAGGACGAGGACCGTGGTGGCCGTCGTCGTGTTGAGCGCGAGGACGAGGGCCGCGGTTCGCGCGGCGGCAAGCGCGGCTCGGGTGACCGTCGTCGTTCCGGTCGCAATGACGAGCGCAGTGGCCGTGGCGGCGAAGGCCGTGGTTCGCGTGACGAGCGCGGCGTCCGTGGCGGCGAGCGTCGCGAGGGTGCTCGTGGCAACGGTGGCCGCAGCGGCGCCGGTCGTTCGAATGAGTCGCGCGATCGTCGCGACCCGCGTGCCAGCCGCGATCGTCGCGATGATTGGCGCAACTACGACGACACCCGCGAGGAGCGCCGTGGCGGCTACCGCGGCGGGCGTGGTGACAACCAGGCCGGTTCCCGCGGCGGTCGCGCCGGCGGTCGCGATAACCGTGGCAGCTATGGTAACAATCGTGGCGGCAATCGCGGCGGCAGCTCCCGTCGTCCCGGCGACGGCGGCGGCAAGCGCAGATAACATACGCATCGCACGCTAGCGTGAGACAAACAAAAGGGCCCGAGCAAACAACGCTCGGGCCCTTTTGTTTACCGTGTCCATCGCTAATCCAAACGCGATTTTCTCGGGAATGCATCTGGGGGATGCCGAGGACCTATTTTCTGTCATGCGGCAATGGGTCCCATGGGGTGCGTCGTGCATTTTTTGGAGTATTCAGCAGCTCTAGTTGGTTGCATACGATTCGGTATTGCCAACGGCGGCCTTCGGATATCCCTAGCGAGCGTTCCGAGTCAGATTTCGCCGTTTTCCGGAGCAGGGGCGCGTCATTCTCGCCATGTCGGGACTTAGAATGATACGGCGCCCTACAGTTTTGCCCACCCGCGGCGGTGCTGGCGCGGTCACGTTGCAGAATACTCCGTTTTTTGCACGGGCCAGGATGGGGTACCTCAGGAGAACACGGCGGTATCCCGTAAATATATACAATCTGTACCGTAATTAATACAAAACGAAGAGGCAGACAGCGTAGGGTGGGTGCATTGGGGTGTTTGGTGCACCAAAACGTGGATCCCACGTACCGTATACTCTGGCTGGATGTGAAAACGGCTTGACGCGTCGCCAGGCGTAGGGGGAGGGTGCCTCGATGGACGTATTCGAAATTGTGTTTAGTCCGACGGGTGGAACGCGGAAGGTGTCTGGCCTTGTGGCCGGGGCGCTGGACAAAAATACCGTTACCGTCGATCTGACCGATAGCGGGCTAGATTTCAGCGCCGTCTCGATGACTGAGGACGACGTGGCCGTAATCTCTGTGCCGGCGTATGCCGGTAGAATCCCGGCTGTGGTGGCTGACCGGTTGGGCATAGTGCGCGGCAACGGGGCTCGGACTGTTTTGGTTTGTGTATACGGAAACCGCGCGTTTGAGGACACGCTCGTAGAGTTGGAGGACGTTGCGAAGCGCGCCGGATTTAGGGTGGTCGCAGCGGTTTCTGCTATTGCTGAGCATTCCGTTGCTCGTCAGTTTGCTGCTGGGCGACCGGATGCGCAGGATGCGGCGCAGCTCGCAGAGTTTGCGCAGCAAATTCAGCAGAAGCTGTTGGCTGAGGATGCATCCGAGCCCTCTATTCCCGGCAATCGTCCTTATAAACAAGCTGGAGGTCACCGCATGGCACCCGAGGCAACAGAGGATTGCGTCTCCTGCGGTGCATGCGCCGCGGCGTGCCCCGTTTGCGCTATCGACAAGGGCGACCCCAAGCGAGCAGCTGACGAGGCGTGTATCTCCTGCATGCGCTGCATCGCCGTATGTCCGCGAGGCGCTCGCAAGCTTGATCCCAACAAGCTATCCGCTGTTTCCCAGATGCTGAGCAAGGTTTGCGTCGTGCGGAAGGAATGCGAACTCTTCATCTAGCGCATACGAAATTGGTGCAATGGGGCCAGAGCAAGGAGTGTCCCTGGGTGCCGGCAGAAAAGGAACGTCCCCAAGTGCCGCTTAAATACCGTTTATCGAAGAAAAAATACCGCTCACCGGTCATAATGATTGTTCTGGCTTTGGGCTTGTCTACAATAGCTCCCGTAAAAAGAAAGGCTCTGTTAGACCAAATTTGACACGATCGGCTGTTCGTCGAACCGGAAAAT